>JAWLBS010000012.1:0-39533 GCA_041687575.1 Phycisphaerae bacterium | reverse complement strand
AGCAGTTTGGGACGCAGGACGATATCAGCAACCTCGACGGATCGGCTGCGGCACAATGACAAGGCGCCGACTCATTGCCGGCGTGCCCGGCCCCAGCGGCCGTCCAGAAGGACGTCGGGCCGTTCACCGGGCACGGGGCTTTACGCTGGTGGAGCTGATGCTGGTGGTGTGCATCCTGGGCGTCCTGCTGGCGACGAGTCTTCCTCGTTTTGCAGGCACGCACCGGAACCTGCATCTTGGGGAACTGGCCAAGACGCTGTGCGCCCAGCTGCGATTCTGCCAGGAGTACGCCCTGGCCAACGGTGTCGAGGTGCAGATGTCCTACGTGCCGCAGACGAGGGCCTTCGTCGTACTGGCAGCGACAGATGCCGCGACGGATCAGCTCCAGCATGTGCCGATGCCGTGGGACAGCGTGCTGGATCTGCCGCTTGCGGTTGAAATGACGCAGTTTGCCGCGACATATGCGGATGGTCGTTCCGAGATGGATCGTGTGGTGTTTCGTCCGTATGGCTCAGCACCTGCCGTGGAGCTGGTGCTGCAGAGCGGGACCCGTCGTATCGGAGCCAGGTACGCGGGGAGCACCCGTCTGGTCGAGATTGGCGAGTAGGGCGTCGACGAGAGGAGTAGTGTGCGAAGATCCCGGATGCATCGAGGCTTTACGTTGATCGAGGCGATGGTCTCGCTCGTCGTGCTTTCCGTCGGCATCCTGGCGGTCTGGAACACATTTGCCATGGCGTCGTGGGCCAGCCAGCAGGACGCCAACACCCGCACGGCCCTGATGCTGGCCGATGCCAGGCTGACGGACCTGTCGCTGGTGCCCGTCCGGCAGTTCGGCCGACAGGCGGGACGATTCGAGGGGCGGCATCAGCGATACCAGTGGATCTGCGAGGTCAGCCAGAGCCCACACGACGGTCTGGCTCAGGCGGTGGTCCGTGTGTACTGGCAACAGCGGGGTCGCCAGCGGTCGGTTACGTTGGCGACGCTGCTGCAGGTTTCGAGTGCGATATGACGAAGTTTCCGTTCCTATATGATCCGCCACGGACCCCTCGGCGACACACGGGCCCCCACCGTCGATCCGCGCTGACCTTGATCGAGCTGATGGTGGCGATGACTGTCAGCGCCGTCATCGTCCTGGCCACGCTTGAGGCCTTTCAGCAGGGGCGCTTCGTGCAGATGCGAGTGGACCGGCAGATGCAGGCGTCGGCCAGAGAGTACGATCTGTGGCGTCTACTGTCCGGCGACGTGGCCAACTCGGTTGTCCTGCTGGCGGATGACGACGCAGGGGTATGGATCGGCCAGCCCGATTCCATGCGATTCCTGGCTGTCGGTCCGGGTGGGCGGCCGATGCAGATCGAATACAAGCTTGCCGCCTACGGCCCTGGAACGCCAGCTGGCGGACTGCTGCGCTCGACGCGGCTGGCGTCGGGCAGCGTGCCGGTCGGCCAGTGGGGCCACCTGACGGTGGCTGATGGCGTGCGGGCATTCGATCTGCAGTATGGCCAGGTTGCCGAAGGTTCCGATGCCCTGACCTGGACCACCGAGTTCAACGGTGCGCAGGCTCCGCCGAAGGCAGTCAAGGTTCGGTTGACCTGGAACGCGACTGAAGACGAGTCCGCCGATGGGCCCCAGGTCGTCGAGTGGGTCCTTGCGACGCGGGCCGACACGTCGGCCAATGCGCAGGGAGGCACGTGATGGTCGGCCGCAGGGCACAGCAACGCGTCTCTCGCCGGCCCGCCAGGCGCCGGGCCTTCGTACTGATCATGGTGATGGTGGTGCTGACGAGCCTGGCCCTGGTGTCGCTGCATCTGGCAGCCCGGTGCCGGATGCGATTGGCGGAGGTATCGACAGCCGCTCGAACCGTACAGGCCAGGTGGCTGGCCTATGCCGCGCTGCAACGGGCCCGGGCAGCGCTGCAGAGCGATACCAATGCAACAGATGGGCTGCACGAGCCATGGGCGCAGTTGGGGGCAATGATGGAGGTCCCCCTGTTCAGCGGCCCCATCGAGGGTCTGTCCAGAGAGCTTCGGCCTTTCTGCTCGGTCACCGACGAGCACGCGAAGCTCAACGTGGGGCTGCCTTCGGGGCTGTCGCAGGTGGCAAGTCTAGGAGACTGGGGCGAACAGGTGGCGCCCCTGCTGGCCGATTGGGTCGATGCGGACCAGCAGCGGCAGCCGGACGGTGCGGAATCCGCCGATTATCTGGACCTGCCCGGGTACGGGTATGCAACCAAGGGCAAACCGCTGGAGATGGTGGAGGAGTTGCTCCTGCTGCACGGCGTTACGCCGGAAGTCTTTTTCGGAGAAGACTCCAATGGCAACGGTCTGCTGGACCCCTTTGAGGACGACGGGGCGGCCACTCGACCCCTGGATAACCTGGACGGTGTGCTGCAGCGGGGGCCCTGGAGCTTGCTGACATGCGTGGGCGATGGCAGGCTGAACGTCAACACGGCTCCAGCGGAAGTGCTGGCGACGTTGCCGCTGTTCGACCTGCAGCGGGCCTCGGCAGTGGTGGCCTATCGAGACAATCAGCAGAGCACGGATGACGAGGAAGCGGTGTTTGCCTCGGTGGAAGACCTTCGTCAGGCCATCGCCTTGCAGGGCTGGGAGCTGGATGTGTTGCGGCCGAATGTCTGCACCTCGTCGGAGGATTTCCGTGCTGTGGCGATCGTCTACGACGCCGATGGCAGGGCCGTCGTGCGGCAGGAGGCCCTGCTCGTCAGAGAGCAGGGCAGATGCAGGATTCGATACTCCTGCGGCTGGTAGTTGGAGAGTGTTGTATGGCTGTTGACAGCTGCGAGCAAACGCACGTGCATGAGCCCCCGCGGGCGAATACCGGTGCCCGCCAATGGAGGCTAGCCGATCGGGTGCAGATCGGCCGGGCCGACGACGGGCTGGCCGTGCAGGTATTGCCGGACCAATCGGTGCTGTACGCCCGCATTCAGTCTGCGGGGCGCAAGGCGGATGGCTCGCGGCTGGTGCTCGGTCATCTGCCGGAGGTGGCGGCCTTGGGGTCCCTTCGCGGGCGCTGGGCGAGCCTGCCGGCTGTCACCCTGGTCCTGCCGCCGCAGCAGGTCCTGACCAGGGACGTAACGCTGCCAAGCGATGACCCGGCCGAGCTGCATTTGATGCTCTCGCACGAGATCGAGACGCTTTCGCCCTATGGCGCCGAGCACACGCAGTACGGCTACGCGGTGATCGGTTCGTCCGAGCCTGGCCGCACAGCCGTCCGGTGCTTTCTGGCCGAAGCGTCTGTGGTCGCCGAACTGTGCGAACCGTTCGCCCGCCGGAAGATCCCGGTGGGCGGCCTGATCCCGGCCCCCCTGGCGAGCCTGGCCGGGCTGCGGGCCCTGTCGCAGTTGCGATCGGGCTGCCTTTATGTGCTAGGCCAAGACAGCGCAGCCGAATGCATCCAGTGGCACGACGACGAGCGGTGGCAGGGACGCACGTGCCTGTTGGGCGGACCCCGTCAGGATGCGGAAGAACTGGCCCGGGAAGTGCTGACCAGCCTGTCTCTGTTTGGGGGTAATCCCGCCGGCTCGGATGCACCGTCGGAAGTCCGTGTGGCTGGACCTGCGTCCCTGTGGCTCGAAGATCTGGCGAATCAGATCAACCAACGATACGCATCGCCAGTGGAAGTCCATCCGCTGGACGAGACCCTCTTCGATGGCATCGACCCGGACATGCAGGTCCCGGCAATCCGACTGGCCGGGGCGGCATGGCTTCAAGGATGCCGCGACAGTTTGGCTCAACACGCGGCTATCGTGCCGCAAAGCTGCCGGGATCATGCGCGGCGACGAGCAGTCCTGCGCCAGGATGCGTGGTGGGTCGGGTTGAGCCTGGCCATTGCGCTGCTCGGCTGGGCGGCTTTGAGCCTGGGGAACTGGCGGATGGGGCGGCTCGCGGACGCCACCGAGCAGTCGATCGCTCCCTACATCAACGTGGCCGGCGAGGTCGCTGCCAAGCGGGAGCAGTTGATGGCGGCCCGCCGGCAACTCTCGAATCGGGATGAGCCGCTGCGGATCCTGTCCGGCCTGGCGGATGTCACACCCGGCGGGGTGTTCTATCACACGCTGCGGGTGGAGGGGGACGGGACGCTTACGATCGACGGACTGGCCGATTCGTTGCACCTGGCGTTCGAGTTGCCGGAGTCTTTGCGCAAGAGCCCCCTGTTCACGCAGATCCAGCTGAACTACGCCCAGCAGAGCGGCAGCGGGCAGCAGCCCGTCGTCGAGTTCCGCTGCACGTGCCGCGCCCGGATGACAGCCAGGCAAGGGGGGCAGCGACAATGAGATTCTCAGATCGCGAGCGTCGTCTGGCACGGCTGGTTTTGCTGGCTCTGCTGGCTCTGGCCGTGACGCGGTTCGTCTGGTTCCCGCTGCTCGGCGAGAGGCGCCAGATCCAGGCCAGACTGGCCGAGGTCGAACTCCAGCGGCTGTCCGTGCAGCGCAACCTGGCTGCCAGAGAGGCGGTCGAGCGGAACTTCGCCGCCCTGCAGGATCAGCTGCAGGAGGCCCGCAGCAACGAGGAGGATCTGAGCCTTTTCCTGCGGTCGCTCAGCCGGATGCTGTCCGGAATGGCGTTGCGGATCGGGCAGGTTCGGGCCCTTCCCTCGGAGGTGCAGCGGGCCTACAAGAAACACACGGTCCAGGTCGAGGTCACCGGCCACCTCGCCAGTCTGGCCAGGCTGCTGGCCGAGGTGAGCCTGTCGGAATTGCCGGTCCGGATCGAGCGGATGGAGGTCGTCGGCGCCGGCAACGACGGCCGGGTAAAGGCGACCCTGTGGATCTCGGAGCTGATCCTGCTCGAGATGCCGCCCGAAGGAGGGGCCGCATGAAGCCCGTTGGTAAGGCCGCATGGCTTCGATCCTGCTGGCCCGGATGGTCGGCCAGGCCGTCACGTGTGCAGGCAATGGCGGGCGGAACGATCCTGCTGGTCGTGTGCATGACAGGCTGGCTGGCATGGGAGGGTCTGCGTCCTTTAGGCTATGCGGTTGATCGTGACTTGCTCGTGCAGGATGCCCGGCCGCTGGCGCTGCCGGAGGTGACGCCCCTGCCGCCGGAGTCGCTGGCGACGCTGCAACAGCGGGTTCTGTTCAAGGCCCGCCACCAGACCGCCGTCGACAGCGGCGTGCAGGCGACCGCGCAGGATCTGCTCAAGAAACTCACCCTGCGCAGCATCACGCGGCAGGGCGAGTCCCTGGTGGCCTACATCCAGGTCAAGGACGAAGGTGTCAAGCGGGTGGCCGCCGGCGATCAGGTGGCCGCGTTTTCCGTCGAGAAAGTGGAGCCCAGGAGCGTGCATCTGAAGCTGGCCTCCGAACAGGTGGTATTGGGGTTTTAGTATCTTATGTGTGATGCGAAACGTTTACGCGATGTCGTATCGCTGTCATTTTTGCTCGCGCTGGTTGCATCTCTGATGTGCGGCAACGCCGTGCAGGCCCAGTCGGACCTGTCGGGGGCCCTCTTCGGCCACAGCGAATCGGCGGAAGACAGCGGCCAGCGGATCGCCATCGTCGAGTTCACCGATGCCGACATCACCGACGTTTTCAAGATCATCAGCGACAACAGCGGCTGGAGCATCTTCGCCAGCCGGTCCGCCCGGCTGAAGGTCAGCCTATGGGCCAAGGACATCACGGCCCGGGAGCTGCTCGACAAGGCGGTCGCCGCCGCGGGGCTCGTGTACCACAAGGACAAGAACGTCATCAACGTGATGACCTTCGACGAATACGTCGAGGCGTTCGGGCTGGCCAAGCAGGTGGTGGATCTTCAGCACGTCTCGGCCGACCAGGTCGATCCGATCGTCAGGCCGTTCCTGACGGGCAACGGCAGGATGACGGTGCAACAGATGGGCAACCGCCTGATCCTGATCGATGCGGAGGCCAACCTGGCACAGGTCACGCGCCTGCTGGAGACGCTGGACGTGCCCTCCTCGCTGGCCAACGTCGAGATCGTCAGGATCTCCGAGCGGGACGCGGCTGAACTGGTCGAGCAGATTTCCGCCTATGCCAGTGTCTCTCCGCTTGCCGGTGGGACGTCGGAAACCGCCGCAAGCTCTGAGCGATCCTTCCCGCGGTCCGGGAGCTCTGCTCCTCGCATCGTCACGGCACCATTCGCCGCCTTCGCCGACCCGAACACCAACAGCATTCTGCTGATCGGCAGCGCGAAGGACCGTCAAGCCGTCAGGCAGGTCATCGAGGCATTGGATGAGCCCGGGATGCGGACGATCCGCACCTATCCGGTCCGCAACATCGACGCCCAGGAGATCTACGACGCGCTGGAGAAGGTGTTCGAGCAGGCCGCAGGCCGCGGCCCCAGCACGTCGAATCGCAGCCGCTGTCACGTGGCCATCAGCAGGCAGACCAATGCGATCACGGTCATCGGATCGATGGCCGATCAGGCGCAGGCCGACTCCCTGGTGCAGAGCATGGACATCCCGATCCCCGAAGGCCCGGGGCGGATCCGGATCTACCGGCTGGAAAACACGAATGCCCAGGAGATGGCGGCCCTGCTGGCGGGACTGACCGGCGGGGAAAATACGACGGCCGATGCGCGTCAGGCCCGCCCGCGGCTGGGGACAGCCGAGGTCATGGGGATAACCTCCGTGCAGCCACCCGTGCCGCAGCAGGTTCCTTCTCCTCCGCCTCCAGCGGCTTCGCCAACGGGACCTCCTGCCAGCCAGCCCGCGGCCGGAGGTGGACGGGTCGCGCCGGCACTGCAGTTGCCTCCGCGGATCGCCGCCAACGCCGACACCAACTCGGTCATCGTCTGGGCCAGTCCCGCCGATCAGCAGGCGGTCGAGCAGATCGTCAGCCAGCTCGACCGGCGGCGGCCCCAGGTGCTGATCGAAGCCGTCCTGGTCGAACTGACCGCCGATGACGACTTCAGCCTCGGAATCGAACTGGAGAGCTGGCAGCCGAACACGCACGGCGATACCACGACGCTGTTTTTCACCTCCTTCGGCCTGTCTACGATCAATCCCAACACGGGCGAGCGAACCTTGATCGCCCAGCCGGGCGTAGGGGCCGCCATCTTGCGTCCCGATGAAGTGCCCTTCGTGCTCCAGGCCCTGGAGACCACCGGCAGGGCGAGCATCCATTCGTATCCGAAGATTTTGGTCAACGACAACGTGCCGGGCCTGATCAGCAGCGTCCGCGAGGAACCCTACACCCAGATCAACGCCAGCGACACGGTGGCAACCACCAGCTTCGGCGGGTTCGTCCAGGCCGGCATCCAGTTCGCCGTCGTCCCGCACATCAGCCAGAGCAACCACCTTCGCCTGGAATACCAGGTGCAGCTGAACTCCTTCGTCGGCCCCCCCTCTGTGGTCAGCGGCGTGACGATCCCGCCGGCCAGGGATACCAACACGGTGCAAAGCGAAGTGACCGTGCCGGACAATCATACGATCGTCATCGGCGGGCTCCAGCGCAAACGGTTCGCCGAGGTGACCCGCAAGGTGCCGCTGCTCGGCGACATTCCCGGTCTCGGCTATCTGTTCCAGAGTCTGAATAAGACGGGACGGACCGTCACGCTGTACTTCTTCCTGCGTCCCAAGATCCTGCGGGACGATCGATTTATCGACCTGAAGATGATCAGTCAGTACGAAGTGGACCGGGTGGATGTTGATGCCCAGTGGCCGCGCAACCCGGCCATCGTCATCAGTGACTTGGAGAATGCTGTACCATGGCAAGACGAAGTGATTCCTGTTGCTCCGGGGCCCGTTTCTCAGCCGGCTCGCTGAGGACGGCCAGGATCTGCCTGATCCTCGGGAGCATTATAGTAGCTGCCGCGTGGACCGGCTGTGCACAGCCCCATCCGCCGACCGAGCAGGAGCGGGTCCAGCACCTGCGCGCTGATCTGCTGCAGCGTCGTGCCCGGGCGACGGTGCTGGCTCGGCAGGCGGGCGGCAAGATCGAGGACAACGAGTACGAGGAGGCGCAGGCCCTGTTGGGACAAGCCCTGGGGCTGGATGCCTACAGTTTCGTCGCCCATGTCAATCTGGGCGTCCTGTATATGCGGCAGGACAGGTACTATCAGGCCGCCCAGTCTCTGCAGCAGGCTTCGATCCTGGAGCCGGACTCCGCTCTGCCTTACTACAATCTCGGCCTGCTGTACGAGCAGACCGGCCGATGGCAGAAGGCCTGCGACCAGTACGAACTGGCTCTGGAGCGGGACGCTCAGCTGCTGCCAGCCATCGAGCAACTGGCCCAGTGCTACATGCGGCTGGACCGCGACCCTGAGCGAGTCAAAGATCTCCTCGATCAAGCGGCCAGACTCGAACACCGGCCGGAATGGCTCGAATGGTTGGCGGTGCAGCGAACAGTGCTTGGTGATAGGGTCCCCTGAGCCCTGGCATTCAAGCCGCTAAGCCTTTCAGCAGCAGTCGGACTTCTACTTCTGCGGGTCACTGCTGCTGCCTACGAGTCCGCGCCGTCCAGCCATCGCCTGGAACAGGCCGCACGCCGCGCTTGTTGATACGAGATGATGCCGCAAGCGGCGAGCTGGGTCGTCTTGCCCCCTTCGTCCTAGGACGCAGGAGGAATGACAGGCATTGCCAGCTGGAAGGCAAGTATATCAGACTCACCGCTTTGTTGCCAAATCGCATCATCATTTGCGGGCCGATGTTTACCAGTGACCACACATGTCCGCGGCAGCCGGCTCGGCATGTGGACATAAGTCTATTCATGGTTGTTCATTATGATTTGCGTACTCGTTATTCCGCTGGCTGGCACCATTCTTGCCTGTCCTGTACAGGCAACGAGATGGCCTTGTCCCGTCGTACCGTGTGCCTTACTCGTCCAGTAGTGGTTCGGGCCGGGTCGCACGCTTTTCTCTCACGGCAGTGTTTGCTTGAGAACGTGCAATTGGCTCCCGGCGTATTATTCAGTTTCGTACGGCAACAACTTCAGGAAGGCGTGATCACATGAATTGCACAGTTCGCACATTGAAGTCGGCGGTGATAGCAGTGGTCTTTCTGGCCGGTGTATCGCAGGCTGCTTTCGTTCCGTCTTGGCAGGGGCAGCCTGGCAGTACCTATCAGCAATGGCAGTTCTGTGATGCGAGCAATCCTGCCAGCCCGGACGTGAGCGTCAATGCGGCGGGCACCGCGGCAGCGACAGTGACGCCGGGCGAGTTCGCATCCGGCTGGCTCCTGCAGCTGCCCGGCCTTGGCAGCCAGACCGGGTACTGGGACCTGGGCAGCGCGGGCGTCATTAGCCTGAGCGTACCCATCAGCTCCTCAACGATGCCGTTGGCAGAAATCTGGGTACAGACGGTCTCCTTCGTCGACATCACGGCGGAGCCGGTCGTGAGTGTGCCGGGCGCTTCGCTGCTGGAAACGCAGCACCAGCTGGTAGAGCGCGTTGCCACCGGCGGCGACTGGATCTTGACTCTGACCAAATGGGAGATGCAGCCTGGCAGCATGCAAGCTGATATCGCCGTGACCAGCGACGCGATGTGGGGCGGGATCGTCGACCGCGTCATCGTGGATACGTTCGCGGTGCCGGAGCCGGCGAGCCTGGCATTGCTCGCGATCGGCGGCATGGCTGTATTGCGACGCAGGCTCAAGGCCTGAGACGGGGTCGCGCGGACATTCATCAAGGATATGCCTGACAGGGGCAGGGCAGCCACCGCCGGGTGGCTGTCTCATCGATAGGGGTCTGGCAGTGCCTTTGCCGCAAACTTCGGATCGGAAATCGGCCTCCAGTGCCGCCGTCCTGCGGCGGGCCTTGATTCTCGTCGCAGTCCTGACGGCCATGGCATCAGGGGCGGTACGCTACCGTGTCGAAGACCTCGGGACGCTCGGGGGCGGATACGGACGTGCAAGGGGCGTAAACGCCTCGGGACATGTCGTCGGCGAATCCTACACGCACCTCCACGTCGAGCATGCCTTCCTCGCATCCGGCGGCTCAATGAGTGATCTCGGAACGCTCGGAGGCGCCAGGAGCAGGGCGTACGCCATCAACGATGTTGGCGACGTCGTCGGATGGTCCCAGACGGCGACTGGCCAAACGCGGCCTGCTCGATGGGGGCCGGACGGTATTGAGGAACTCCCGACCCTTGGCGGTCCGAGCGGAGCGGCGTGGGGCATCAATGGTCTGGGGCAGGTGGTGGGCAACGCCTACGTCGATGCCTACACGTACCGTGCCGCGCTTTGGAAGGAAGGCCACGTTCACGATCTGGGCACGCTGGGCGGGGCGTATAGCGTTGCCTACGACATCAATACGGCGGGCACGATCGTCGGCAGTTCTGACGACGCTTTCGGGAATGAATGGGCCTGTATTTGGGATGCGGCCGGAATTGCCCGGCTGGACGGCCTGCCGGGCTCCACCTGGAGCACAGCTCGCGGCATCAATGACGCCGGCCAGGTTATCCTCTGGAGCAATACCTACGGCGGTGCCAAGCACGCAGCCCTTTGGGACAACGGCGCAGTCAGGGATCTGGGCACATTTGGCGGTCAGGAGAGCTGGGCGTACGGTCTCAACAATCATGGACATGTGGTCGGCTGGGCGGAGTTGCCGGCCGGCAATTATCATGCCTTTCTCTTCGATGGTTTCGAGTTGATCGATCTGGGCACGCTGGGCGGCCTGTTCAGCTCTGCCTATGGTGTCAACGACGACGGGATAGTCGTGGGTTCCGCTCAGTCTTTTGACGGGCGCTGGCATGCGGTGCGCTGGGTTCCGGTCCCGGAACCGGGACTATGCCTGCTTATGTCAGTTGCGGTGGCAACCTTACTGCTTCGGGAGCGGCGCCGGGGTTGACAGTCTTTCGCCCCGCATGTATAGGCTTGGGGGCGGCGTCAAGCAAACGGGCGTCGTCCGCGCAATGCCGTCGTTAACACGTACCTGCTATGCAACTTGGAGAACATCGTGCCGAAACAGGTCAAGTACGTCGGCATTTCGAACACGCTCGCCGCCGAGATCGCGGAGCAGCCGGTTGGGCACCGCTGCCCGGGGGTAACGGAAGTCGCGTCCCGATTCCATGTCTCACGCGCCACCGCCGGACACACTATCAAGCGCTTGGCTGAGATGGGGCTTGTCGAGGTCGTTCCGGGCAGCGGTACCTTTGTTGCCCCTCGTCGTACCGGACAGGCACTTGTCATCCTGCCTGCCTCCGGGCCATCGGCCGGATCCACGGACGCGCCATTGCGTGCGGCAGGCCCCGATCAAGCCCTGGCGAACGCAATCGTCGAGCACCTGGGGGCCAGCGGTCATGACGTCTCGCTGGTACACAGCCATCACGATGGTTACGTGCAGGGCCTGAGCCGCAATCATCCCGTCCTGCTCGTAGCTGTCGGGGAGGCGGCGGCGGCGACTTGCGCACTGGCACGTGCTCGAAAGGGTGTCCATATCGTGGGCGTGGATGTTCTTCGATTCGACATCGAGATGGATTGCATCTTCACTGCCCGCCTGCGTGGCGCGTACGTGGCAACACGCGTACTTCTTAATGCAGGCCTGCATGATATCTACTATATGGGAACGCAAGGCAACGCAAAACAATCTCGCTTTTCCTCTATCGCTATGAAGGCAGGCTTTCTGGCTGCGTGCGAGGACGCGGACGTGCGGCACGCAGATGCTCGCATTCATCTGCTGGCACGAAGTGGCAATTGGGAGGGGTTGGTTGACTCCATCTTGGGTGGACACGGTCGTCGCCCTGCGGTCATCGCTGCCGACGCGAACACGGCGGTTGGCCTTCGCACCGCTGCAGAGCAGTATGGCATGCGGGTTCCAAAGGACCTGACGATTCTCTGCGCCGCCGGCTCGGCCGGCTGCGGCGCGACCTGTCTTGCCAGAAACGAGGCGCTGATGGCCACGACAGCCGGGCACGTTGCCTTCCACCGCTTACGTGAGCCGGAACTGCCTGCGCAGCACATTCCGGTGCCGCCGAAGGTGGCGGACGGAGGCACGGTACCTCGACGGCTGCTACGTGCCCTGCGCGACGCGCTCGGGTGCGCGCGTGCGGAACGGCGTGGCCGGCGCGGTCGCACAGGCGCGTTGGCTGGGCGGCTCGCGGATCAGTGACCATGCAGGGCTATGGCTGAGTCGGCTTGCATGGCAGGGCGATAACGCCGGCCTCTCATGATAGACTCCTAGGACGCTGAGCGGCAAAGAGCCCGGTTTTGTGGGCATTGATTGACAGGAAAGTGGCAATCAATATATTGGACGTTACTTGTTTTACCATGTCGGCTACAGGTCTGTTAGTAGATACGTGTATGGGGTCCGGCGTCAGAGGATTGTCGAACGGGAAATAGGACGGTCCATGAGTGTCAGCAGCAGCGGACGGGATGGTGTGACTCGTTGCAGGCTGCGCTTGGTTGCGCCGGGCGCGGTGGTGGGGGCAGCTCCGGAAATGAGGGTGTCTGACCTGGTCTGAGCGGCGCCGCCGCCGAGGCCAAGAGGCGTTGGGAGGGTGCATGGGATGTCTGCTTGCGGCTGTGCTTTCAGTGCGGCTGCCATTCCAGATGCCCCGATGACCCAGGACATACTGACTGTACGGTGACCGGCGCGCGGTGCACGCTGGCCGGGTTCGGGTTGCCGTCTGAATAGCTCGTGCCATGCGTGGTGTGGCGCGACCGCAGAGAGGGTGCGCCGTATACGGCGCGGACTGTGACATGTCTGTATAAGGAGGAGTATCGTGAAAAGGTTGATGACGATCTTCGCTGTGGCGGTCTGCGGATTCGCCAGTGTGGCTGTCGGTCTGCCGACAGAAGTCTGGGTGGATGATGACTGGGCCGGCTACAGTGCCGGGCAGGCTGTCGAAGGGCACGTATTCGGAACCGATGCCTTCGCTACCGTCGCTGACGGTGTTGCCGGCGTTGAGGCTGGCGGGACCGTCAATGTAGCGGCAGGCGTCTACACTCAGCGGCTGAACATCAACAAGTCGCTCACCCTCCTGGGCGCGCAGGCCGGAGTTGACCCGACGTCGGCGGGCGTACGAGTTGATCTTGCTGTCGAGTCCATCATTACCGAGGCGGGGCTGTCGACACCTAACCCGGATGTCCTGATAGATATCGCGAACGGCGTTACGAATGTGACGATCGACGGCTTCACGCTGAATGGTGACCAGACCAACAGCACGGCCGATACGTGCGTCGTCCGCTGCGCCAGCAGCGGCAGCGTGAGCGACGTATTGATCGCAAACAACGTTATGGATGGTCGGGACGGTGTGCTGCTCAAAACGGGCGACAATGTCCAGGTCGCCAGCAACCGCATGACCGTCAATAGAACGGCCGTTGTGTGCCAGTACGCAGGTAGCGGCCTGGCGATCAGCGGGAATGCGTTCATCCCCGGTGCGAGCCTGGTGTCCGATGCCAAGGCCATCTACCTTACCGGCGTCAACGGCGGGACGATTGCGGACAATACAGCCGATGGTTTCCCGTGGGATGCCCTGGCGGGCAGCAATCTGACGAACCTGGCGGTTTCCGGTAACACCTTCACGAACTGCCGCAAGGGCGTGAGCTTCTGGGGTGTCACCACGTTCATCAACATTGCGAACAACACGTTCTCCGGCATGTGGAGCCACGGCATCGATATCAAGGGTGCCGACCTGGCCATCACCGGAAACACCCTCACCGGGAACACGGGCAATGGTCTGACGATCGACTATCACGGGAATACGACCGAGCGCGTGGCCGTGCATGAGAACGTCATTGCCGGCAACGGCGGCTATGGCCTCGAAGTCACCGCGGCCGTGACCGATACCGTCCAGGCGCAGCGAAACTGGTGGGGCGCGGTCGATGGCCCGGCACCGACCGGCACCGGCGACGGGGTCACCGGCGATGCGGTGTATGACCCCTGGTACGCCGATGCGGCCATGACCACCCTCAGCACCGCCAAACCGGTGCTCAACGTCACCCAGGGCACTGCCCATGACACGATTGGTGAGGCCGTGGCTGCGGCGACCGGCGGCGACACGATTGAGGTGGCGGCGGGAACGTACACCCTCAGTGCTACCGTCAACGTCAACAAGGCCAACCTGACGATTATCGGGGCCGGAAGTGGCGCCACCATATTCGAGGTGACCAAAGCGACCGGCAGCGCGTTCGGGCTCACCGCTGCGGGCGCAACGTTGCGCGACCTGCAGATCGTCAAGACGGACAAGGCGGGTGTGCAGAATTTGATCTACATCGGTGCCGACAACGTGAGCATCCTCGACAACGTCATCCGAGGCCAGTGGACCATGGGGGATGGCGATGTGAGTCGAGCGATGGAAATCGCCTACGGATCGGAGAATCTAACGATCGAGGGCAACACGATCTACGGTCTTCGTCAGCCGGCATACATGAACGGCAGTCTCGCCAGCCCCACGACCGGAAGCATCAGGAACAATCACGTTTACGGCACGAGGGGCTGGGTCGTTGACGGTGCCGATATGACCTTTACAGGCAACACGTGGGGAACCGGTTCACAGGCGAACGCGGTCGATATTGCGATCCTCAGCGCGACGCCTCCCGCATACTACACGGACATCGCTACCATCAGCGCTGCCAACAGCAACGCCGTCATCGAGGACCAGCGGGTCAGTCCGGCTGTGCTGTCGGTGGTCTACGTCGATGCCGCCGCGCCGGCTGGCGGCGACGGTACATCTCTCAACCCGTACCAGACAATGGCCGAAGGCGTTGCCAGAGTAGCGGCAGGCGGCACGGTGCACGCGGCGGCGGGCACGTACGTCGAGGAGCTCGACATCGCCAAGGACCTGACCCTGGTCGGTGCGGGGCCCGATACCGTCATTCAGTCGCCAGCCGTCCTGACCAACGTCTTTGGCGCCAGCGCGAACAACAAGCCGGTGGTGTACGTCCACGACGCGGACAATGTCGTCATCCGCAACCTTACGTTGGACGGCAATGGCCAGGGCAACAGCAACAACCGATTCATGGGCATCGCCTATCACAATGCCGGCGGTGCGGTAGAGCAGTGCGTGGTCAGGAATGTAAAGGATACGCCCTTCAGCGGCGCCCAGCACGGCATCGGTATCGGCGCATTCAACACGGACGGGGCCGCACGGAGCTTCAGCATCGTCGGCTGCGACGCCTATGACATCCAGAAGACCGCGCTGTACGCGCATGGCACCGGACTGACCGTAGACATCCGTAACAACACGGTCCTGGGCGTCGGCCCGACGGCCGTGACGGCGCAGAACGGCATCCAGGTCGGCCAGGGCGCCACGGGGTCGGTCACCGGCAACCGCTGCTGGGGCTTCTACTATACCGGACCTGGCTGGGCGGCCTCGGCCATCATGTCCTTCGGCGACAACGTCGCGCTCAGCGGCAACAACGTCAGCCTGAGCAACTTCGGCCTGTATGTTGACTCCGCTGTCGGCGGGAGCGTCAACAACAATGCCATTACCGGCAACGACTGGGGCCTGGTCAGCAACTCGTCCGCCGCCGTCGATGCAACCGACAACTGGTGGGGCATGCCGGCTGGCGCGGGCTGGCTCGGCAGCGCCCACGGTGACTTCGCTTATGACTACCACGCGTCCATGCTCGATGTGTCGAGCCCCGCGGCCAAGCCGGACCCGGCAGCCTTCCCCAACGTCGTCTACCTCCAGCCGACGGACGAGTCGGTCTACGTCAAGACGACCGACACCGTCCTGGTGGACCTGAAGGTCGCGAACCTCCAGGAGAAGGTGGCGGGCCTGCAGGCGATGCTGCACTTCAGCAGCACGCACTTCTCGGCCGACGCGGCGGATGTCAGCGTCGCCCCGGGCGGCAGCGACGTGTGGGACAGCCCGATCTGGTTCGTCGCGGGCGACCCGGCTTATCCGGGCAGCGGCGTCCCCGGCGACATCGATACGGTCGTGGTTGTGAATCAGTACGCTCCTATGGGGACGGATGAGGATGCCAAGGTGGCCATCATCGGCCTTAAGCCCATCGCCGAGGGCGTCACGCAGCTGGTCTTCCGCGAGGATGACCCGGTGCTGGACACCAAGCAGACCTTCTTCGGGAGCATGGCCAATCCGAACGAGCCGATCTGGCCGAGCAAGATCAACAGCACGAACATCTACATCGACGGTACGGCCCCGACGATCGGCAACCTGACCGCCACCCAGTCGGGCAACGACGTTCTGGACGGCGCGGGCGTCACGATCCAGGGCGTTGTGACGATCACGGTGGACGCCACCGACAATCTCGCCGGCTGGGATACCTATCCCGAGGTGACGGTCACGCAGGGGGCGGCGTCGCTTCCGGTGACGTTCGTCGAGCAGGCCGGCGAGACCTACACGTACACAACCGAGGTGCTGGCGAGCACCGCCAACGGCACCTGGACAATCACCGCGACAGCCACCGACAAGGCCGGCAATGCTGCCAGCGTCGGCGGGACGCTGGAGGTCAACAAGACGCAGGTGAGCGGCACGGTCAGCTTCAGCAGTGTCAACAGCAGCACCGCCTACAGCGTCGACCGCACCGTCACCTTTGTCGCGACCGATGCCGGCGGGGCGGTACTCAAGACCTGGATGCCGACCGTTTGCTTCGCCAATGATCCTGGCAGCCAGACCGCCAGCGGTTCGTACGTCCTGACCAACGTGCCGGCCGGCGTGGTCAACCTCAGCGCCAAGACGGCATGGCATCTGCGCAGCCGGCAGGCGGTGACGTTCGACGGTGACGACCAGGCCGACGGTGTGGCCTTCACGCTGCTCGGCGGTGACGTCAACGGCACCAACTCGATCAACGTGCTGGACTATTCGGTGCTGAAGGTCAACTGGAACAGCACGAATGCTGCAGCCGACATCAACGGCGACGGTATCGTGAACATCCTCGATTACTCGCTGATGAAGCAGAACTGGTTCCGGGTCGGGGATCCGCAGTAAACGCTGCAAAGGCATGCGAGGGCGAGGCAAAACTGCCTCGCCCTCGCTGTTGCTTGTTCAATATGCGTCGGCCGGCACCGGGTCGGGCGACAGAGGTGAACCCAGAAGAGGGAGGCAGCAAGATGAGAATGCTATATGTGGGAGTGATTCTTCTAGCGACTGTCGGTACCGGCGCGTTGGCCGGCACCGTCACGATGGACAAGGCCACCGCGTCGGCCGCTGGGGCGGCGGCGACCAGCGCTGATCAACAGATCGGGTTGGGGTCGTGGCAGGGCACGGGAACAGACAAGGCGGTGCTATACCTGGTTCCCGAAGACATGTTCGGGCGCGAGGTGGCTGTACAGGAACTGGCGAGCATTTCATATTACACGAAAAAGAGCGGTGCTCAGACCGATCCGGACTGGGGCCTGCTCATCTACACCAAGCCCTTCACCGGCGGCGATGCGAGCTGGTATGGCCGCAGGTTGAATGCCGAGCCGCTCTACTCATCGGATCTGAACGCCCCGGCCGGGCAGTGGAACAGGTGGTTTACGGCGGCAGGGGACAACCAGCTGCGATTCTATGATTCGAACCGTACGGTGGCCGGGTTCTATAACGGCCCCGCGCTGGCCGATCTGCAGGCGGGCCCTCTTGATTGGGGTGCCTATCCGACCAGCGGCAGCAGCGATGTGGTGGACTATTCGTCGGAGCCGATCAAGTACCTGTCGCTGCAGACGGGCAGCAGCTGGGCTGTCGGGTTCACGGGCAAGGTTGACGCCGTCGAGATCGCCCTGAGTGACGGTTCGTCCGTTCTGGTCGACCTGGAGAATGCTCCGCAGGTGTGGGTCGACGACGACTTCGACAGCTCGACGTGGGGCTGGCAGCTGACACATTTCGCGAACATCCAGGCGGCGATCGACGCGGTCGATGTCGGCGGCACGGTGAACGTCGCCGCCGGCACCTACGCCGGATCGACCCACCTCGGCTCCTGGATCTGGAAGGACCTGAATATCCAGAAGTCACTGAACCTGGTCGGCGCCGGAAGCGGTGAAGCCATCGTGCATCTCAGCGAGGGCAAGACCAATGGCGTGGAGATTCGGGGATCGGGCATGAGTGTTACACTGGAAGGGCTCACCTTCACCCGGGACCCGGCCAACAGCTACGGGCCTGGCTTCGCTTTGCGCATCGCCGAGACGGCCAGCACATTCGACAACCTGATCATGCGCGACGTGGAAGTAGCCTACGCCGCCGGCCGCAACGTCTTCATGGGCAACAGCGTCTACCAGAACGTGGTTGTGGAAGACTGCAACGTCCACCACTCCGGCGCCTGGGGCTTCAGCGCCCGCGGCACGATCAACAACATGACCATCGAGAACTCGCGCTTCGAGTACAACGGCCTGGCCGACCCCGGCCACGGCATCGGCTTCGACATCGATACGCCGATCTCTGCCAGCAACCTGAACGTCGTCGGGGGCAGCTTCAGCTTCAACAAGTCCAAGGGCATCAACCTGGTCAAGACCTCCAACGCCACATTCTCCGGCATCACCGCCAGCAACAACGGCGGCGCGCCGGGCGGCGGCTTCGGCGTTTCCCTCTGGGAGTGGCATTCGGCTTCGTCGGGCCTGACGTTCAGTGGTTGCACCTTCTCCAATAATGCGACGGACGGAATCCTCTTCGGGACCGAAGGAACCACCAGCATCGACGATGTTGCCGTCGACTGCTGCACGATCACCGGCAACAAGCGGAGCGGCATCCTCTTCTATCACAACTTCGGTGGCACGGCCACCAATGTTGTCGTCAGCAATTCGAGCATTGTGGGCAACGGCGACGGAATCGCTACCAGCGCCCTCGCTGCGACGGTCACCGCCGAGCAGAACTGGTGGGGTCACGCCAGCGGCCCGAGCGGTGTCGGTACGGGTCTGGGCGATCGCGTTGGAGCCAACGTCGATTTCGATCCGTGGCTGACCACTGTCCCCGCCTGCCAGCAGAATGTCCTCTACCTCCAGCCGGAAACGCCCTCCTTGTTCGTTAAGCCGGGCGAGCCCGTGATCGTCGACATGAATATCGCCAATCTGGCGCAGATGGTCAACGGCTGCCAGGCGCTGCTCGGCTACAGCTCGACCTACTTCCCGACGGCCGGGACGGTTGTACCCGGTGGTGGCCCGTGGACCGAGCTGATCTACGAAAGCTGGAGCGTGCCCGGTGAGATCGACACGGCTATCGGCGTGACGCTCGATGGCGGTCCTGCCGGCACCGATGAGGACAACACCATTGCGATCCTCGCACTACAGGCCGGAACCACTGAAGGGAAGACCCGCGTCGTCTTCCGCCCCGACGGCGGGGAGGGCTATGCGACCATGCTGAGCGATCTGAACGCCGAGCCCGTCTGGCCGCTCAAGATCGACAGCACAACCATCGTCATCGACGGCACGGCTCCCGTTGATGTCACGATCGCGGCTGATCCGGCTGGTTGGAGCAACTCCAACAGCGTCACGCTCACCTTCAGCGCGAATGATCCGCTGGCCGGCGTTGACTACTATCAGCTGGCGGTTGACGGCGGTGCGTTCTTCACCGCGAGCAGCCCCTACAGCCTCGACACGTCGGCACTCGTCGACGGAGCTCACGCTGTGACGGTCAAGGCTGTCGACCGGGCCGGCAACGAGGCGACGGCCAACACCACCATCCACGTCGACCGCACGGCACCTGTGGTCAGCATCGATTCGGCGACACAGGCCGGCGAGGAACTGATCGGCACGAGCGTCAAGGCCGTGCAGGGAACGGTGGACATATACGTCAACGCGAGCGACGCGACCGCTGGGCTGGCAGGCAATCCGACGGTTACCGTCACGCCGAACGGCGGCACAGCCCAGGCGGCCACATTCGTGGACGAGACGGCCGGCGTCTTCCACTACACCTGGACGGTTACAGCCACCACCGCCAACGGTGCAGCTACTATCGACGCGAGCGTGACCGACAGCGCCGGCAACAGCAGTACGGCTGCACCGCAGACGTTCAACATCAACAAGAACCAGGTGAGCGGGCAGATCGAGCTCCAGTACTTCCTCGGCACAGGCACCACGCCTGCTCACACGGTGCGCGTAACCTTCGTTGCCAGTGGCGGCATATATGCCAGGACGTGGACAGTCGAACTGACAAACAGTGGCGGGGCCGTTTTCGACTATGCACTTACGGACGTACCGGCCGGTACGGTCTATGTCAGTGCCAAGACCGATTGGCATCTGCGCAGGGGCCTGGCAACGGCCCTGGACGGTGATGGCCAGGCTCTGCTCGACTTCGCCGGTTCCGGCGGCATATTGCTGGGCGGCGACCTGAACGGCGACAACATCGTCAACATCCTGGACTACTCGATCCTGAAGAACTCCTGGAACAGTTACGCCACCGACGCCGACATCAACGGTGACGGACAGGTCCAGGTCTTTGACTATGCATTGCTCAAAGGTAACTGGTTCAGGCGTGGTGATCCGCAGTAGGCACAGCGCATCTTTGCGACACCTGGCAGGCGGGAGGCGTACTCCTCCCGCCTGCCTTTTTTCTCCCGCTGGGTGACGTTGGTGTCGATGTCAAGTCACGACGATGCAGTACGGACGGCCTCGACCTCGCTGGTCGGCCTGCCATCCTTCCGGCAGTCTGCCATCCTTCCGGCAGTACTCCTTGACGTGCTGCCAGTAGGCCAGGATCAGTTCGTTGATCGTCAGCTGACGTTTGGGATCGGCCGGCAGTTGACGGCTATTGGCGATCCAGATGGATACCAGCCGGTCATATTCGGTCCGGCTTTCGGGCGAGCCATGCGGCCCCAGGTAAAAATCCCGCCCATCCAGCGTGACGACGGCACGGCCGGATGCCTTGTGGAGACGGTAAGCCGGAACGGCATTGCGGGCGAGTTTTGACGTGACAGAGCTCCCACCTTGAGCTGAAAACGGTATTTACCGTTTTTTTCCAGCAGCGGTTTGGGCTGCTCTGCCGACCGTCGACAGGTACGTAACTCTAATGTTCAGCCTATCTTAGGGAAACTGGAGCCGGCGAGATTCGAACTCGCGACCTCTTGCATGCCATGCAAGCGCTCTCCCAACTGAGCTACGGCCCCTGCTGTTTGTCGTCTCGCGCGGGTATGGGTTGCCCGGCGAGCACATAAACGTATCTGGCCCGGCCGCTGCTGTCAAGCGGATGGGGCATGATGTTGCAACAATCTTGCAAGGTTATTGGTCCCAAGAGGGGCCGATCTGCGGTTGGTGGGTGTGTCGCTGGGGCACGCGAATCAGGCGTACAGGGCGGGTCCCGGCGACACAGCGGCGCTTTTGCAGTAACCTGTGGCTCGCGTGGTCGCTGCGGCCATGTGCCTTGCGCATCTGCCCGAAACGGGTGCAGATCGCGCCAGGGTCGTGACCTGGGAATGCGCGGCCGGGATCGCAACGGGCCGGGCAGCGGCGCAAGCCCGCCAAATGCGGATTGAAGGCAGATGGCCGGTCCGCCGGGGGTTCGGCCGGCTGTGGGGTGGAGGTTTTATCGTCTTGTCAGGGAGGCGCTTCGGTGACGCAAGACCACTGTTCGGCAATGCTTGATGGCGACAGGCTGGTCCTGGAAAACCGCTGCATCCGGCGGGAGTTTGACTGGAACGGCGGACACCTCGTCAGCCGCAGCCTGATTGACCGGCGGACCGGCCGGGTGTGGACACTTGCGGCCGACAAGCCGGATTGCGCGCTGCCCGATCAGTCCGACGAGCCGGCGGACGGCACGCTGGAGGTGACGGATCGCCCGGCGACCGCGGCAGAGCCGGGGCACCTGCAGGTCGACTGCACGGTGCGGCTGGCGGACCTGTGGATTCGCCGGCGCTTCCGGATCTATCCCGACTGCCCGGCCATCGCGTGCGATTTCTACCTCAGGGGGCGGGCGGCAGGGCAGTGGACCCTGGCAGATGTCGATGCGGCGGGCCTGACGAACATTGAGGACCGCCAGGCCGCCCGCGAGGGGCGCGTCCGGGCGACGGTGATGGAGCGGCTGGCTACCGGCGATCGTCACCTGAAACTTACGGCCGTGCAGTTCTTCGACGTCACCGACCGGCGGAACAACCTGGTCGCTGCGCGGACCATCCTGCCATACCGCCAGGAGACGCGCCTGACGGGCAACCTGTTGCTGATATCGAACGTGCTGGAGGCCGACCGCGGGCTGTTCGTGCTGAAGGAGGCCCCGTGCAGCGACGTGCAGCTGGCGCATCCCGGGTGCGACTTCGTGGCGATAACCGGCGAGGTCCGTGTCGTGGGCCTGGGGGTGACGCCGGCTGACGTGCTGGCCGATGAGTGGACCCGCTGCTACGGCGTGGTCACCGGCGTGGCGGCGGGCGATGAGTACAGCCTGCTGACGGCCCTGAAGCAGTACCAGGCGAACCTCCGCGTGGCCCAGCCGGGTCGCGACCACAGCATCATGCTCAACACCTGGGGCGACCGCTCGGCGACCGACAAGATCGGCGAGGCGTTCTGCATCGCCGAGCTCGACGCGGGCAGCCGGCTGGGCGTGACGCACTTCCAGATCGACGACGGCTGGCAGATGGGCGAGGCGTACACGCCGCCGGGCGGAGCTCTACGTCCCCAGGTAGCCGGCCGCAGCGACCCGGGCTATGACAGCCGGCAATTCTGGCAGATCAACCCCGAGCGGTTCCCCGACGGGTTCGCCCCGGTTGCCGAGCACGCCCGCAAGGTTGGGATCGAACTGTGCCTGTGGACCGCGCCGGGCACGGTCGACAGCTACGCCCGCTGGCGGGACGACGCGGACATGATGATCGAGGTGCACCGCCGCTACGGCATCCGCACGTTCAAGATCGACGGCGTGCAGATCCCCGACAAGCAGGCCGACCGCAACTTCCGGGCGATGCTCGACCGGGTGATGGCGGCCACCGACGGCGAGGCGGTGTTCAACCTCGACGCCACCGCTGGCCGGCGGTTCGGGTATCACTACCTCACGCACTACGGCAACATTTTTCTGGAAAACCGGTACACCGACTGGGGCAACTACTACCCGCACTGGACGCTGCGGAACCTCTGGACGCTGTCGCGCTACGTGCCGACACAGGGCCTGCAGATCGAGTTTCTCAACCGCTGGCGCAACGCGGGCAAGTATCCGGCCAATGACCCGCTGGCGCCGGGGCGGGTGCCGTTCGACTACTGCTTTGCGATCACGATGATGGCCCAGCCGCTGGCGTGGTTCGAGGCGACGGGTCTGCCGGCCGAGGCGTTTGAGATCGCCGGGCTGATCCATACGTACCGCGAGCACCAGGAGCGGATGCACGCGGGGATGGTCTTCCCGATCGGCGCCGAGCCGGACGGCACGCGGTGGACGGGTTTCCAGTCGGTGCGCGACGACGGCGGCTACATCCTGGTCCTGCGGGAGTACAATCAGCAGGAGACGGCGCAGCTGGGCCTGTGGGGCCTGGCGGGCAGGCGGATCCGCTGCAAGATGGTTGCGGGTAGCGGCGGGGATTTCATCGGTTCGATGCAGGTGCCCGATGATGGGCGGGTGGAGTTTCGCGTGGCCGGGCCGCACGGGTTCGCGCTGTACGAATATCTGCTCGTCTGACGATATAGGAGATCCATCGTGATCAATCTCGCGCTGGTCGGTGCGGCACACATTCACACCCCGGGCTTCATCAAGCGGATCAAGGATCGGAGTAGCGAATTCGCCGTCAAGGCGGTCTGGGACCATGACGCGGGGCGGGCGCAGAAGGCGGCCGGCGAGCTGAATGCGCAGGTGGTCGAAGACCCGAAAGCGATCTGGTCGGACCGCGAGATCCCCGCAGTGGTGATCTGCTCGGAAACGAACCGTCACCAGGACCTGGTCGCCCCAGCCGCCCGGGCGAAAAAGCACATGTTCGTCGAAAAGCCGCTGGGGATGGGCGGCAAGGACGCCTACGCGATGGCGCGGGCGATCGACAAGGCCGGCGTGCTGTTCCAGACGGGCTACTTCATGCGCGGCAACCCGATGCACCGGTTCCTCCGCGAGCAGGTGCAAAGGGGGAGTTTCGGGCGGATCAGCCGGGTGCGGGCGTCGAACTGTCACGCCGGCTCGCTCAAGGGGTTCTTCGACGGCGAGTACCGCTGGATGGCCGACCTCGAGCAGGCCGGCTGCGGGGCCTTCGGCGACCTGGGCACGCACGTGCTGGACATCCTGATGTGGCTCTTCGGCGACATCGAGCGGGTGGCGGCCGACATCAACGTGGTGACCGGCCGGTACGGCCAGTGCGACGAGACCGGCGAGGGGCTGATCCAGTTCGACAGCGGCCCGATCGGCACGCTGGCCGCCGGCTGGGTGGATGTGGCGGACCCGTCGAAGCTGCTGATCAGCGGGACCGAGGGCCACGCCCACGTCGTCAATGGCCAGCTGTTCTTCAAGAGCAACCACGTCGAAGGCGCCGACGGCGAGCAGCCGTGGACGGACCTGCCGGATGCGTGGCCGCACGCCTTCGAGCTGTTCCTCGACGCCGTCGCCGGCAAGCAGGACGTGCCGCTGGTTAAGCCGCAGGAGGCGGCGGCGCGGTCGGCGGTGATGGAGGCCTTCTACCGGGCCGCCCAGACGCGTCGGTGGGTGGTGCCGAAGGGGGTGGGGAAGGAGTAGAATTCCCCGGGTGCCCCGGGACGTGGGGGGGCCTGCCTTTAGCCCCAAGGGGGCGAGATACGATCCAGCCCTGGGCAAGCCGGCTGCGTCGTGAATCCTGCGTAGCCGTCGTCTGGCGAAGCAGGATTGCGGCTCGTGCCGCCCTGGGTAAGCAAGCCATAGTCTCTTTAACCTGGCTGCCGCTGATTCTGCGGAAGGACAACTGCTCTCCGCCCCGCTCGGACCAGCCCACGTAAGCATTGTCTTTGCCGTCGGTGGCTAACGCGCAGCGTATGGCCCTTTGGTTCCTGCTCACGACAACGTCCTGGCTCCAGGTTCCGTCGGCGAACTTCAGGTAATGACAACCGGCCACTGGCAACTGCTGTTACGCAAAATCCGCGGCCCCGGTCAATCCTCGCCGTAGCCCGGTACGTTGCAGCAGACCCGGGTCCCTTTGCCCGGGGTCGAGTCCACCGCCAGATCCGCTCCGATCAGCCCGGCGCGGTTCCGCATGATCCGCAGCCCGATGCCCCGTGAGCCTTGGGCCGGTTCGAAGCCCTTGCCGTCGTCCTGGACCGTCAGTGCCAGCGTCCCGTTGCGGGTCTCCAGGCGTACCTCCACGTGCCGCGCGCCGCCGTGCCGCGCCGCGTTGGTGATCGCCTCCTGGGCGATGTGGAACAGGTGCGTAGCCACCTGTTCGTCTCGCGCCCGGCTGCCGGGCGAGGCCTCCAGGTGGCACGACATCTGGAAAATCTTCTGGGCGTCCGTCGTCAGGGCCTTCAGTGCCGGCACCAGCTCCTCGGCACGCAGCAGCACCGGGAACAGCCCCCGCGCAAGCGCCCGCGTCTGGCCCAGCCCCTCGGTGGCCAGGCGGACGATATCGCCCGCATCGGAGGCCTCCGGCAGGCCCAGCGCCTTGATCCGCTGCTGCAGCGCCCCGGCCAGGAACGAAATGCCCGAGAGGCTCTGACCCAGCACGTCGTGCAGGTCCCGCCCGATCCGGTCCCGCTCCATCTGGCTGATCGCCACCACCTCGGCCTGAAGGCGCTTGCGCTCGGTGACGTCGCGAAAGACGATCTGGATCGCCTCGTGGCCGTTGTAGGCGATCGGCACGTACGCCAGCTCCACATGGATCTCGGTCCCGTCCAGTCGGAGCAGCCGCTGCTGGTGCAGGGCCGCTGCCGCACCGCGGGGAACGGCGCTGACCTGCTGCGCTGCTTCTTCGCGTGCCTCGGCCGGCACGAGGTCCAGCACCGGCCGGTCGAGGAGCTGCTCCGGCGAGGCCGCGCCGACCATCGTCGCGGCCGCCGGGTTGGCATACAGGATCCGCCCCTGGCTGTAGACCACCAGCCCGTCGGGGGACATCTCGACCAGCTGCCGGTAGCGGCGTTCGCTTTCCTGCAGCTGCTCCTGGACCCGCACCTCGGGCTCGATGTTCTCGATGAGCCAGCGGATGGAGATCACCTGTCCCTGTCCGCCATGAATGACGCTGGCGTGCAGGCGGGCGGTGAACTGCGGCCCCTCGGCGGGTCGAACCCGGATCTGGCGTCCGCTCAGCCCGTCGTCGCGGAGCACCTCGTCGACCAGCGACATCAACGGGTCCCGCCTGTTGCCGGCCAGGAATTGTCCGAAAGACTGGCCCGCCGCCTGTTTCCGGTCGACCTGCAGAAGCCGGCTCGCGGGCAGATCCATCTTGAGGATCACTCCGTCCGGCGTCGTCAGCAGGCACCCGTCGTGGACGATTCCCATCTCCTGGTACCGCCAGTGCGAGGCCTCAGCTTCGCTGTGCAGTTCGTCCAGTTCCTGGTGCCGTCGCTGGAGTTGCTCATGCGCGATCTGCAGCTGCCGCACACTTGCATCGAGGTGGTCGAGTACGCCCATCCAGCCGGCGTCCGGGTCGCGTCCGGCTGCCATCCGCCGGATGCCCTCGGTCTGCCTGGTGAGCTGTTCGATTTCACGGTTGAAGTTGCTGCCCTGCATGGCGTGCCTCCAAACCGTCGGACGGTGTGTCCAACTCTCGTATGACTGGTCCCTCTTTCGGCGCTCTTGGCCCGGTCGGGCTCTCCTGACGGAAATGCGGCCTCCTCTCCATCAAGCAGACGTGCAAAACCATCTCGCCCGCGCGCACATCCGTCAACCACAGTCGATCTTCACTGACGATTCCGTTCGTCTGACTCTCACGCAAACCAGATGTCGAGGTCGCCTGACCGCTTGCGATAGGGCTCTTCAACCGGCGGTCGCGGCACCTGCGGGACAGTAGAGATGGCGCTCTTACATTATCATTATACCCACTGCGCGCCATATTGTCCCGCGTTCGATTCGCTTATCTTCATGCGAACGCTGTCCCCGGGTCTTCGATACGGCTTGCGACGGCGGCTGGTCCTCGTTCGCAGATGGCCAGCCGGACGGTCCTGACCTGATGGTCAGGCGCCGACCATTTGCATCTCCTCGTAACGGCAATCATATCGTCCTTCCTCTGTCGTGCCAGAATAGTGACGAAACCTGACACTGGGCAGGAGATTTCCGTGATGTCTGCGGGCTGGTAAGATAAAATGAACAGTCAATGTCCGCTGTCCGACAGGAGGCGTGTTCATGGAATGGCGCGAGCGTATTACGGTCGACCCCAACGTTTGCCACGGGCAAGCGTGTATCAAGGGGACACGAATCATGGCGGCCGTCGTCTTGGACAACCTTGCCGCTGGGGTCCCGGCCGAGGAGATCATGCGCAGCTATCCAGCGTTGGCCATCGATGACATCCAGGCGGCAATCGCCTACGCGGCCGAACTCGCTCGCGAGCACGTGATTCCTCTACCTTCGAGCCGGATCTGATGGCAGGATTCAAGGTCGACGAAAACTTGCCTGTCGAAGCTGCTGAGCTGTTGCACGATGCCGGACACGACGCTGCGACTGTCGCACAGCAACATATGGCGGGGTACCCTGACGAGGCTGTAGCGGACGTATGCCGGCGCGAGGGTCGCGCGTTGATAGCCCTCGATCAGGACTTCGCTGACATCCGGGCATATTCGCCCAGTGACTACGCCGGCATCATCGTTTTGAGGCTTTCACGGCTCGACAGGTCTCGCGTTCTGTCGTCCCTTCAGCGCATGCTACTGGTCCTGGAGCAGGAGCCGCTTTAGGGCAGGCTGTGGATCGTCGAGGAGGCATCCATTCGGATACGCCCCTGAGGCAGTCTGTGCAATCTATCGGGCATCGCCGGCCAGCCGGAGCGGGCGTGTAAGCCGGATTCTGTCCGCCGCCGGTATGACCCGGCAACGGGGCGATCATTCATCTGGGCCGGCAGTTGCCTGCCGGCTCGAGCACCCTACCCGTCGCTGGTGACGGCCCGGGCCGAGCCGTGCCCGGCCGATGCCGGGCTCGCGACCTATTTGGGCTTGCTGGCGGTGGGGTTTGCCGTGCCGCCCCTGTCGCCAGGGACGCGGTGAGCCCTTACCTCACCATTTCACCCTTACCTGTGCCCGTCGAAACGGGCCATCGGCGGTATGTTTTCTGTGGCACTTTCCCGCGGGTCGCCCCGGGTCGGCGTTACCGACCACCGTGCCCTGTCCAGTCCGGACTTTCCTCCCGGCGGGCAAGCCCGCCGAGCGATCGCCCGGCCCGCTCCGGCTGGCCAGCGATGCCGATTTGTATTATAGACGGGAACCTGCAGGATGTAATCAGCGTCGGAACCAGTTGCGGAGAAACCGATCATGTCGAGCAAGCCGGTCGTCGTCGTTGCGGTCCAGCCGGGCCATCGGGACAGCGTGTACACCAGCGAGACGCAGGCGAAATTCGCCCGGGTCGCCGAGGTCGTCAACCTGGGCGTCGACAGGCCCTTCACCGCTGAGGACCTCGCCGCGGCCTTGCCCGCCGCAAACGGCTTGTTTACCTGCTGGGGCACCCCCAGGGTTACCGCCGAAATGGCTCGACGCGCGCCGAATCTGAAGGTGATCGCCCATTCGGCCGGCACGCTGCGGTCGGTGATCGAGCCGGCTGTGCTGGACCTGGGCATCCAGGTCACCAGCCAGGCGCTGCAGATCGGTCGGGCGGTCGCCGAGTTCACCGTCGGCCAGATCCTCTCAGGCCTGCGGCTGGTGTGGCTGCAGGACCGGTTGCTGCAGACCTCTCGTGACTGGCACAAGGGCCGCCCCGACCCGGACCTGTGCTGGGAACTGGCCGGCAGGACCGTTGGCGTGGTCTCGCTGAGCCGCATCGGCCGATTGGTTGCCTCGAAGCTGACGGCGCTGGAGGCGAAGGTCATCGCCTATGACCCGTACGCCGATGCCGAGGCCTTTGCCGCCTGCGGGGCCGAGCCGGTCGACCTGCCGACCCTGTTCGAGCGGGCGACCGTCGTGACGGTGCACGCCCCGGTCACCGATCAGACCCGGCACCTGATCGGCCGGGACCTGCTGGCGAAACTCCCCGACGGCGCCCTGATCGTCAACACCGCCCGCGGCGTGATTCTTGACGAGGCGGCGCTGACGGATGAACTGGTCGGCGGCCGGCTTCGCGCGGCCCTGGACGTGACGGATCCCGAGCCGCCCGCCTGTGACAGCCGGCTCTACGGTCTGCCGAACGTGACACTCACGCCGCACCAGGCCGGCGTGAGCGTCGAGGCGCGGCGGCGGCAAGGGCTTGCGGCGACCGACGACATCCTCGCGGTGCTCGCCGGCGAGAGACTCCCCCAAGCAGTGCGGCCGGAGCAATGGGATATTCTGGCGTAGGGGGTGAATGCTGGTGTAGGGTGGGCTATTGCCCACCAAGCACTTGCGTAAAGTGACGCAGACAGTGTGGCGGTGGTCCGGCGGAAGAGGGTTGCCCGTGAGGAAGACCGCTCCCTGACGGTCGCGGCTCGTTCGGGGATACCGCTCCCTGGCGGTCGCGGCTCGTTTCCGCAGGAGCATCGCCTTCCAGCTCCTGATAGCAGTCAATGACTTGCGACATCATAAAATTCCTTTGAGCTTCGATGCCTGGAATGCTATACTACTGCAACTGCTGCGGCATACCGCCGGAGCACGGACCGAAAAGCGAGAAATCATGCGTTACCTGATCGGCAGGCACAAGGAAGTGGAGATGGCGTGCGACAACATTGCCATTATCGCACCCGCGCCGCCCGGGCCTTGCGCATGAGCAGGCTGTAAGGACACAAGCCCCGGGCGCCGCAAGGCGACCGGGGCTTTTTTTGTTGATGCCTTACCCGCCTGGCCGCTGAGGACTAGTCTTTTGAGGAGTTTATGAGCGTTGTACAGCAGCCGCCGGTACAGACAAACAAGTTGATGCGAGCCTTGCGGCTCGGCAGGGACGCCTCGCAGCCGCAGGCCCCGAAAAAAGAGAACGACCTGGCCGCCCTGCTCAAGATCGCCGTGCCGTCGATGATGGCGACTGTCGCGGGCACCGTGATGAGCTTCGTCGATTTCGCCTTCGTCTCGCAGCTGGGCAGCGAGGCGCAGGCGGCCGTCGGTAACGGCTCGGTCCTGGTCTGGACGCTGTTCGGGCTGGGCATGGGCATGGGTACGGCCGTAAGCACCTTCGCGGCCCAGGCACTGGGTCAGGGCAAGGTCCGCGAGGGTGCCGGCTACATGTGGCAGGGCGTGTACCTGGCGGTGGTCTTCGCCGCGCTGAGCGTGGCGCTGATCCCGCTGGTGCCATGGTTCTGGGGTTTGCTGGGCCACCCGGAGACGGTGCTGCATCTGGAGACGACCTACACGCGGATCCTGCTGCTGGCATCAGGACCGTTGGTGGTCGCGGTGGCGTTCAGTAATTACTTCAACGGCATCCACCGCCCGATGGTCGTGATGATCAGCATGATCGCCGCCAACGTGCTGAACGTTGTGGCCGACTACTGCCTGATCTTCGGCAACTGGGGCTTTCCGGCCATGGGCGTGGCGGGTGCCGGGTGGGCAACCGTCATCGCGATGAGCGCGCGGTGCATCTGGCTGCTGGTGGCACTTGCCCGGCCGCGGTTCCGCCGGGAGTTCCAGCCGTTTGCGGACTGGCGGTACAGCGCGAGCCGGATGTGGTCGCTGCTGAAGGTCGGCACGCCGGTGGGCCTGCAGTGGGTGGCCGACTTCGGCTCGTGGGCCCTGTTCGCGACATGGCTGATCGGGCGGTTCGGCACGGCCGACCTGGCGGCGACGCATATTGTCTGGAAGATGCTGGAGCTGTCGTGGATGCCCGCGATCGGCATCGGTGTGGGCATCAACGCAGTGGTCGGTAAGGCGATCGGGCAGGGTGACCAGGAGCTGGCAAGGCGACGAGCCCGGCTGGGCGTGGCGATCTCGATCGGCTACATGGGCCTGATGGGCGCGGTGTTCGCCATTTTCCGATACCCGCTGATCGGCTGGTTCACGGATGACCCGGCCGTGTTCGGGCTGGGCGTAAATCTGATGCTGCTGGCGGCGGCGTTCCAGGTGTTCGACGCGATGAGCATCGCCTACGGCAGCGCCCTGCGGGGCGCGGGCGACACGAAGTGGCCGGCCGCGGCGCTGATCGTCTACTGCTATGGGATCATGATCGCCGGCGGTTGGGCCCTGGTGGTGCTGATGCCGGGCTGGGGCAGTTACGGCCCTTGGCTTATGAGCACCATCTATGCTATTCTTCTTGGTTTCAAGCTGCGCGGCCGCTGGGTCCGCGGCGACTGGAAGCGGATTGACATCTTTGCCGCGACGGCCCAGCAGCAGGCAGCCGTGACCGCGGCGGCAGGAGAGGCAGATGGCAGAGACGGTCGACTACAAGAAAACGGTCCTGACACCCAAGACCCCGTTCCCCATGAAGGCCAATCTCGTCCAGCGGGAGCCGGCCTGGCAGAAGCGGTGGAGCGAGACGGACCTGTACGGTCGCGTCCGACAGGCCCGCAAAGGCAAGCCGGCGTTCCTGCTGCATGACGGTCCGCCCTATGCCAACGGCGACATCCACATGGGGCACCTGATCAACAAGGTGCTCAAGGACATCGTCGTCCGCTTCCGCACGATGCAGGACTACGACAGCCCGTACGTGCCCGGCTGGGACTGTCACGGCCTGCCGATCGAGCACAAGGTCCTCGACGAGCTCGGCAAGGACAAGGCCGCCTCGCTGAACACGCTGCAGATCCGCAAGCGGTGCGGCTCATACGCCGAAAAGTACATGAAGGTCCAGTCCAGGCAGTTTCAGCGGCTGGGCGTCTACGGCGAGTGGGACAACCCTTACTCGACCATGGACCCCGGCTACGAGAGCGAGGTCATCCGCACCCTTGCCGAACTGGCCGACCTCGGGCTGGTCAGCCGGCAGCTCAAGACCGTGCCCTGGTGCCCGGACTGCCAGACGGCGCTGGCTGAGGCGGAGCTCGAATACGTCGACGCGACCGGCCCGAGCATCTACGTCAACTTCCCCGTCGCCGAGGAGTCGTTCGGCGAGTTCGAGAAGGCCTTTGGTGTCACGCCGGACGCGGCCAACCCGCCGTGCCTGATGATCTGGACGACCACGCCCTGGACGCTGGTGGCGAACCTCGCCATCGCGGGCGGTCCGGACGTCGAGTACCGCGCGGTTCGCTACACCCAGGACGGCAAGCAGCGGGTCACCGTCATTGCCGACGCCCTGATCGAACAGGTCATGACCGCGGGCAAGGCGGAGGTGGTCGAGACGAGCGAGATGGTCAAGGGCCAGGCCCTCAAGGCCCTGAAGTACCGGCACGTTTTCGTCGATCGCACGAGCCCGGTGGTGATGGTCAACTACGTCCGCCTGGAAGACGGCACGGGGCTGGTGCACACCGCGCCGGGCCACGGCGAAGAGGACTACGTCACCGGCCGCAAGGAGGGCCTGGACATCTACTGTCCGGTCCGCGAGGACGGCTCCTACGACGACACGGTGCCCGAGTTCCTCAAGGGCCACCGCGTGCCGGACGTCGATCCGATCGTGACCAACCGGCTCAGCAGCGACGGCTGGCTGTACGCGGGCGGCAGCATGATCCACAGCTACCCCAACTGCTGGCGGAGCAGGACGCCGATCGTCTTTCGCGCGACCGAGCAGTGGTTCGTCTCGGTCGATGCCGAGATCCCCGGGCGCGGCCACACGCTGCGCAACCTGGCGATGCAGTGGGTCGACAAGACCCACTGGGTCCCGGACTGGGGCGAGAACCGCATCAAGGGCATGCTCGAGAGCCGGCCGGACTGGTGCATCTCACGCCAGCGGGCGTGGGGCCTGCCGATTCCGGCGTTCTACAACGATAAGAGCGAGGTCCTCTTTGGTGGCGACGTCGTCCGCCGGGTGGCCGACCACTTCGCGAAAAAGGGCGCCGACAGCTGGTATACCGACAGTCCCAAGGACCTGCTCGGCGAGGACTTCGCCCTGCCCGAGGGGTTCACCTGGGACAACCTCCGCAAGGAGAACGACATCCTCGACGTCTGGTTCGAATCGGGCAACAGCTGGCGGGCGGTGTGCAAGGCGCGCGGGCTGGGGTATCCGGTCGACCTGTACCTGGAGGGCTCCGATCAGCACCGCGGCTGGTTCCAGCTGTCGCTGCTGCCGGCCGCGGCGGTGACCGGCGAGGCGCCGTTCCGCACGGTGCTGACGCACGGGTTCGTGGTGGATGACCAGGGCCGCAAGATGAGCAAGTCGGCGGGCAACTATGTCAGCGCCACCGACGCGGTCGACAGCTACGGCGCGGACGTAATGCGGCTGTGGGTCGCCAGCGTCGATTACCAGAACGACGTTCGCGTCAGCAACGCCATGGTCGCGCAGCTGCAGGATGCCTACCGCAAGGTCCGCAATACGCTGCGGTTCCTGCTCGGGGCGATCAGCGACTTCGATCCGGTCGCCGATGCGGTTGCGGCCGATGAGCCGTCGCTGGATCGCTGGGCGCGGATGGAGCTGCACAAGGTCATCCGCGACGTGACCGAATCCTACGATCAGTACGCCTTCTACCGGGTGTTCCGGCGGATCCACGACTTCTGTGCGGTGGAGCTGTCGAGCGTCTATTTCAGCGCGATCAAGGACCGCCTCTACTGCGACGCCCAGGATAGCCCCCGTCGGCGGCGGACGCAGACCGTGCTGCACGAGATGGCGACCGCCCTGATCCGGCTGGTCGCGCCGATCCTGGTGCACACGGCGGAAGAGGCGTGGGAGTTCCTTGCGAGCAAGCCCGAGGACGTTGACAGCGTGCACCTGGCGCACCTGCCAGCCGTGGACGAGACCGCCTTTGACCAGCAGGTCGCCAGCGACTTCGCGCTGTTGCTGGACCTGCGTGACAAGGGCATGCAGCAGCTCGAACGGCTCCGCGCCGAGGGGAAGCTCAACCCGCTGGATGCGGCGGCGGTCTACATCGTGCCCGCTCAGCACAAGCCCGTGCTCGACCGCTACGAGGACGAGCTCGCCGACCTGATGGGCGCGGGCTGGTACGAGGTCCGCGTCGAAGAGGGCGATGGCCGCGTCGAGATCGTCGACCTGCGAGACAAGTACCCGCGCTGCAGCCGCTCGTGGAAGCGCCGCCCGGACGTCGGCTCGGATCCGGACTACCCGGACCTGTCCGCCCGCGACGCGGCGGTGATCCGGGAGCTGCTGAAAACGTAGGGCGGGCTGTGCCCGCCAAAGCCCCGCCGGATGCCGGGTGCCATGGCCTGTCATTCTGAGAGCCTGTGAAAAAATCGGCAGAAAACCGCGTTCTCAGGGTCAAAAACGCGGATGAAAGCTGAAAAATTCACAGGCTCTGAGCGCCGCGAAGAATCTCTATTGGACAGCACGCTCAATAGCGCCACCACCAAAAGGCAGAGATCCTTCACTTCGTTCAGGATAACAGCGTGAGGGTGATCTATCTGCCCGCCGCCTCCATGCTGCTGCCTGCGCCAGTCAAAAACAGCGACGGGTCGACCCCGAAGTGCCTGGCGAGCCGCAGGATGTGGCCCTTGCTCGGACTGCGCCGGCCATTGACGAGCATGGACGCCGCGGTGCGGCTGCCGATCACTCGGCCGAGGTCCGTCACTGTCATGCCGCGCTCGTCCATCAGATGCCGAAGGATGTCCGCGGGCTGCAGGGCCGCCATTTCCCCGTTCCGCTGCTTCTGCTGATAGTCGCGAACGAGGATCGTCAGTACTTCCAGGTAGTCCCGTTCTTCGGCAGTGAACCGGTCCTCCGACTTGCTGCCGACGAGCCTGCGCAAAGTGCTGCTTGCGGCCGCGTAGTCCGCCGCCGTACGAATCGGCCTCGGCGGGAAGGCCCTCACCAATTCCAGAAAGGACTTATTCGCTTCACGCATCATATCTGCCAGTCCTTCCACGTGCCTTTGTCATACTGACCGTGCGGCAACAGGTCGATTTCGTAGACGGTGCCCGAAGCGTAATGCACAACTGTCAGAAGCCGATAGTTGCCGCCCTTGACGTTAAACACTGTAACGATGGCACCGTACCGATTCGGCACGCCGTCGGCGGTCGGGTACGTCTTGCGCAGATCATCCAGGCTGGCCCAGTTCGACCTTTCGACTACCTTTCGCCAGGCGGCGATCCATTTGCCCGCCTCCCGGTATCGACGCACGCCTTTATCGATGGTTGGAGATCGAACCAGTACCATTGTCACATTATGTGACGCATTCTGCCTCAAGTCAAGATGTGTCTTCGTGCATGCGCAGCTGCTCGGCCTTTATGCGTCTTCCCCTCCCGTCCACAGCACGCTATAGTCCGGGTTCGAGCGAGAAACGATTCGGTTTGCGACCCCGCGACGGGAGCGGGGCCGACAAAGATTTGACGGAACAAGAAATGTCTCAAAGCGCATCCAACCCCCTGCGTCTGGCCGTGCTGCTCTCCGGCGGCGGCACGACGCTGCAGAACATCGTCGACCGGATCGGCCGGGGCGAGATCCCCGCGACGGTCGAGCTGGTCATCTCCTCCCGGTCCGACGCCTACGGGTTGGTCCGCGCCAAGCAGGCCGGCCTCAGCACGCTGCCGCTGGATCGCAAGGCGCTCGGGCCCGAGGCCCTCAGCGACCGCATCAGCCAGGCTGTCCGCGAGGTCCAAGCCGATCTGGTCTGCATGGCGGGGTTCCTGTCGCTCTGGAGGTTCCCCGACGAGTACGCCGGCCGGGTCATGAACGTCCATCCCGCCCTGCTGCCCAGTTTCGGCGGCAAGGGCTACTATGGCCATCGCGTGCATGAGGCGGTGCTGCAGGCCGGCTGCAAGGTCAGTGGCTGCACGGTCCACTTCGCCGACAACCTCTACGATCACGGCCCGATCATCATCCAGCGGTGCGTGCCCGTGCAGGAGGATGACACGCCGGACACGCTCGCCGGGCGGGTCTTCCAGCAGGAGTGCATCGCCTATCCCGAGGCGATCTGCCTGTTCGCCGCCGGCCGGCTGCGCCTGGAGAATCAGCGGGTCCGCATCCTGCCGCCGGACGGCGGGGGCGGGGGAAGCGACTGATGTTTGTCCTGCCCGTGCCGTGCTGCGGTTGTTCGCGTCTGGCCGGCATCCTGATGCTGCTGTTCTGGATCTGGTCGATCAGCGACTGTCTTAAGAACGAGCCGGCCGGCAGCAATGATAAGATCCTTTGGGGGCTGCTGGTCGTGTGCGTCCCGTTCTTTGGCGGGGTCTACTACTACTTCGTCCGCCGGCCCGAACGTATCGCCCGCTACGGGCGGTGAGGCGCAGGGCTGCTCGTGTCCGCCAATATGGAGAGGCGCAGAGAGCTCTGCCCGCCAATATGGAGAGGCGCAGAGAGCTCTGCCCGCCAATATGGACTGCGGCGGCAACGACGCCGCTTTCCCTCAAGCCGCCATCGGCGCCCACGCCCCGATCCCAAGCGGCCCGCCCGGCGGCGACTATGGACTGCGGCGCCGAAGACGCCGCTTTCACTCCAAGCCGGACTGCCGTGCGAGCTCCGAAGCCTGGTCAAACCGTGTCTTGCCCGGCAACGGCTTTGGCGGGCCCAGCCCGCCCTACAGCCCCTTCGTCCGCCGGCCGGAGCGGATCGCCCGCGACGGGCGGTGAGGCGTCCGGCAGCGCAGCCCCGTCCTGCTTGACCGGCCCCGATCCGCTCGCCAGAATGAACCATCGATATCGGACGCGACGAAAGGACCCCTCATGAACGGCATGATCCATCCGACCGACAGGATGACCTCGCGCCAGCGGATGCTGGCTGCCTATCGCGGCGAACCAATCGATCGCCTGCCCTTCTGGGCCAAGGTTACCAACAACACCTGGCGGACCAGCCAGCCCGAACAAATCCGCAAGTGGTCGGATGTCGAACTGCTCGACTACATCCACGCCGACGGCATCTTCGGCTGTGGCCACCCCGTTCGCACCGCGCGGCCGCGCATCGAGCAGCAGACCCGCGACCAAGGCACCTGCCGCATCACCGTCACCCACACTCCCGACGGCGACCTGACCGAGCGGTGGGACCTCGACCCCTACACGAACAGCTGGCACCCGACCGAGTTCCCCGTCAAGACGATCGAGGACGTCGGCCGGTTTCGCTGGTTCTACGTCGATACGCGACATGAGGTCGATCCGAAGGCGGCAGACAGGTGCGGGGCCTGCCAGAGGGAGATCGGTGAGCGCGGCGTCACCCATGCCGGCTGGGGGACCAGCCCCCTGATGCACCTGGTCGAGCACGTGATCGGGCCGGTCAACGTCCACCTCATGCTCGCCGACCATTCTGACGAGATGGATGAACTCATCGACCTGATGCACGCCGACGATCTCGTCGGGGTCCGGGCGATTGCCGAACATAGCCCCGCCGATTTCATTGTGTCAGTAGAGAACACCTCGACCACGCTGATCAGCCCGCAGCAGTTCGAGACGTACTGCTACCGCCACCTGTGCGACTATGGCGAGGCAATCCGGGCGGCGGGCAGGGAGCACGAACTGCACATGTGCGGCCACACGCGGGTGCTGCTGGATCGGATCGACACGATTCCCGCCGCCAGCATCGAGGCGTACACCTCGCCGACGCTGGGCAACACCCGCCTGGTCGACGGTCGGACGCATGCGCCCAGCAAGACCCTCATCGGCGGCACGAACGTGATGACATGGCTCAGGCCCGTCGAGCAGATCCGTGAGTACATTCTCGAGGAACTCGACGCGTGCCCGGACCACCGCCACATCGTGCTGACCACCGCCGGCGTCGCCCCACCGGCCTGCTCGGCCGAGGCGTTCCGGGCGATCGGCGAGTGGATCCATACCGTACCGGCTAAAACGTAAGGGCAGATGTTCCGTGGAGGGAGAGCCATGATCTTGCGAGGATTCACCATGAACACCGGACGAGCTGCGTTTCGCCTGCTGTCGATGGCCCTGTGCATTGCCCTGGTCTGCACGTCGGTCGCATCGGCCGAACTGGCGGTGACCGTCTCGCCGACCGGACGCATCACGGTCGGGCGGTACGACGTGCTCGAGTTGACCCTGGCGCACGATGACGCCGCCTACGTCAACCCGTTTGTGGACGTGCAGGTCGAAGGGCGGTTCGTCGCGCCGAGCGGACTGACGTACCGGCTCGACGGCTTCTACTACGATACCGACCAGTGGCGCGTCCGCTTCGCGCCGACGGAGCTGGGCACGTGGACATACGACCTGACAATGTCAGCCGCGGGCGACGCATTCACCGCCTCGGGCGGCTTCAAGGTCGAGCCGTCGGCATTGCACGGCCCGATCCGCGTGCATCCGACCAATCCCAAGCGACTGGTCCACCACGACGGCACCGCCTTCAGCCCGCTCGGCACGAACATCTGGACCTACGATCGGCCCTTCCTCAACGAAAAGAACATCGTTGCCCCCACCGCCGCCGAGCGATGGAATACCTACTTCGCCGAGTACGCCGCCCATGGGTGCAACACCTACCGCCGTCTGCTGGGCACCGAGTGGCCGGCACAGGGCACGCCCAATGAGCCTTGGTATCACGGGCACATGGCTATCTGGCAGGGCGAGACCGGCCCCGACCGCTACAACCTCGATACCGCCAAGGCCATTGATACCGAGTTTGCCGCCGCGCACGCCAACGGCATGGCCATCTGCGTTGCGCTTTACGACAAGCCCCGCTACTGGGCGGGCAACCCGCTGAACCCGGCCAACGGCGGGCCCGCGACCAGCCAGTCCATGATCTACCGGCTGAGCGACCTGCTGCACCCCGAGGCGGCCGCCCAGGTGACCGCCCTTCACGAGCAGTACCAGCGCTACATCGTCGCCCGCTACACTGCCTACGCGGACGTGTGGCAGCTGTTCAACGAGTACGACAGCGTGCCGATGGACTGGAAAGAGCACATGGCCGCCAACATCCGCGCGGCAGACCCGTACCGCCATTTCGTGACGACCAGCACCACCAGCTCCGCGCCGCTGGACGCCTGGCAGGACCTGCTGTGCCCCCACCGCTACGAGTCTGACCGGGAAGGCCACCTTGATATCGGCCGCGACGGCACGGCCCTGGCCCGCAAGATCGACGGGTCGATCCTCAATATGGCCGGCGGCCTCGACCGGCCGAGCCTGTTCACCGAGTTCGGCACGTCGTATTGCATGCTCAACGACGACGCCGACCTGTGGCGCGTGGCGGCGTGGTCGGCCTTTTTCCTCGACAGCGGGATGACGTTCTGGGACGATTTCGAAAGCCTCGTCTTCGGTGTCGATTCGTGCACCCGCAGCCACAACGGCAATGCCTACATCTCCGATCTGAGCCGTGACATGTTCCTCAACCGCGCGATGTTCGTCGCTTTCCTCAGCCCGTCCATGGCCCGATCGACAGTGACCACTGACGCCGCTGCCAGTCTCCGCGCCTACGGCCTTGTCGATGCCGCCGCGGGGCAGTTCGCCGCGTACGTGCACAACTACAAGGATCATCTCGGTGTCACCAGCGGCAGGACGATCACCGTCACGCTGCCGGCCGGCACGTACACCGGTCAGTGGTACGACCCGAAGACGGCCGGGCTTGTGGAACCGTCATTCCCGCTGGCCGGGGGGACGTCGGCCGTGGCGGTGCCGGACTTCACGCAGGACATCGCGATGGTGGCGTGGAAGGCGGGGTCCATTGCGATCACCACGACGTCTCTGCCCGAGGCCACCGCCGGCCGGGAATACTATGCGTTCGTCCAGGCTGCCGGCGGGTTCAAGACGACGGCGTGGGGAATCACCGAAGGGGCCTTGCCGGCCGGGATCACCCTCAACCCCGCCACGGGCCTGCTGAGCGGCTCGTCCCGCAGTCCAGGTGTCAG
>JAWLBS010000011.1:38167-41076 GCA_041687575.1 Phycisphaerae bacterium | reverse complement strand
TCGTACCGCCGGCTCGTGCGGCAGTGAACAGTCGCCCACCACAGCCCTCCGACAGCGGTTGGAAGCACAGCTGCCCGTCGCGGCGGACCGTCCCGGTCCCGATGGGGGTGAAGCCGGCCCGTTCGATGCCGCGCCGGCTGGCATGGTTCCAGTCACCGCAGTCGATCACGAACCCCTCTGCGCCCCGCCCGAGGCAGGCATGCACGATGTGCAGCAGCATCGCCGGATACAGCCCCAGTCCCCGATGCTGTGCCGCCGTCCAGAAATGCGACAACAGGATGTGCCCCGCTGGCACCGCCACGAAGTAGGCCATCGGCTGCGTCCCCCACGTGCTGACGCCTGCGGCCGCGATCTGGTCACCGCGCCAGCCGACCCAGAAACCCGCCTTGTGCTGCCAGTAGGCCTCGGGATCCCGCGGCAGATACCGGGTGCATTCGATCTGCGAATCGTAAAGGACTCTGCGGATATCCTGCTCGTCCGTCAGCAGTTCGATGCGGAAATCATCCCGCACCATCGGCTGCTGCCGCCGGGCATCGGCCGCCGTCATCGCGAACACAATCCGCGTTTCCCAGCCGAACAGCGTCTTGCCCAGGACCCGGGGCACCAGCGAGATGTTTCCGCTGCGGATGGCTCGCAGTAGCAGGTCCAGTTTGTATGGTCTGCGGCGCATTCAGCAACGCCTCCCGATATGGCGGCAGACACTGGACGCGCAACAGTTCCGCCAGAAGCCAACATCCGGTTGCATTGGGCAGCATCAATCGCCTATTGAAAGCAAATGCCCACAACCGGTGGGATTCAACCCCGGACTTGCACTCAGACTTGCACCGGGTAATCCCGGTATTCCCGCCACGCATCCAGAAACGCTTGGTAATTCTCGGGTTTGGTCGCGTTGACGACCGAATGCGACGCCCCCAGGATGAACCCCCCGCCCGCCGCGGCCGTGCCGATCGCGGCGCGAACCTCGTCGCCGACCTGCCCCGGTGTGCCGCGAACGAGCGACTCGACCTGCACGCCGCCCCAGAGCGTCAGCCGGTCGCCATACTCCCGTTTAAGCCTCGCCAGGTCCATCGTCGCCGAGGCCTGAATCGACTGGTAGGCGTCGTAGCCGCCCTCGACGAACATATCGAGAAACGCCCAATTGTTGCCGCAGGCGTGCTTGAGCACGGGCAGACCGAGCGCGTGCGCCGCAGCGGTATGCTGCTTGACATACGGCAAGGCCAGATCGCGAAAGTACTTCGGGTCGAACAGCGGGCCGGCATTCATCGCGTAGTCGATGCCGGGGCTCAGGCCGTCTATCCCCTCGCGGGCCCACAGCCGGTCCATCTGGATCGTCTGGTGCGTGGCAGCGAGGATGGCGGCACCGATAACCTCGGGCTTTTCGAGCAGCAGCATCATGCCGTTTTGCATCCCGCCCGGCCAGGCCCACGAGCCGTCGCCGCTGCGGGCGACGATGAAATGCGTCTGGCCGTATCGCTCGACCGCGAACCGGACCAGTTCCCATTCGCTCTCATCGGGCTCGGCGATGTCCTGGAGGGGGAAGTCCTCGACGCGGTAGTCACGGTCGTCGCCCCGCTCGACCGGCAGGATCGCCTCGGTCTGGGCCGAGTATTTGTACTGGTTGCCCCGCTTGTCCTCCCACATGTCCGGCGCCACCTGCCGGGGCGCCTCGATCGGCTTGTACCTGCTGGGCGCCAGTTGCACCGCCAGCACATCGTGCCCCAGCGTTTCAGCCAGAAAGACGATCGCCTCTTTCCAGCTTTCGACGACCTCGTCCCGCTTGCCCTGCCACAGGGCGATCTGGGCCTTTGCGTTGCTGAACGGCCGCCAGTACGACGTCCGGCTCGTATAATGCTCGATGATCTTGTGATCGAAGGCGAATTCGCCCATCGGCACGCGGTCGGGCTGCTGGTGGGCAAGAGTTATTTTGACGCGCTGTTTGGATGTCACTGCGGCAATCCCTCCACAAGGCCTATAATCTTGGAGCGGACAATATACGGGATTGGGCGGTCTCTCAAGGGCTAAGCGCCGGCGCCTGACAACTCGGTGCGATCCACCCACGCCGGCCGGCAAATCGTTTGCAGACCCATCGCGGCATGCAACTGACGGGCGGAAGGACGGTCCGCGGCAATGCCTGAGCAGATCCATCTGATCACGACCCGGCGACTGGCAGCCTGGCGAGAGCGGGTCGCCTCGGGGACCTTGCGCGCCCTGCTCTACCTCGGCCCCGCCGCGATCGCCCTGGCCGGCTTGAACAGCTACCTGCAAGGCAGCTGGAGCGGGCTGGCCATCGTCTGCGTAGCCTGGCTCGCCGTGGTCGCCGCATGGGCCTGGCCGCACAGGGGCGGGCCCGCCCGGGCCCTCGCCCTGGTGCTGATCTTCTACGTCGCGGGGACGCTCGATCTGCTGTGGGGTGCACCGCTGGGCCTGGGACTGCCGATCCTGCTGGCCGGCGCCATCCTTTCCGGGCTTCTGTTCGACCGCCCCGCCTCCCGCCTGCTATGTGCGGCGATCATCGCCACGGTTTTCGTCGTGACGGGCCTGGAGGCGGTCGGCATCGTCGGTACCTGGCCGTTCGAGAGGGCTGGTGCAACAGGGTGGCTCATCATCGCACCGGGCTTCGCATTGCTGGCGCTGGTGGCCTTCCTGTCGGCCGAGCACCTGGTCGAACGGCTCGTCGGGAGCGTCGAGCGTCGAGCGGGCGCCCTACAGGCCGCCCGCAAAGCGCAATTCGAGGTCTCGACCATCCTGAACACCATGCCCCAGTGCGTTTTCTGGAAGGACCGCCACAGCGTCTATCTCGGCTGCAACGTGGCCTTCGCAAAGGCAGCCGGCGTGGACACTCCCGAGGGAGTTGTCGGCAAGACCGACTTTGACCTGGCCTGGACGAAAGAGGAGGCCGAGGCCTACCG
>JAWLBS010000011.1:0-38067 GCA_041687575.1 Phycisphaerae bacterium | reverse complement strand
CGGCGGCAGCTGCTCGAGCAGCTCCAGCGGATGAACGCCGACCTGGAGACCCGCGTCAGGCAGCGGACCGCCATGGCCGAGGAACGCGCCGCCCAGCTGCGGGTGCTGGCCAGCCAGCTGACCGCCGCCGAACATCGCGAACGCCGCCGCGTCGCCCACATCCTGCACGACAACTTCCAGCAGCTGCTGGCCAGCATCAGCATGTACATTGGCGCCCTGCGGCCGCAGATGCGCGAGCCCAAGGCCGAGGACCTGCTCAAGGAAATGGAGGAGGCCATCGGCGAGTCGATCCGGCTTTCACGCTCGCTGAGCGTGGAACTGTGCCCGCCGGTCCTGTACGACCTGGGGCTTGTCCCCGCGCTGCAGTGGCTGGGACGCTGGATGCACGAGCGCTATCGGCTCAACGTCGCTGTCCGGGCCGACGCGGATGCCAGTCCGGGCGATCAGGACGTCAGCGTGCTTCTGTTCCACTGGGCCCGCGAACTGCTGTTCAACGTCGTCAAGCACGCCAATGTGGATCGGGCCACCCTGCAGCTGCGCCGCGAAGACCCGGACCTGATACAGCTCATCGTCGCCGACGAGGGCAGCGGCTTTGATGCGACTGCGGAGACAAGCCCCGGGCACCTCGCCACCGGCTTCGGGCTGTTCAGCATCCGCGAACGACTCCACCTGATCGGCGGCCGCATGACCGTCGAGACCGCCCCCGGCCAGGGCACCCGCGTGACCCTGACAATGCCGACGAGACTGCCTTCGCAGGTCAGTGAGGCCGAACGCCAGCCGGCGCCGCCCCCCTCGGTGCCGACCGTGCCCGTCAAGATCCCGAAGACCGGTATCCGGCCGACCATGGGCAAAATCCACGTCCTGATCGCCGACGACCACGAAATCGTCCGCGACGGGATCGTCCAGTTGCTGCAGATGGAGCCCGACATCGACGTGGTCGCCCAGGCGTCCGACGGCCCCGGCACGGTGGACCTGGCCGTCCAGACCCGCCCCGACGTGATCCTCATGGACGTGAGCATGCCCGGCATGGACGGAGCCGAAGCCACCCGCCGCATCCGCGCGCAGCTGCCCAACGTCCGGGTGATCGGCCTGTCGATGCACAGGCCGGCCGAGGCCGCCGCGCGCATGAAGGACGCCGGCGCGATCGCCTACATTGAAAAGACCGCCCCACCGGCTGATCTCATCGCCGCCATCCGTGCCTGCTCGGTCGGCTCGGCATCCTGAATCAAGTTCCGGATGTTGCTGACCGATCCGACATCAAGGCTCCAACGGGGGCCGATTGTTGCCAACCGATCCGGCATCCGACATAAAGGCGGCGCCTGTTCGCTGGTCTACCGCTCCCTTACGGTCGCGGCTCGTTTGGGCCGGGTCTTTGTAGACAGGATACTTCCCGTGAGGCTTTGGGTGACAGGGCCTACCACAGCCGCGCCAAGCTGCCCACCGGCCGGGCCCGCGGCCGCGACCGCTCGTCCGCCAGGTCCAGCGCCATCCCCGCCACCCGCTCGGCCACGCCCGGCCGGTCGAGCGTCTTTGCGATCGCGGCCAGCTCCGCCGAAACCCGTTGCCGCAGTTGTTCGTTCGCCAGCAGCACCAGGGCCTCCTGGGCGATCGGCTCGGGGCTGGTGTAATAGGGCATGAACTCCGGCACGAGGCGCTTGCCCGCCAGGATGTTCACCAGCGACAGATGCTCGATCGCGATCAGCCAGTGTGCCACCAGCCAGTACATCGCCCGATTGCCCTTGTAACATACGACCATCGGCTTGTTGTAGCAGGCCACCTCCAGCGTCGCCGTGCCGCTGGCGACCAGCACCAGGTCCGCGGCCGTCAGGATCTCCGCGTTGTGCCCCAGCAGCACGGGCAGATCGCCCATGCCGCGGTCCCGGCAGATCCGGGTGATCAGCGGCAGCAGGTCTGCCCGCGCCGCCGGGATCACAAACCGCGCTTTGGGGCTGCTCTTGCGGATCCGCCCCGCGCAGTAGAGCATGTCCCCCAGCATCGATTCGATGACGTGGCGCCGCGAGCCCGGCAGCAGCGCGATCAGCGGCGAGCCGATGGACTTGACCTCGGCCAGCCCCGCCGGGTCCGGCCGGCAGGTCCGCAGGCGGTCCAGCAGCGGGTGGCCGACGAACGTCGCATCGACCCCGCGGCTGCGGAAATACTCCTGTTCGAACGGCAGAATGCAGGCGAGCCGGTCGACGCGCCGGCGGACCTTGTGGATGCGGAACCGCGCCCAGGCCCATACCTGCGGGGCAATGTAGTAGAACACGGGGATCCCACGGCTCTTGAGGCGCCTCGCCAGAGGCAGGTTGAACGCAGGGGAATCCAGCAGGATCGCCAGGTCCGGCGGGTCGTAGGAAAACGCCCGGTCCAGCCGGCTGATCGTCATCAGCGCCTCGGGCCCGCGGGCGGCGGCATGATTGAGCATGGCCGCCTTGCCGGTCATGTCCTGGATCGACCGGCATCCGGCCGCCGCGGCCGCCGGCCCGGCCAGCCCGAACACATCCGCCTCCGGCCGCAAGGCCTTCAGGGCCCCCGCGAGATCGGCGAGGTACAGGTCGGCGCTGTGTTCGAGGGCGCTGACGAAAATGCGCATAAGCCGGTTCCAGCCTTAAAGCTATGACTGACGATGCCCGCGCGGCCACCGCCGCGGCCGCGACTGTACAGGTCGCCCCGCCAAAGGACAAGGGGTCCGCTGTGCGAGATCCTTCACTGCGTTCAGGATGACAACGGAGAGGGGCACAAAACGCAAGCGGAGCGCATGCCGCTTGGGAGAGATCCTTCGCGTTGCCCAGGATGACGGCGCGGGGTCGGCGCCAAAGGCAAAGCCCCGGGCGGGTGTCGGGCACCCGCCGCGGGGCTGGTTTTTCAAACCGGCGTAGCCGTTGTCGGAGAAAGACTTACAAAGGCGTGGCCTATTTGGCCACAAGCTTGACGGAGCTGTCGGCAATCAGGAGCAGGTGCTTGCCGCGCTGGGTAAGCTTGTACACGTCCCGCAGCCCCTCCTCGACCAGGCCGGCACTTTTGAGCTCCCGAAGGTGGTAGTACAGCGGGCCGGCACTGAGGCCCACAGCCTTGCGGAGCTTCGCATACGAGTCCGCCCCGGCCAGCATGGCCTTGAGCATGGTCAGCCGGCGAGGGCTCGCCACGGCTGAGAACAGCTGTACGATCAGGTCGTCGTGCTTTTTCGCTTGCCGGCCACTGGGCAGCGAGTTGCCGTAGGACTCGGCCTGGCGCTGCACCTTGCGGTTGGTGCCTTCGGCATCCACGACGGCGACGAGCACGCCGGTCCCCTCGGCAGCGCGGCTGGCGGGCAGCTTCACGATGTCGCATATCTGCTTATCGGGGGCGGACAAGGCGGTACGGGCTTTCTTAGCCATTGCGGTCTCCTTCGCTCAAGATATTGAGGACCAACGCCCTGGACGCATCCGGGCGCAAATATGTTCCTGTAACGGATAATCGGCCGTTACAGGGGCTTTGTCAATATCCTAAGTTAGAATTATAAGATTTCAACCGCCTGCGGCTATCGCCCGCCGATTTTTTCGCTAAGGTATCGGGCGCATCCGGATTTGTCGATCCGCACCTGCTCCAGCGAATCCCGGTCGCGGACGGTCACCGTCCCGTCCTCCAGCGTCTGGCCATCCACGGTGATGCAGAACGGCGTGCCGGCCTCGTCCTGGCGGCGGTACCGCCGGCCGATCGCGCCCTTCTCGTCATAAAATACCGGAAAAAGGCCTTTCAGATCCCTGTAAATCGGCTCGGCGATCTCGGGCATGCCCGCCTTGCGGACCAGCGGGAAGACCGCCGCCTTGATCGGCGCGATCCGCGGATGCAGCCGCATCACCACCCGGGTCTCCCCTTCGATCTCGTCCTCGTCGTACGCCTCGCACAGCAGCGCCAGGGCCGTGCGATCGACGCCAGCCGACGGCTCGATCACGTACGGAACCACCCGCGCGCGGGTCTCCTCATCGAAGTAGGTCAGGTCCTTGCCGCTGAATTCCTGGTGCCGCTTCAGGTCGAAATCGGTGCGGTTGGCGATCCCCTCGAGCTCGGAAATCCCGAACGGGAATTCGTACTCGACGTCGGCGCAGCCGGCCGCGTAGTGGGCGAGCTCGTCCGCATCGTGTTCGCGCAGGCGCAGCTTCGAGGACTTCAGGCCCATCTTCATGTACCAGTTGTAGCGCAGGTCCCGCCAGTATTCGTACCATTTGGCGGCCTCGTCGGGCATGCAGAAGAACTCGATCTCCATCTGCTCGAACTCGCGGCTGCGGAACGTGTAGTTGCGCGGATTGATCTCGTTGCGGAAGCTCTTGCCGATCTGGGCGATCCCGAAGGGCAGCTTCACGCGCGAAGTATCCGCAACATTCTTGAAATTGGCGAAGATCCCCTGTGCCGTCTCCGGGCGCAGATACGCGACGTTGTCCTCGCTCTCGAGGGCCCCCACGTACGTCTTGAACATCAGGTTGAAACGCCGCGCCGGCGTCAGGGCCATCTGGCCGCAGGACGGGCAGGTGAATTCCGCCGCCGCCTCCGGCCGGGCCATCGTCACCTCGGCGCTGACGACTTCGACGATCTCCGCCTCGCCCTGCTTTTTGGCGATCCTGGCGACCGCCGCAGCGGCGGCTTCTCGGGCCTCGGGCTCGCCGTCAGCCTCGACGCCGACGACCTGCGCGCCGTTTTTGTGCTGGACCTTGACCGCCCAGACCTTGTCGGCCCGGTACCGGCTCTTGCACTCGCGGCAATCGACCATCGGGTCGGCGAAGCCGCCGAGATGGCCGCTGGCCTCCCAGACCCGGGGGTTCATGATGATCGAGCAGTCGAGCCCGACCATGTCGTCGCGGCTGGTGACCATGTCCTGCCACCAGGCGTTCTTGATGTTCCTCTTGAGCTCGACGCCCAGCGGACCATAGTCCCAGAAACCGTTGATGCCGCCGTAGATCTCACTGCTTTGAAAAATGAACCCGCGACGCTTGGCCAGCGCGCTGAGCTTCTCCATCAGACCCTGCTGCTTGTTCGCTCCGCTCATGTGCATTCACCTTCTCACGCAATGCGTAGTGATTGTTCGGGCATATGACGTATCCGCAGGGTTATATAAGCCTGTCCGCGTCTACGCCAGCTGCCCTGTCGCAACACCCTGCCACTCAATCCGTATCAGCCAGACCACACCCGGCAAGAGCGATAAACCTTGCCCATGTTAAACGTCCGATACAACTTGCTCTAAGTAACCGTGATATTAGGCTTTACGGATACAGACGTCCATTTGCCGCCCCGCACGGGCGGTGGCACGCATCCTGCTTGCTCCTTGACCTTTGAAGTGCATCGGCATACGTAAGGTAGGAGGTTCGGCAACAAGCCCTGGAGGCGGGAGGCCGACATGGACCGTTACACGGTTATCCAGTTCTTCGCTCGCAAACGCAGGATCGCCCTGCTGACCCTACTGGTTTACGCTGCGATGCTTTAGAGGGCCCCAGTCCAGGCGTAGCGTGGGGCACCGGGGCTCGGAGCTCGGAGCTCGGGTTTCGCAGCGGCAGGGGTCGGGGATCAGGGTTCAGGGGTCAGCGGACGACAACAGCAGGTTACCGGGGACAGAGCCGGCCGCTGCACCTGCGTTGGCGATGCCCTAAGGCGACGGGGACCATCGGCCGGAATCGTCACGGCCCTGGCAGGGGGTGGAAGGCCCGGCCGCGCGGCACCGGCTGCACAGGCCGGCGATCTGAAAGCGGTGGGATTCGGCCTGGAACCCGGCCTCGGCTGTGAGCCGCTGCCGCAGCTGCAGGATCTCGCTGCTGTCGAATTCGATGATCGTCCCGCACGCGGTACAGACCATGTGGTCGTGCGGCACGGTGCCCAGGCACACCTCGTAGTAGGACCGGCTCCGGCCCAGAAACGCCCGCCGCAGGATTCCCGAGTCGACCAGCAGCGGCAAGGTCCGGTAAATGGTCGCCTTGCCCACGCCGATGCCCTTGTGCCGCAATGACAACAGCAGCTCTTCCGGCTCGAAATGGTCCTGTGTCTGCAGGATGGAGCGCAGCAGCGTCCGCCGCTCCGCGGTGAACTTCAGCCCCCGCTGCCGCAGATACTCGCGGAAGTCGTCCTCCGCCTTGACTATCGTTCGCTCATCCAGCCGCATCGTCACGAGGCTTGCCCTCACACTCGGCCGAAGGTAATCATATATCAGCATACTGGGGCCGCGTGCGAAACGCCACAGGTCGGCCCCGCGATCCGGCAGTGCGGAGGTCCTTGATGAGCCGCCACAATCCGTCAGACTTCGGCCGCGAGGGCCCCTCCGACCGCCGCGAGTTCTTCCGCCTGGGCCTTGCCCAGGCCCTCGACGGGCTCCTGGGCGCGGTAAGGCGGACAGATGGCGCCGCGGTCCCGGCTCCGCGGACCGTGCTGCGGCCGCTAGGCGCCCTGCCCGAGACCGAATTCCTCAAGACCTGCTACCGCTGCGGCAGCTGCGTGGACGCCTGCCCGCATAAGGCCCTGCAGCCCGTCCAGTCGGATGTGGCCGAGGACCTGGCCTGCAGCACCCCCGCCGCACCGCCGGCCGAGGACCTGGTCGGCACGCCGCAGCTCGACCCGGACCTGCAGGCCTGCGACCAGTGCACCGACCTGCCGTGCGTGCATGCGTGCCCGTCGGCGGCCCTCGTCCCGCCGTCGACCGGTCGGCCGTGAGGCCTTTTCAGGGGTCAACCCCCGCAGACGCCCCGCTCTGCCACTAACGCCACCGGCCGCAAGGGTCGCACGGACGGTTGCAAATCCCGACCAAACCGATACAATCGAGCCAAAGTGACAAGTGTCGTCATGATACGGACTTAGGAACGATGCTCGCCAAGCGGGTCATACCATGCCTCGATGTTGACAAGGGTCGCGTGGTCAAGGGCGTGAAGTTCTTCGACCACGTTGATGCCGGTGACGTTGGCCAGTGCGCGCAACGCTATGAACAGCAGGGGGCGGACGAGCTCGTATTCTACGATATCACCGCCAGTTACGAAGGGCGTGAGCTGATTCTCGACGTCCTGCGGGATTGCGCTGAGCGTGTCTTCATGCCCCTGACCGTCGGCGGCGGCATCCGAAACGTCGAAGACATCCGCCAGATGCTCAGCGCCGGCGCCGACAAGGTCAGCATCAACTCCGCGGCCGTACGTCATCCGAATCTCATCCGTGAATCGAGCCTGCGGTTCGGCAGCCAGTGCATCGTGCTGGCGATCGACGCCAAGCGGGTCCGCGCCGGCGACGGCCGGGAAACCTGGGAAGTCTTCATCGACGGCGGCCGCAAGCCCACCGGCATCGAGGTCGTGGACTGGGCCCGCAAGGGGCAGGCGGACGGCGCCGGCGAGATCGTGCTCAATGTGATGGATTCGGACGGGACACGAGAGGGATATGATCTGGAAATGACCGGCGCGGTGGCCGATGCGGTCACGATTCCGGTCGTCGCCTCAGGGGGCGCGGGGACTCCTGAACACATGGCCGAGGTCGTGACGGCCGGTAAGGCGGACGCCGCGCTGGCGGCCAGCATCTTCCACTTCGGGATGTACACGATCGGTCAGGCCAAGCAGTGTATGGCCGCCCGGGGCGTCCCGGTGCGTCTGCAAGAGGCAAGGAGCGATAAAACGTGAGTGAAACGCAACCGGTCGATACGCACGTAACGGAAAAGAAGATCGACAAAGAGCCGGAGCTGAACAAGTATTTTCGGGCTGTGGTCAAGATGCAGGCCTCGGATCTGCACTTAAAGGCCAACACCGTCCCGCGGGTCCGCAGCGCCGGCGCCGTCAAGGCGACCAGCGCGGGCGTCCTGTCCAACGAAGACGTCGAACGGATGATCTTCGAGATCATGTCGCCGGCTCAGCGGCAGTATTACATTGACCACGGGGCCTGCGACTTCGCCCACGACCTCGACGGCTCGGACCGGTTTCGTATCAACGTGTTTCGCCAGCGGAGCCTGACGAGCCTGGCAGCCCGGCGCGTGACGCGATACGTGCCCACCTTCGAAGAACTTCACCTGCCGCCGCAGCTCAAGGAGCTCTGCAGCCTGCGGCAAGGCATGATCATCCTGGCGGGCATCACCGGCGCCGGCAAGAGCACGAGCATCGCCGCGATGCTCCAGCACATCAACCACTCGCGCCAGTGCCACATCATCACCGTGGAGGACCCGATCGAGTACCTCTTCGAGGACGACAAGGCCTTCATCAACCAGCGTGAAATCGGCATTGACGTGCGCAACTTCGACGACGCCCTGCGCTACCTCATGCGTGAGGACCCGGACGTCGTGCTCATCGGCGAGATGCGCGACCGCGAGACCTTCCAGGCCGCGATGAACGCTGCCGAGACCGGTCACCTGGTCTTCTGCACCGTCCACTCCTCGAGTACGAGCCAGACCATCACCCGCATTCTCGACCTGTTCCCCGAGGAGGGGCGCGAACTGATCCGTCAGAGCCTGGTCTTCAACCTCAAGGCGGTCGTGTGCCAGAAGTTGCTGCCCTCGATCCGGCCGGGCATCGAGCGCGTGCCCGCCGTCGAGATCATGATCTCGAACCCGTCGATCCGCCGACTGATCGAGAGCCACCGCGAAACGGAGGTCCCCGACGTGATCCGGGGCTCCTACGGCGACGGCATGCAGGATTTCACGGAACACCTGCGCAAACTGGTCGAAGCGGAATACATCGACCACAAGACGGCCTACGAGGCCGCCCCCAACCCCGAAGAGCTGCGGATGCGCCTGAAAGGCATCCAGTCCGGTACCGGCGGCGGCGGGATTCTCGGCTAAGGCCCGCCCTTTGCGGGCAGCGGTCCTGGACGGACCGCGGCTTTTTGGCCATCATACACAGCGGCCGGGCCGAACCGGTGGCCCGGGCCGGGACTGGAACCCTGAGACGAAACAACCGGCCGCCGCCCGCCTGGCGGCTCGATTGCAGTGAGGTGCTCCTAACGTGACAACCGGTATTGATGCAATGGCCGGCCTGCTCGCCGCGCTGCCCCAGCCCGGCGGCTACGCCGGCATCGTCAAGCTCATCGTGCACGTGCTGCTCGTGTTGCCCTGGATCTGGCTGGCCGTATGGGTCAGTCGGGACGTCGAGTACGTCCGGACGAACAGCCTGCTCTGGCGGATGATCGTACTGTTGGGGGGGCTGATCGGGGTCCTGCTGTGGTGGCTGATCCCGATCTACGTCATCGGCCTTGCCATGTACCTGATCGCCATGGGCGGGGCGGTGGGCACCTACGTGTACCACCGCAACGGCCTGGTCGGCCAGGCGGCCAAGGTGCTGACCGCCCAGCACATCAAGAACATCATGAAGGGCATCAGCGGCAGCGACCACCAGCAGATCCCCCAAAAGGTCCGGTTCCTCAACGAAGACAAGAAGGTTGTGCCCATCCCCAAGGACGACCCTGACGCCCTGGAACGGTACCGCGTCGCCCAGGACCTGATCTATGACGCGATCTGGCGGCGGGCGACGGAAGTCAAACTCATCACCAGCGGTGGCCAGGGCAAGGTTGCCTACCTGATCGACGGCGTGCTGACGGCCAGGCCGGCGATGGAGCGGGAACAAGCCGACCGCATCCTCCACTTCGTCAAGCAGACTTCCGGGCTGGACCTGGAAGACCACCGCAAGCCGCAGCAGAGTGATTTCACCGCTTCGCTGCAGGACCCGATCACGGGGCGGGACCAGGCCCAGGAGGTGGAGGTCCGCACCGCCGGCAGCACGACCGGCGAACAGCTCACCCTCCGCATGCTCACCGGCGAAAAGGAGCTCCGCAACGAAGACCTCGGCATGCGGGAAGAACAGATCAAACTCTGGCAGGAGGTGCTCGACAAGCCCAGCGGCCTGGTCATCTGCGCCGGACCGCCCGCAAGCGGCGTGACGACCACCCTGTATGCCGCTCTGCGGCACCACGACGCCTTCACCCAGAACATCACCACCTTTGAAAAGCAGGTCAAGTTCGACCTCGAGGTGATCACCCAGACCATCTTCGACCCTGCCAAGGGCGCCAGCTACGCACGCGCGCTCCAGACCGTCCTGCACAAGGATCCGGACATCCTCATGGTCGCCGAGGTGCCCGACAAGGAAACCGCCATCCAGATCAACCGCGGACTCGCGGCCGGCAAGAAGATCTACGTCGGCATGCCGGCCAGCGACACCTTCGATGCCCTCGAGCGGTGGATGCGGATGCAGGACGACCCGAAGGAGGCGGCCGGGCGCTTGCTGGCAATCACCGCCCAGCGTCTCGTGCGGAGGCTCTGCACCGTCTGTCGGCTGCCTTACCGGCCCGACGCCGACATGCTCCGCCGGGCGAACATCCCCGCTGAGAAGGTCAAGGAGGTGTACCGGGCCCGCACCGAGCCCCAGCTCGACAAGCACGGCAATCCGATCATCTGCCCGAACTGTCAGGGCAGCGGCTACTACGGGCGCACCTCGGTGTTCGAGCTGCTGGTGATCAACCCCGAGATCGCGGGGCTGATCCGCAAGGGCGCCTCGGCCAACGAGATCAAGGCCGCCGCTCGCAAGCGGGGCACACTCTACCTGCAGGAAGAGGCCCTGCAGAGGTTCGTCGACGGGACGACGAGCATCCAGGAAGTGTTGCGGGCAACGAAAGTGGAACCGGCCAAGAAGGCCGCTTCGAGGTAAGCAGCATGTGGCTGAATCTACTCGTATTGTTGATGCTGGTACTCATTACATTCTTCCAGGGCCTCCAGGGCCTGTTCAGCGCAACGATCCTGCTGGTCCTGTCCGTGATCAGCATGGTCGTGGCCTTCGGGTTCTATGAGGACCTCTACAGCGGCCTGCTGGCACAGTGGCTGCCCGGCGCGGGCGAGGCCGTCTCGCTCATGCTGCTGTTTCTGGGCACCCTGATCGTGCTGCGTCTCATCGTCGATCTCGGCATCAAGGGCAACGTGAAGATACCCCGCAACCTCGACCGCATCGGCGGCGGGGCCGTGGCCTTCTTCGCGGCCATGGTCCTGACCGGCGTGGCGATGACCGCGGTGCAGATGCTGCCGGCCGAGAGGCACGTGCTCGGCTTTGCCCGGTTCAACGAGGTCAATGGCAGCGTGGTCGAAAAGGGCCTGTGGTTCGGCCCGGACCGCTTTGCAGTGGGCCTGAGCCGCGTGATCCTCGACGGCGGCTTCAGCGCCAAGGCGTCGCGCGAGGGCAAGTTCCAGGAGGTCCATCCCGACCTGCTGGCCGAGCTGGACGCCCGGCGTTCGGCGGGCGTGCCCAGGCCCGTCAAGCCCGGTGAGCTGTCGTTGAAGGTCGACCAGGTCTGGTTCCCCGACCAGATACGCCCGGCCGACGGCAAGGAGTTGATCCCCCCCCGCTCCGGCAGATTCGTTGGCGTGCGGGTCGATCAGTCCGGCCCGCTGCCCAAGGCGTTCACGCCGCAGCAGATGCGGCTGGTCGTCACCCGGGGCAGCAGCGTCGAGGCCCATCCCGCCGTTGCCGCCGGGCTGGACACCGCCGCCCCGATTCCCGTCGAGCCGCTGAGCATCTACAAGATGCAGAGCGGCGCGATGAACCTGGTCTACGAAGTGCCGACCGGCGCCGACGCCTGGTACGTCACCTTTGACGGCCGGAGCCGCGGCGAGGTGACCAAGAGCGAGCCGGACGACCAGAAGACCCCCAGCTTCACCGCGCAGCCGCAGGCGGCCCCGCAATCCACGCCGCAGCCGCAGCCCCAGGCCCGGCAACCGCAAGACGTCCGCAACCCCGGCGGCCGCACGCACGGCGCCAACGTCGCCGAACAGCCCATCGTCAGCGACAACCTGCCCGAAGGAATCGCCATCGCCCGCAACGAGATCGCCACCAGCGCGACTCTGGCTGGCTCGAAGCTCCGCGACGGCCACTTCGCGCTGCCGATGTCCAAGACCAGCCGCGTGAAGATGATGGGGATGGTCAGCCAGTTCGACGTTCCCGACGGCCAGCGCCTCGTGCAGGTGCCGCTGCATCGGGTGATGCCCGGCAGCCTCGCCGGCCAGGCCATCGACTTCACCGTGCGGACCCTGCAGCAGCAGTGGGCCCTGGTGGATGATACCGGCGGCAAGTACCTGCCCGTCGGCGCGGTCGCCATCGCCAACGTGGGCGGCGAGGAGACGGTCGAGATCCAGTACCACATCGGCCAGGCAAACATCGCGGCTGGCCGCACGCTTAGGCCGTGGCAGCGGATCAGCGATCAGGCCTTGCGGAACCAGCCTGACGCAAAGCTGGTCTTTCTCTACCTCGTGCCGCCGCGACGCCACCTGGTCAACTTCGACACCGGCCGCCGCCAGGCCGAAATCGACGTGACTGTTCAGTGAACCTCATGACTCTCTGAATAGACCCGAGACAATAATGCGGCCGGCCGGGGCCCGAAGGTCCCGGCCGGCCCATTTCCTCAGTCCCGCCTGGAGGATGAAGTTCAGAGGCGGCATCTGGTAAGCCACAGTCCCCCGACCGGCCCACAGTGCCTTCTGATCTCCCCCCTTCCATCGGCTAAGGCCAAAGCCCTTCCGCATCAGAACATGGATGAACGTCCAGATTAGGGGAATCCCCTACCGATCTCCGCAGAGTTCTTCGGATTCGTGCGCTTCAGGGCGCTTGGCCGAGGCGACTCGCCAAAACGGTGCCGCGCCATTAGAATCTCACATTTGCCGCACCGACCCATTGGAGAGGACAAGCATGACCGACACGAATACACCCAGCCGTGCGGATCGACTGCAGGAGATCCTCGGCACCGACGTCGACTATTCGCAGGCGCAGACGTCCTTCAGCCCCTTCTACTCGGACCTGGGGTTCGGCTTCGACGAACGCGCCGGCGCCGCTGCACTGTACCTGCACTACAACCGCCGCATGACCACTTTGAACGATTGGCTGCCGCTGCCGGGCGAACCCCTCGAGCGGGAGCAGACGGCGCTGTACGTGCGGCAGCTGCTGCCCAACGGCACAGCCCGGTTCGCCTTCTGCGGCCGCAACACCTGGCTGATCGAGGCCAGCGGTCTCGGCACATTGGGCTTCCGTTTCAACGCCAGCGGCACGATCCAGGAGATCCGCCGGGAGGAGACGGCCCAAGGCTACATCCTGTACGACGGGTACCTGCCGACGAAGGACAAGCGCGACCCGGACGATGTCTTCCCCTTCGTCCTGGGGCTCCGCGTGATCCGCGGCTCGTGCCGCTGCGACGACAGCGCCGATTCGCTGCTGGTGCTCAGCCCCGACGAGGACGGCCACCTGCTGGCAGCCTTCAGCGCCAACATGCTCGATGTGGATCACGAGCGCATCGTACAGATGCTGGCCGCCGCTCCTTGCAGCCTCGACGACGCCATCCAGCGGTCGCGGGAGTGGCTCGACGCGGTTCTGGGCGAACTCGATTTCGAGGCGCCCGACCCGGCCGAATCCGCCGTGCTGGCACGTGCTGCCCTGACGCTGGCCTTCAATGCGTGCGAGGCGCCGGGCATGCTGGCGGGCCGCGTATCGGCGTTTCCCAACCGGGAGCACTACCCGGTCCATTACCTGTGGGACACGTGTTTTCAGAATCTGGCGCTGGAGCACATGGAGCCACGGCTGGCGGAGGATTCGCTCCGCCTGCTGACAGAAAACCTCCGTGGCGACGGCAAGATGTACCACTTCATCGCCTCGACGTGGTCCCGCCCCAAGGGCTCGCAGCCGCCGCTGGTCGGCTGGGCGGGCCTGCGGCTGGTCCACCAACGCGAGTATCTCGACCTGGCCAAACACCTGCTGCCGGTGCTGATGATGAACAACCAGTGGTGGCTGACCCAGCGGATGACCCACTACGGGATCATCAGCTGCCCCGAGCCGCTGGAGACGGGCTGGGACGACACGCCCCGGCTGGATAGCGGGCCGATCCTCCCGTTGGACATGAACAGCCACCTGCTGCTGCAGATGCGGTGCTGCGTCGAGCTCGCCAAGCGCATCGGTGATTATGCCACGCAAGCCTGCGCCTTGGCGATGGCAAAGAAGCTCGCCCGCCGCATGGTCGAGCTGCTCTACGACGAGCAGGCCAACCTGTTCAAGGACGTGCTGGTGGCGACCGGCGAGAAGCTGCCGATCAAGACGCCCGCCTGCTTCCTGCCGCTGCTGGCCGAGGTGCCGATCCCCGAGGACAAGGCCCGGCGGATGATCGAAGACTACCTGCTCAATCCGGACTACTTCTTCGGGAAGGTCCCGTTCCCCAGTGTGGCCTACGACGAGCCGACCTACGACCCCGACGGCTTTTGGCGCGGGCCAACCTGGATGCCGATCGCCTATCTCATGCTCGAAGTCCTGCGCAAGTACGACTACCAGGCCGAGGCGCACCAGGCGGCGAAACGGCTGTACGACATCATGATCGCCGACGGCCAGTTGCGGGAGTTGTTCAACAGCCGGACCGGCGAGGGCAAGGGCGCCTTCCAGCAGGGCTGGACCGCGGCGATCCTGCTGCGGCTGAAGATGGAGCTGGACTCCGACGCCCCGGCGTAAGGGGCGCTGTACCATTCGAAGGGGAACCCACGGGAGCGCCAACGGCACATGACGATCCGTGTCCGCTTGATGATCGCGTTTCTGGGGGTGGTCCTGGCGACCAACCTTCTGCTTTCGCTGGTGACGATCCGGCGGGTGGGACAGGTCCTGATCGAGGAAGTGCAGATGCGCGTCCTTCTGGACCTCAGCGCCGCCCGAGAGGTGTACGAAAATCATGTGCAGGGGCTCGCGCAGTTCCTGGAGGCCGCATCGCTGGATGACAGCATTGCGGCCGGCCTGCAGCAGGACGATCCGCAGCAGCTGGCCCAAGAGGTCCGCCAGATCTACCAGATGGACCGGGCGGACATGATCAGCCTGCTCGACCGGACGGGACGCGTGGTGTACCGACCAGCCGGCCCGGACCAGCGCGACGGCAGCATGGCCGACAACGAGGTCGTGCAGAGGGTGCTGGCGACCGGTCAGCCGGCCATGGGGACGCTGCTGGTTTCGCGAGAAGACCTGGTCCGCCAGGGTATCAATCCGGCACTGCTGGCGCGGTGGGGGCCGGATCCTGCAAAGGAGGAGGCCCCGGAAGATCTGCTGGAGCACGGGATGGTCGTTGCCGCCGGCGTCCCCATTCGCGACGAGCAAGGGGGGCTGGTGGGGGTCCTGTACGGGGCCAACCTGCTCAACGGCAGGTACCGGATCGTCGACACGATCCGCGATCTGGTCTTCCAGAACCAGACGTACGAAGGCAAAGACATCGGTACAGCCACGATCTTTCAGGGCGACGTGCGGATCTCAACGAACGTCAAGACGGAGCAGGGCCGCCGGGCGATCGGCACGCGGGTCAGCCCGGAGGTGGCCCGGGTCGTGCTGGAAGCGGGCGAGACCTACGCACAGCGGGCGTTCGTGGTCAGCGACTGGTACCTCAGCGCGTACGAGCCGATTCGCAACCCCGACAGCCGGATCATCGGGGCACTGTACGTCGGCCTGCTGGAAGCGCCATACGTACACCGCCAGCGGCTGATCGTGGTGGTCTTTCTTGCAATGGTGCTGATTGCGGCGACCGCGACAATCGCGCTGTTGTGGCTGATCACCAAGCAGGTGCTAAAACCCATCGGCCGGGTGATCGAGATGAGTCGCCGGGTCATTGGCGGCGATCTGGGCGCCCGCGTGGGCATCCGCCGGCGGGGCGAGATGGGGGCGCTGCTGCGGGCGATCGACGAGATGGCGGACGCGGTCGCCCAACGGGAGGAGAAGCTCAAAGCCGCCACCCGCCGGCAGATCGGCCAGAGCGAGAAGCTCGCCTCGATCGGCCGGCTGGCGGCGGGAGTCGCCCACGAGGTGAACAACCCGCTGACGGGGGTGCTGACGTTCGCCCACCTGCTGCGGGACAAGCACGAGGCCAGCGAGCAGGACCGCCGCGACCTCGACCTGATCATCCGGGAGACCACGCGGGTCCGGGACATCGTGCGGAACCTGCTGGACTTCGCAAGGGAATCGCCCTCGCGCCGCCAGCCGCTGGACGTCAACGGGCCGGCGCGGCAGATGCTCACGCTGCTGCGCAGCCAGAAGGAGTACCGGGCGATCCGCATCGAAGAAGACCTCGCGGGCGACCTGCCCGCCGTCGAGGCCGACCAGAACCAGCTGCAGCAGGTGCTTCTGAACCTGGCGCTGAACGCCTGCGAGGCGATGCCCGATGGCGGGGTGCTGAAGATCCGCACGGCCCGGCGCGGCGGCGAGGTGATCATCCAGATCAGCGACACCGGGGTGGGTATCCCCCGCGAGCACCTCGAGACGATCTTCGACCCGTTCTTTACGACCAAGCCGACGGGCAAGGGCACGGGCCTGGGCCTGAGCGTAAGCTATGGTATCGTCCAGCAGCACGGGGGCGACATCGAGGTCGTCAGCGAGCCGGGCGCAGGCAGCACATTCACAGTCGTATTGCCTGCGATGGGTGCACCGTCTGGCGAGGCGACGCAGGCGCCGACGGGCGCGGCGGGAAAGGAACCATCGGATGAGTGAGACAGCCGGCAGAGGCGGCGACATGCAGGGCTACCGCGTACTGGTGGTTGACGACGAGGAGGTGATCTGCCTGAGCTGCTCGCGGATCCTCACGCCGCAGGGGTACCAGGTGGACACGCGGCAGGACCCGCGCGAGGGTCTGGAGGCCGCGCTGACGGGCGATTACGACGTGATCCTGCTGGACCTGATGATGCCGGACCTGGGGGGCTTCGAGATCTTCCGCAAGATCCGCGAGGCGGGCGCGGCCAGCGAGGTGATGATCATCACCGGCTATTCGACGGTGCAGACGGCCGTCGAGGCGATGAAGGAGGGGGCGGCGGACTACGTCAGCAAGCCGTTCACCCCGGAAGAGCTGCGGACGGCGCTGGGCAAGGTCGTCGAGCGGTCGGCGCTGATGCAGGAGAATGTTGCGCTGCGGCGGCAGATCGAGCAGCAGGAGGGGTTCGAGGGGATGATCGGCTCGAGCCGGCCGATGCAGCGGGTCTTTACGCTGATCCGGCGGGTCGCCCCGACAGACGGGACGGTGCTGATCACCGGCGAGAGCGGCACGGGCAAGGAGATGGTCGCCCGGGCGATCCACAACCTTTCCAGCCGATCGGACCACCCGTTCCTGGCGTGCGACTGCAGCGCGCTGGCGGCGGGGCTGCTGGAGAGCGAGCTGTTCGGCCACGTGAAGGGGTCTTTCAGCGGGGCGATCAGCACGAAACAGGGGCTGTTCGAGGTGGCGGACAAGGGGACGCTGTTCCTTGACGAGGTCGCCAACATCAGCCTGGAGACGCAGGGCAAGCTGCTGAGGGTGCTGGAGACGCGGGCGGTCCGCAAGGTGGGCGACACGGCCGAGCGGAAGGTGGACATCCGGCTGCTGGCGGCGACGAACCGGGACCTGGCCGGGCTGGTCAAGGCGGGGACGTTTCGCGAGGACCTGTTCTACCGGCTGAACGTGGTGCCGATCGAGCTGCCGGCGCTGCGCGAGCGGAGCGGGGACATCACCCGGCTGGCGATGGCGTTTCTGGAGCGGTTCACAAAGAACAACCCGGTGCCGGTGAAGGGCTTTACCCCCGAGGCGATGGCGCAGATGGAGAGCTACCGCTGGCCGGGCAACGTGCGGGAGCTGCGCAACATCGTCGAGCGGATGGCGATCCTGTGCGACGCGGAGCGGATCGACGTGCCGCACCTGCCCGGCGAGATCCGCGCTGCGACGCTGCAGCCGACGATCAGCGAGTTGCCTGACAGCTGGGAAGAGTTCAAGAAACTGAAAGAGCGGGTCCGCACCGCGGCCGTCGAGGGGTTGGAAAAGCGCTTCCTGCAGGCCGCGCTGCAGCGCAGCGGCGGCAACGTCTCCAAGGCGGCGGAAGAGGTGGGGATGCAGCGGACGAATTTCCACTCCCTGATGCGCAAGTATAGCTTGGGCGGTGAAAAGGCCGAGTGACGACGAGCCTCAAACAGCATGTCCGCCTGGTGATAGCCTGTGACCACGTGCTCCAAACGGCATGCTCGGCTGGCGACAGCCTTTGGACTGCGGCGCCGATAGACGCCGCTTTGTATTTCGTACGGGCCGCGGAAGTACGAGTCAACCTCGCTTTGTGCAGGCCATGCACGCGCATTGGGCGGAGAAAAGGGAAGATGACGGTCAGGCCATCCTCCCGAGCATGCTCCTGATCCGGAGCATACGGAACGCCGATTCGACCTCCAGTGCATCCAGATCAGGGCTCCGAACCGGCGATATCCTCATCAGGGCGCGAGGTTTCGTCGCGGTACTGCTCGGCAGTTCGTACTGTCTCCGCGGTGAGCTCCAGGCTCAACTCCATCAGCGCAGATCGCGATGGGACGACGATGGCCACAGGCACGTCACCTCCAGTCCTGTAGGCACGACCGGCTCTCACCTCGAGCTGCCCGACATTGCCGGCGACGCCGATTCGAAACGCTTCGAGGGGGATCGGGCTGCGGTCATACACCGGTATGAACTCGCGCCTTCTGGCGGATGGGCCCAGGTATGCTTCACGTCCGTCCCTGGCCACCTTTCGGATGTACCCTTGTTCCACCAATTCGTCGATCGATGCCGGCAGCTTTCCGGTGTGGTCTTGCACGTAGTGGCTGCAGGCCCGGTACACCTGCATAAGCGCTATGCTCAGGTTGTCGAGCCTGTGGGCGTCGTACCTCATCAGCAGGAAGAGCACGAGAACGAAACCGGCAAGACCCGCTAATGCTCCGAGACGTTTCATATCCCGTCATCCGGTGGTCATTCAAAACCGTGGATTCATCGCCAATTCGCGGCAGGCAGGCCGCAGGCCTTCTGGCAGGCACACAGTTCGCCCGCGTGATGCACCAGATGACGCAGGGCGTAGACGATTCCTTCAGTGCTTGCGCCAGAGCGATCTGTCTCTTTCCCTGTATCCCAACTCTGCCTTCACGATCTGCTGTTGGTATGTTTATCTGTACCCCACACTCTTGTCCAGAGCCAGTCATCGGTTCGCCAGAGGCAATGGCACGACACTTGCCAGACATTCCGCCAGGCGGCGCTTGCGTCGGGGCCGCCTTCTGCAGGAGTATGGGTGCATGGGAGATCAGCCGAAGATCCTGGTGGTCGATGACGAAGAGGTCGTCTGCGAGTGCTGCAGGCGGATCTTCGCGGCGCAGGGTTTCGTCGTCGAGACATGCACCGATTCGCGGCGGGGACTCGGGCTGGCTGAGCGAAACCGCTACGCGGCCATCATCCTGGACATGAAGATGCCGCGGCTGGACGGGATCGGATTTCTCGAGCGGCTGCGCGAGGCGGGGATCGACGTGCCAGTGGTGGTGATCTCCGGGCGGTCGGGGGAGGCGGGTGCGCAGGCGGCGGCGCGGCTGGGGGCGACGGAGTATCTGGCCAAGCCGTTCACGCCGGTCGAGATCACCGAAGCTGTTCGGCGGCGGATGGCGGGGGTGTGATTGAGGCCGTTTCCGGGCGGGCGCCACCATACAGTGTATGATGCGACCATACACCAATCGGCCGCCATTCCCGGCATAGCTCCCGATGGTTCCGACGACTCCATGCAAACAACCGGCCTGGAGACTACCCAGAGGGCGAGAACGAGGCCTCCGCGGCCAGCCTCACCGACCAGATCCCCTCTTCGACCCTCCCAAACAGGTATTGGGAAAAAATTCACGGATTGGCACGGCGGTTGCTGAAAGACTCACGCAAAGCCGCTGGAAACGTGAACTTCCGGCAAAGGAGCACTGGTGATGTCACTGACAAGCGAAAAGACGAGAACGACGGATAAGCCCCCGGTGGGCGGGCGCAAGTTCGAGAAGATCTGCGCGATCCTCGACAAGCACGGACGCCAGGGATCGCGGCTGATCACCATCCTGCAGGAGGTGCAGGAGGAGTACCGCTACCTGCCCGCGGAGGTGCTGACGTACGTGGCGACCGCGCTAGACCTGCCGCCGGCCAGGGTGTTCGGCGTGGCCAGCTTCTACGCCCACTTCTCCCTGGAGCCCAAGGGCAAGCATGTGATCCGGCTGTGCGACGGCACGGCCTGTCACGTCAAGCGGTCGATCCCGATCCTGGAGGCCCTGCAGGCGAAGTTGGGATTGTCCAACGAGAACAAGACGACCAGCGACATGCTGTTCACCGTCGAAACCGTCTCGTGCCTCGGCGCGTGCGGGCTGGCGCCGGTGGTGGTGATCAACGAAGACGTGCACGGCCAGGTCACGCCGCAAGGCGCGCTGAAGCTGGTCGATGAGATCCTTGCAAGCGAGGGCGCGAAATGAGCGTGATGAACCAGGCGGTCAATCTCGAGCAGATCAAGCAGGACTACGACCGGCTCGCCCGGCAGCTCACGCGGCGGGTGATCGTCTGTGCCGGCACCGGCTGCGTCGCCAACGGCGCGCTGAAGGTCCAGAAGGCCTTCACCGAGCAGATCGCCGCGGCCGGGCTGAAGGTGATCACCGAGCTGCGGGCCGAAGGCGGCGACGGCTGCGCGTGCGGAGCCGAGAAGGCGACGTTCGTCTCGCACTCCGGCTGCCAGGGCTTCTGTCAGCAGGGGCCGCTGGTGGCGATCGAGCCGGAGGGTCTGCTCTACTGCAAGGTCAAGGTCGAAGACGTGGCTGAGATCGTCCGCACGACGCTGGTCGAAGGCGGCGTGGTCGAGCGGCTGCTGTTCGAGGACCCGGCGACCGGGCGGCGGTGCCGCGGGCAGGCCGACATCGACTTTTACACCCGCCAGTCGCGGACCGTCCTGAAAGAGTGCGGGATGGTCGATCCGGACGACATCAACGAGTACATCCACCACGGCGGCTATGAGGCCGCCCAGCGGGCGTTCCTGAAGATGCGGCCGGAGGACATCTGCGAGGAGATCCTCTTCAGCGGGCTGCGCGGCCGGGGCGGCGGCGGCTTTCCCACGGGTCGCAAGTGGGAGGCGGCGCGGGTCCAGCCGGCCGGCAAGAAGTACGTCATCTGCAACGGCGACGAGGGCGACCCCGGGGCGTTCATGGACCGCTCGGTGATGGAAGGCAACCCCCACAGCGTGATCGAGGGGATGATGATTGCGGCGCGGGCGATCGGGGCCGACGAGGGATTGATCTATGTCCGGGCCGAGTACCCGCTGGCGGTCCGCCGGGTCCGCAAGGCCGTGGTCGACGCCGAGGCGTACGGCATCCTCGGCGAGAATGTCTTCGGCAGCGGCCAGACCTTCCGCATGGAGGTGATGGAAGGGGCCGGGGCGTTCGTCTGCGGGGAAGAGACCGCGATGATCGCCTCGATCGAGGGCGAGCGCGGCATGCCGCGGCCCAAGCCGCCGTTTCCCGCCCAAAGCGGCCTGTGGGGCAAGCCGACGATCATCAACAACGTCGAGACGCTGGCGACCGTACCGCTGATCCTGCGGACGGGGGCGGCGGCGTTCAAGCAGGTGGGCGTGGAAACCAGCCCCGGCACCAAGACGTTCGCCCTGACCGGCCACGTCGCCAACACGGGGCTGATCGAGGTGCCGTTCGGCTCGACGCTGCGGGAGATCGTGCTGAACATCGGCGGCGGCGTGACCAACGACCAGGGCGTGGTCGACGGCGAATGTTTCAAGGCGGTGCAGATCGGCGGGCCGTCGGGCGGCTGTCTGACCGAAGAGCACCTGGACCTGCCTCTGGACTTCGACAGCCTGCAGGGCGTCGGGGCGATGGTCGGCTCGGGCGGCCTGGTCGTGATGAACAAGAAGACCTGCATGGTCAGCGTGGCGCGCTTTTTCATGCAGTTCACCCAGAACGAGTCGTGCGGCAAGTGCGTGCTGTGTCGCGAGGGCACGCGGCAGATGCTCAACCTGCTGGACGACGTCGTCGAAGGACGGGCCGACGCGGTCACGCTCGACCTGCTGGAGAAACTCGCCAAGGCGGTCCGCAAGGGCTCTCTGTGCGGACTGGGCAAAACGGCGCCTAACCCGGTGCTCTCGACGCTGCGGCAGTTCCGGGCGGAGTACGAGGCGCACGTGTTCCAGAAGACCTGTCCGGCCAAACAGTGCAAGTCGCTGATGAGCTACGCCATCGACGCGGACAAGTGCAAGGGCTGCACGCTGTGCGCCCGCAAGTGCCCGGCCGGGGCGATCAGCGGCAAGGTGAAAGAGCTGCACGTGATCGACGCGAGCAAGTGCACCAAGTGCGGCGTGTGCCAGGAGGTCTGCAAGTTCGGGGCGGTGGTTTTGAATTAGTTGCCAGTTGTCAGTTGCCAGTTGCCAGTAACGGCAGGGATCAGGGGTCAGGGATCAGGGGTCAGTTGTAGGGCGGGCTGCGCCCGCCAATTGTAGACCTTGGGCGGATGCAGGGCGGGCTATGCCCACCAGAAGCGACCAGGACGAGAGAATAAGATGAAGCCAAAGACAATCAGTATCGACGGCAGAGATGTGGTGCTCAATGGGGAACGGAACCTGCTGGAGGTCATCCGCAAGGCGGGCATCGACCTGCCGACCTTCTGCTATCACAGCGACCTGAGCGTCTACGGCGCGTGTCGGCTGTGCCTGGTGGACGTGGGCGGCCGAGGCATCGTGGCGGCGTGCTCGACGCAGGCCGAGCCGGGGATGAAGGTGCGGACGACGACCGAGGAGATCCGCGAGATCCGCCGGATCGCGATCGAGCTGCTTCTGGCGAACCACTCGCGCGAGTGCCCGACCTGCAGCAAGAGCGCCGCCTGCCAGCTGCAGGACCTCGCCCGCAAACTGGGCGTGCAGGAGATCCGCTTCAAGAGCGCGCCGCCCAACCACCCGGTGGACCGCACCAGCCCTTCGCTGGTCCGCGACCCGAACAAGTGCGTGCTGTGCGGCGACTGCGTGCGGATGTGCAGCGAGGTGCAGGGCATCGGGGCGATCGACTTCGCCTTCCGCGGCAGCCGCACCGCCGTGCTGCCCGCGTTCGGCAAGGACCTCGACCAGGTAGAATGCGTCTACTGCGGCCAGTGCTCCAGCGTCTGCCCGACCGGCGCTCTGACGCCCAAGAGCGAGATCGATGACGTCTGGAAGGCGCTGAGCGATCCGGCCAAGACGGTCGTCGCACAGATCGCCCCGGCCGTACGGGTCGGGCTCGGCGAGGCCTTCGGGATGCCGGCCGGGACGATCGTGACCGGCCAGATCGTCGCGGCGCTGAAGATGATGGGCTTCGAGCAGGTCTACGACACCTCGTTCACCGCGGACCTGACGGTGATCGAGGAGGCCACCGAGTTCCTGCAGCGCAAGGCGGCTGGCGAGGACCTGCCGCAGTTCACCAGCTGCTGCCCCGGGTGGGTGAAATTCACCGAGCAGTACTACCCGACGCTGCTGAGCCACCTGTCGAGCTGCAAGTCGCCGCAACAGATGTTCGGCTCGCTGGCGCGAGAGGTGCTGCCGGGCAAGCTGGGGGTCGACAACAAGGACCTGATCGTCGTGTCGATCATGCCGTGCACGGCCAAGAAGTTCGAGGCACAGCGGCCGGAGTTCGAGCACGGCGGCCTCCGCGACGTGGACTTCGTGCTGACGACGCAGGAGCTGGCGACGATGATCGAGGGCGCGGGCATCCGCTTCCAGCAGCTGCGGCCCGAATCGCTGGACATGCCGCTGGGCTTCAAGACCGGGGCCGGCGTGATCTTCGGCAACAGCGGCGGCGTGACCGAGGCGGTGCTCCGCTACGCGGCCGAGAAGGTCACCGGCGTGACACTCGAGTCGTTCGAGTTCCACGACGTCCGCGGCGAGCAGGGGCTGCGCGAGGCGACGGTCGACCTGAACGGCCAGTCGCTGCGGATCGCGATCGTGCACGGGCTGGCCAACGCGCGCCGGGTGGCCGAACAGGTCAAAAGCGGCGAAAGCCCCTACGACCTGATCGAGGTGATGGCGTGCCCGGGCGGCTGCATCGGCGGGGCCGGTCAGCCGGTCACCCGCGACGGCGACGCGCGTCGTCTGCGGACCCGCGGGCTGTACGAGGCCGACAAGATGCTGCAGCTGCACAAGAGCCAGGAAAACCACCTGGTTGCGCAGGTCTACAAGGAGAACCTCGGCGAGGTCGGCGGCGAGAAGGCGCACCACCTGCTGCACACGCAGTACCGCAGCCGGCGACGGATCACCGACCAGGACTTCACCCTCGGCAGCGACAATGGCACGGAAAAGACCGTCCGCGTGAGCGTCTGCGTCGGCACCAACTGCATCGCCCGCGGCAGTCAGGACCTGCTGCACGAACTGGTGAGACAGGTCGAGGCCAAGGGCCTGAGCGAGCGGGTCGAGGTGCGGGCGAGCTTCTGCTTCGAGCAGTGCGACCGCGGGCCGACGGTGACCGTGGCCGGACACGTGATGAACCGGTGCAACACCGGGCAGGTGCTGGCGGCGATCGATGCGGCGCTGGCCGGGCAGGCGCCTCTGCAGGCGGGACGGTTGATGGAAGAGAAGGTGAAGATTGGTGGAAACGGGTGTCAGCATGGGTGTGCGGGATGCAAGGGGCACGAGTGACGACGCGAAACGTACAGGGGTGCGATGCGATAGTAGTTGTTGTTTGAAATCTGTGTCATCTGCGTAATCTACGGAAGGTCGTTGTCGTCGTTCGACACCCGAACCCCGAGACCCGAAACCCGGGAACGATGTGACATGCAGCAGAGACCCGCACAGATCGTGTTCACGGACAAGGCCCGGTGCCGGGACTGCTACCGGTGCGTGCGGGCCTGCCCGGTCAAGGCGATCGGCGTGAAGGATGGCCAGGCCTTCGTCGATGAGCAGCGCTGCGTCGCCTGCGGGACCTGCATTCGCGAGTGCCCGCAGGGGGCCAAGGCCTTCCGCAACGACCTGGAGCGCATCCGCCACCTCGTGCAGGCGGGCGGGCCGGTCGCGGCGAGCATCGCGCCGTCGTTCGCAGTGGTCTGCGCGGATTGGCAGTGGAAGCGGCTGCCCAGCGCCCTGCGCAAGCTTGGTTTCACCTTCGTCGCCGAAACGGCCGTCGGAGCATATCACGTGGCGCGAAAGACGGCCGAACTGGTCGCCCGCGAGCCGCAGCGCAGCCACGTCTGCACGGCGTGTCCCGCGGTGGTCAGCTACGTCGAGAAGTACGAGCCCGACCTTCTCGACACGCTCGTGCCGGTGGTCAGCCCGATGGTCGCCCACGCCCGGCACCTGAAGACCCGGCTGGGTCCGCAGGCCAAGGTCGTGTTCATCGGCCCGTGCATCGCGAAAAAGACCGAGGCCGAGCGGCCGGAGACGGCCGGCCTGGTCGACGGCGTGCTGACGTTCACGGAACTGCTCGAGTGGTTCGAGCGCGAGGGCATCGACCTGGAGGCCTGCGAGGAGAGCGGTTTTGACGAGCAGCCGGCCGGGGAGGCGCGGTTCTTCCCGCTGCCCGGCGGGCTGGCCAGGACCGCGGCCCTTCACACCGACCTGCTCGCGCCCGACTGCGTGGCGGCCAGCGGGTTCGACGAGGTCCGCGAGGTGCTGCAGAGCATCCGCGAGGACGGCCGGCCGCGCATCGTCGAACCGCTGTTCTGCCCGCAAGGCTGCATCGACGGAGCGGGCATCGGCACCAGCCACAACCTCTACGGCCGCAAGATCCGCGTGCTCGATTACGCGGGGCGCAACGCCGGCGGCGCCGACGCGGCCGACGACTGCGGGAACCTGGTCAAGACCTTCGAGACCGGCGGCCGGATCGACGACAACCCGTTCAGCGAGGAGCAGATCCGCAAGGTGCTCGAGCAGACCGGCAAGGTCCGCGAGGAGGATCAGCTCAACTGCGGCTCGTGCGGCTATGCCTCCTGCCGCGATAAGGCGATTGCGGTGCTGCGGGGCCTGGCCGAGCCGGAGATGTGCATCCCGCACATGCGGCGCCTGGCCGAGCAGCGGACCGACCGCATCATCGAGACCAGCCCCAACGGCATCGTCATCCTCGACGAGCGGCTGAATATCATCAACATGAACCCGGCGTTCAGGCAGTTCTTCAGCTGCTCGATGGCGGTGGCGGGCCGGCGGATCAGTTACCTGATGGACCCCGAGCCGTTCGAGCGGCTGGCTTCCGGCGACGAGCCGATGGTCACGCTGACGGTGCGGCACGAGAAGTACAACCTGGTCTGCCACCAGATCATCTACAAACTGGCCGAAGAGAACCAGTACGTCGGCATCTTCGTCAACATCACCAGCAGCATGGCCAACGAGGCGAAGCTGCGGCAGCTGCAGAGCGAGACCTCCCGCCAGGCCAGGGAACTGCTCGAACACCAGGTCCGCATGGCCCAGCAGATGGCCAAATTGCTCGGCGAGGGCACCGCGCGGGGCGAGGAGCTCGTCCGCAACCTGCTGGGCATGACCGACGAGGGCGGCGACAAGAAGGACGGGCAGCTATGGGATATGTACACGTCGAAGTAGCGGTCAGCCAGACCTCCAAGCGGCCCGGCGACGTCTGCGGCGACGCGGTCATGTGCGAGCGAACGCAGCGAGGCACCACGCTGGTCTGCTGCGACGGCATGGGCTCGGGCATCCGCGCCAACATCGCCGCGACGATGTGCATTTCCCGACTGCAGGAGCTGCTCCGGCGCGGCTGGAGCCTGCGTCAGGCCGTCGCCAGCCTCGCCCGGACGATGACCGAAGCGAAGCAGACCCAGCTGCCCTACGCCGCATTCAGCGCCGCGCGAATCCTCAACGACGGCGAGGCCACGATCCTGACCTTCGAGGCGCCCGGCCCGGTGTACGTCAGTCGCAGTCTGGCCACCGCCCTGCCGCAGCGAACTTTGACCATGGAGGGCTCGCTCATCGGCGAGAGCAACTGCTACATCGAGCCGGGCGAGGGGTTGATCCTCCTGAGCGACGGAATCAGCCAGGCCGGACTCGGCACGCGCCTCCGCGACGGGTGGGGCTCCGAGGGTGTCGGCCGATTCGCCAGCGACCGGCTCTCGGAGGGCATGCCGCCGGCGAACCTGCCCGAGGCGATCCTCCGCGAGGCCGAGCAGATGTCGTTCGACCCGACCGGCATGACCCGGGGCGACGACTGCACGATCCTGATGGCGACCTGCCGGCTGGGCAACACGGTCAACATCCTGACCGGCCCGCCGGCGGACAAGCAGCGCGACGCTGCGGCGGTCCGCGAGTTCATGCAGTTGGAAGGGATCAAGGTCGTCTGCGGGGGCACAACGGCCAAGGTGGTCGCCAGGCACACCGGCCGGCGGCTGGAGATGCGCCAGGAGTGCGTCAGCACGATCGCCCCGCCCGAGTGCCTCATCGACGGGATCGACCTGACGACCGAGGGCGCCGTGACGCTCAACCAGGTCTACAACATCATCGACGAGGACCCCGGCAAGTACGAGGCGGACACGGCCGTGACGAAGCTCTGCGACTTGCTGCTGGCGGCGGACCGGGTGCGGTTTCTGGTCGGCCGGAGCAACCCGCAGACCGGCGAGGACATCTGCTTCCGCCAGCGGGGTATCACCCCGCGCGAGAAGATCGTCCCCCTGCTGGCCGAGCACCTGCGGGGGCAGGGAAAACTGGTGACGGTAAATTACGTTTGAAGTTGGGTGCCATGGCAGGGGCTGTTTCCGGCCATGGAATTCCTCGGATGCGCAGCGTGTTCCGTGTGTGACCACCCACCCAAAGCTGTCATTCCGAGCGCAGCGAGGGCGTTGTTGGGGTAGGCAGGCGTCCGCGAGGGATACGGCCCCGATGACCGGTGCAGGGCGGGAGTGCCGCTGATCCTGTCACGCACCCACCTGCTCCGTTGCCTTGCCTATCCCCCTGCACCACTGTACATTCGGCCGTAGTCGGGGACGCCGGAATGTCGCCGACGAAATGTCCTATCGCAATAGCAGGTGGTGTTCTATGAGCAGGGCTGCAGCGGGTACGGGGCTCATCTCGGCTGTTCTGGCGGTTACGATCATGACACAGGCACACGGGGCAGGCGTTGTCACGCCGCTGCGGACACGGGGCTACGCGGTATTGCCGACGCCGCAGCAGGTGGATCTGGCGGAAGGGGACGTGCGGATCGATGCGGGCTGGAAGATCGCCCCGCAGGACATCGAGCCGGACGACATCGCGGTCAGATCCCTGCAGCAGGGCCTCCAGGACAAGACCGGCATGGATCTGGCCGCAGATGACAAGGCCGGCAAGGCGATCCGCCTGGCAATCAGGCCCGGAACCGTCGACCCGAAACTCGACGGGCCGCAGGCACAGCAGGCCTACCTGCTGACGATCAACAAAGACGCCATCGAGATCACCGGCAACACCGCCCAAGGCCTGTTTTACGGTGTGCAAACGCTGCTGCAGCTCATCAAGCAGGACCACCTTGGCCGCTGGCAGGTCCCCGCCTGCACGATCCGCGACTGGCCGCGGTACCAGCTCCGCGTCGTCCACTGGGACACCAAGCACCACCAGGACCGCATCGAGACGCTCAAACGCTACCTCGACCAGCTCGCCTGTTACAAGATCAACACCGTGTCCTTCGAACTCGAAGACAAGTTCGAATACCCCTCCCACCCGGTGATCGGCCAGCCGGCCGCGTTCACCCCCGAGCAGATGCAGGACCTGGTCGATTACGGTCTGGCCCGCCACATCCAGATCGTGCCCAACATCCAGGCCCCCGCCCACATGGGCTACGTGCTCAAGCACGAGCAGTTCAAGCACTTGCGCTCCGACGGCATCAACTACATGGCCAAGTTCAGCGACCCGGAGGTCTACGACCTGATCTTCGACATGTACGAGGACGTCATAAGCGCCACCAAGGGCGTCGATTACCTGCACGTCTCGACCGACGAGGTCTACTACGCCGGCATCGACCCCGACGACCAGAAGGTCCGCCCCTACACCCCAGAAAACCGCAGCCTCTGGTTCGCCGAGTTCGTCAATAGGGCCCGCGACTTCGCCGCCGAGCGCGGCCGCGAGATCTTCGTGTGGGTCGAGTTCCCCCTGCTGCCCGAACATGTCGAGAAGCTCCCCGCCGACATCATCGACGCCTTCGTCGGCCAGGAGGAATACGTCCAGCCAGCAAAGGCGATGGGCATGCGGACCCTGGCCTATTCGAGCATGCAGGGCGCCGAGTGGCTCTTTCCGAACCTGTTCGACTACATGGACGACAAGGGCAAGCTCCACCGCGGCCGGCTGAAAGACGCCTACGACAACGCCATCTCCGGCCGGGCAACGCGGGTGAACCCCATCGGCACCTTCGCCGCCAGCTGGGACGACGCCGGGCTGCACAACGAGACGTTCTGGCTGGGCTGGGTGACCGCCAGTTCCTATGGCTGGCATCCGGGCGGGGCGTCGCTGCCACAGACGGTCAGCGAGTTCTTTGAGCTGTTCTACGGCCCGGACTGCGCGGGTCTGATCGAGGCCTACCAGGACCTGCAGGCGGGCGCCCGGTTGTTCGAGGAGACCTGGGACATGGTGCCCAGCCGCGAACGCGGCAAGGCCTACGGCAGTTCGCGCGGCAAGCAGCCCTACGCCCGGCGCGACGAGATATTGCGGATGCCCTACCTGCCCGAGATGCCCGACCTCGAGGTCGAGACCGAAGACCCGATCTGGCGGACCCGCTACGCCGAACGGGTCGAGCGGGCCCGCAAGCAGTCGCTTCGCAACCAGCAGCTCCGCTACAACCTGCAGGCGCACCTTTCGAAGGTCCGCCACAACCGCTACAACCTCGAAGTGCTGCTGGCCCTGGCGGACCTGCAGCGGCATCACATCGAGATGATGCTTGCCATGGCACAGGTCGAGGACGACCTGATCCAGGCCTCGCGGGTGGCCGGCAAGGACAAGGCCCAGGCCGTCGGCCTGCTGGTCAAGGCGCACGACACCCTCGACCGCATCGCCAAAGACCTCGACACCACCTTCGCCGACCTCAAGGCCACCTGGGAAAAGTCGATGTTCCCCAAGAACCGCACCGTCGACGGCGAATCGTACCTGCACATCATGGACGACGTGAAGGACCATTTCGCCGACAGGCGCGTGGATATCGACTACATGATCGCCCCCGAGCAGCGGATGGACATCCCCGGCTACCGCGACCAGCTCGCCCAGCTGATCAAGGAGTACACCCAGGCCAACGAGATGGAGGCCAAGAGCCTGCCGGACAAGGTGCTGGAGGACTGACGTCCTGGCAGCGTTGTGGATGCTGGCGATGTTCTTCGTTACGCCCCTGATGCGGCGCTACTACCTGGCCTGGGCCGTGCCGGCTGTGGTGGTGGTCTACGACGCCATGGTCGCCGAATGGCTCGCCCGCAGCCGGTGGAGCCGCGGCATGATCCTGAGCGCCGTGGCGCTGACCCTCGGCTGGGACGCCGGCTATTGCCGTGGCCGTTCGAGCCCCGCCAGGGGCGACCGATCGTAGCCCCGCCTTTCAAGGCGGGGTAGACTGGGCCCCAAGACGTTGGGAAGTTATTTTTTGTTGTTGGAGTCCCGTCAGGGACGGCTGAACCGCTCAAGGCACAGCTACGCAGGCCAAGGTCGCAGCACCGTGGCACCCGTGACGTTCGGCTCCCGACGCAAAGCCTTGGTGGGCAATAGCCCGCCCTACAATGGCGTCAGTCCCGACGGCGCGACCCGAAATGCGAAAGCACCTCACATCGGAAGGATTCCATGGCCGCCAACAGCGCAGCCTGCCCTGCAACGCAGCTCACCCTACCGGGCCCCGCCCAACCGCCCCAACAGGCGGGGGATGCCACGCACCAACCCCACCGCCGCCCGCACCGGCACCAGCGGCACCGGGCAGACCGTGCGATTCACATAATGCCACTGCAACCCCGCCATCACCGCGAACGCCACGATCGCCGCAATCGCCGCCCCCGTCATCCCCAGCAGCGGAATCAGCACGAGGTTGCCGACGACATTGGTCGCCGCGCCGGCCGCCGAGGCGACCAGCAGCAGCTTCTGGCGCCCCGCCGCAATCAGCGCCGTGCCCCAGGCAATGCCCATGTACGCAAACGGCAGCGACCCCATCAGCACCGCCAGCACCCCCGCCGACGGGGCATACTCGCTGCCAAACAGCACCCGCACGATCGGCACCGCCCCGATCGCCACCGCCGCCGGCAGCGTCGTGCCCAGCAGCAAAGCCGCCCCCGTCAACCGCCCCAGGTGCCAGCCGAACCCGTCCCGGTCGGTCGCATGGTGTCGCGCCAAAATCGGCTGGTACGTCGCATCCAGCAGGAAGCTGCCCATCATCAGCAGCATCACGATCGTATACGCCGCCCGGTACTGCCCCGCCTCCGCCTCGCCACGCATCAGCCACAGCACGATCACGTCGAAGCCGTAGTAGACCTGCACCAGCAGCGCCGCCCCGACCAGCGGCGCGGCCTGGCGGATCAACGACCGGATCCGCTCGACCCGCACGGCCGCAAAACTCAGCCGGCTGCCCGGATACGCCCGCCACGCAGCCACCAGCAGCACCAGCGTGGTCAGCGCCTCGCCTGCGAAGCGCAGCAGCGGCACCCTCAGCAGGTCGTCCCGGCCGTGCACCAGCAGCAGCACCCCGACCAGCCAGACCACCCGCGGCAGGGCCTCCCACAGCGCAACGTACTCCATCCGCTCAAAGCCGCGGAAGATCCAGTCGCTGTTGATCGCGTAGGCCAGCACCGACAGGAACGAAAAGACGAACAGCCAGTACAGTTCGTCATCCACGCCCAGCATCGGCAGCACCGTCGCGATGATCAGCATCTCCAGCCCGCATATCAGCAGGCGGATCGTCACGATGTTGGTCGCCAGCCACGGCAGCGCCCCGGGCTCGCGGGCGACCTGCCGGGCGCCAACCACCCAGAACCGGAACTCCGCGACGATCAGCCCGTACAGCAGAAACGACTGCACGAACGAGAACCGCCCCAGCCCCGCGTCCCCCAACACTCGCGTCAGATAGATGATGGTGACCGACTGCAACAGCCGGCTGGCGAGCACGCCCGCCCCCAGCCAGCTGAAGCTGGTCAGCGCACTGCCTCCCGGGCTGCGGGTTACCTGTCTGACAGGGGAATCCTTCACAAACTGCTGATCCGGTCGCTCGATCCAAGGCCGCTGCGGCGCCGTCCGCGACGGCCCCGCAATACCGGCGTAAAGACGGATAGTACCGGCCGCAAGGGCGACGGGCCAGTGAAGGGGCGGGGCGGGGCGTAGCGAATCGGGTGCCACGCTCCTGCTTCAACGAGCCGCGACCGTGAGGGAGCGGTAAACCCTGCCGTGCCGCTCGAACGCCACGGGGTCAGACCCCATATGCGTGCACAGGCATCCGGACCACCAGGAAATTTCGGCGTTGATTCCGCCAGGAAACGTGCAACTTGGGGTCTGACCCCTTGCAGCCGCAATACCGGCGTAAAGACGGATGGTACCGGCCGCAAGGGCGACGGGCCAGTGAAGGGGTGCGGGATGGGGAATCGGACGCATTCCAATATCCATGGCGAGCGGGTCGTCTGCCGGGGGTCTGACCCCTTGCAGTGGCGGCACCAATACCTGAAGGACTCACCGGGGCTGACCCCCTGGGGCAAACGCTCCGGCACCCCCGCCACGGGGTCAAACCCCTGCAAACGCCCCGGACCTTACCAGACAAAGGATGCCCACGGTCGAATCCGGGCCGAGAGGTTCTAGAATCGTTAGACGGGGGTCCGGTGTCGCAGCAGGCTGCAGGCCGTTGAACCCCAGCAGGCAAAGTGGCCACGCCCGCAGAGGCTCACGGGCGTCCGCGGAGGCCGAGACCGAAGGTCTCTTGCGGGGCGGACCGTTCGAGGAAATCGTTGCATGAGTACATCATCATACGAGCAGCCGCTCAAGTCGGTGGCGCTGGTCGGCACATACCTGCCACGCCGCTGCGGCGTGGCGGTCTTCAACACTGAACTGTCGCAGGCCCTCGCCGAAACCAGCGGCTCCGACTGCAAGGTCTACGCCGTCGCCGTCAACGACGTGCCGCGGGGCTACCACTACCCCGAAACCGTCCGGTTCGAGATCGCCGTCAACCTGCCCCAGGACTACCGCCAGGCCGCCGAATTCCTCAACATGCACGAGGCCGACGCCGTCATCGTCCAGCACGAGTTCGGCATCTACGGCGGACCCGCCGGCTCGCACATCCTGCGGCTGCTGCGCGAACTGCACATGCCGGCGGTCGTCGTGCTCCACACGGTGACCGATCGGCCGTCGTCCGATCACCGGCGGGTCGTCACGCAGATGGCCGAGGCCGCCGACCGGCTGGTCGTGATGAGCGACCGGGCCCGGCGGATGCTGATCGACACCTATGACGTGGATCCGCACCAGGTCGCCGTGATCCCCCACGGCGTGCCGCTGGCCCCGCGCCTCCAGCCGGACCTGCATCGCGAGGACCTGGGTTTTGCCGGCCGACGGGTGCTGCTGAGCTTCGGGCTGCTCTCGCCCGATGACGGGATCGAGCACATGCTCCGGGCGATGCCCGCGATCATCGAGAAGCATCCCGAGGCCCTCTACGTCGTACTGGGCGAGACGCACCCGCACGTCAAGGTCGAACAGGGAGAGGCCTACCGGCAGCACCTCCACCAGATCGTCCGCGACCTGGACCTCGCCGACCACGTCACCTTCCGCAGCCGCTTCGCCAGCCAGGAGGAACTGGGCTGGTACCTGGCGGCCGCGGACCTGGTAGTCACGCCCTACACCCGGCCGGACCAGGTCGCCTCGGGCACCCTCGCGCGGGCGATGGCGACGGGAAGCGCCGTCATCTCCACCCCTTACTGGCACGCAGCGGATCTGCTGGCGGACGACCGGGGACGACTCGTTCCGTTTGCCGACCCGCAGGCCCTGGCCCAAGCGGCGGTCTCCCTGCTGACCGATGACGACGGCCGCAACCGGCTCGCGCAAAACGCCCGGCACGCAGCCGAAGAGATGGCCTGGCCGCGGGTCGCCCGGCAATATTTCGACGTGCTCGGCGAGGCCCTGCTCGATCGCGGCCGGCGCCCCCGTCGCCCGTCGCCCCCGGTCGATTCGATCGGCTGGAGCGAGATCATCCCCGAGCCGGACTTCCGCCACCTGCGGATCATGACCGACGGGACGGGCCTGAGCCAGCACGCGGTCTACGCGATCCCGGACCGGCGGCACGGCTACTGCACCGACGACAACGCGCGGGCCCTGACGGTGGCGATGTGGCAGTGGGAACTCCGCGAAGACCCGAGCGTCCGCCCGCTGATCTCGACCTACCTGGCGTTTCTCGTGCACGCCTTCAACGAACAACAGCGCCGCTTTCGCAACTTCATGTCCTATTCCCGGGAATGGCTCGAACAGGTCGGCAGCGAGGATTCGCACGCCCGGGCGGTGATGGCATTGGGCATCACCGTGGACCTGTCGCCCCACGAATCGACGCTCGGCCTGGCGGTCCGCCTGTTCAACGACGCCCTGCCCGCACTGGATGCCTTCACCAGCCCCCGCTCCCGGGCCTTCGCCATCGTCGGCATCGATGCGTATCTACGTCGCTTCCCCGGGGATACGGCTGCCAGACGGATGCTCGATGTGCTGGCCAAGCGCCTGATGCGCCAGTTCGAGAAACAGTCCGGGCCGCAGTGGCCATGGCTCGAGGACCTGCTGGCGTGGGGCAACGCGCGGATCCCGCACGGACTGCTGGTGGCGTCCGAGCGGCTGGACTCGCAAAAGATGCGCGAAACCGCCCTGACGTGCCTTCAGTGGCAGCTGGACCTGCAGACAACCCCGGCGGGGCACCTTTCGGTGATCGGCAATCGCGGCTGGTACCCCCGCGGGGGCCAGCGGGCCAGGTTCGACCAGCAGCCGATCGAGGTGATGAACCTGGCCGAGGCGTGCGGTACCGCCTACGCCCTGACCCATGACCGCGGATGGCTGGTCCAGATCCGCCGCTGCCTGGAATGGTTCCTCGGGCGCAACGATCTGGGAAAACCGCTCTATGATTTCAATACAGGGGGCTGCCGTGATGGCCTCCACCCGGCGGGCGTAAACGCCAACCAGGGTGCCGAGTCGACGCTGGCATGGCTGACGACCCTGCTGATCGTGCACCGCCTGCAGATCAGCGAGGCGCTGCGCCCGGCCGAGCCGCCGGACGGACGCCTGGAGTTGCAGGCCGAGTGAACCGGACGCCATCCGCTTTCGTCACAGGAGATCAGGCGCTTATGAGCGAGACAACCAAAACCGTCAAATCAGGCCAGTTGCTGCAACGGCACCCGAAGAACCCGCTGCTCACAGCGAAGGACTGGCCGTACCCCGTCAACACCGTCTTCAACCCGGCCGCGATCCGCCTGGCCAGCGGTGAGACGCTCCTGCTGGTGCGCTGCGAAGACCGCCGCGGCATCTCGCACCTGACCGTCGCCCGCAGCGCCGACGGGGTGAGCGACTGGCGGATCGACCCCGAGCCGACGCTGGCCCCGGACCCCATCAACCACCCCGAGAGCGTCTGGGGCCTGGAAGACCCACGGGTCGTCTGGGTCGACGAGATGGAGCGGTATGTCGCCACCTACACCGTCTTTTCCCGGGGCGGTCCGGGCGTGGCGATGGCGACCACACGCGACTTCCGCACCTTCGACCGACGCGGCATGATCATGTCTCCCGAAGACAAGGATTCGGCCCTGTTCCCCCGGCGATTTGACGGCCGGTGGCTGCTGATTCACCGGCCGGTTCCTACGGCCGGACGGGCACACATCTGGGTCAGCTGGAGCCCGGACCTGCGTCACTGGGGCGACCACTCCATCCTCCTGGAACGCCGCCACGGGGCGTGGTGGGACGCGCTGAAGATCGGCCTGGCCGGCCCGCCCATCGAGACCCCCGAGGGATGGATGATCATGTATCACGGTGTGCGGTCGACCGCCTCCGGATCGCTCTACCGCGTCGGCTTGGCGCTGCTCGACCTCGAGGACCCCCTGCGGGTGCTGATGCGCGGCGACGAGTATGTCATCGGGCCGGAAGAGGAATACGAGATGATCGGCGACGTCGGCGGCGTCGTCTTCCCGTGCGGACACACCATCGGCGACGACGGCGACACGATCCACTTCTACTACGGCGCCGCCGATACCAGCGTCTGCATGGCTACCGGGAAAATCTCCGAGATGCTCAATTGGCTCAAGGCCCACGGCCGCCCGGGGGGGATCCCGTACGATTGATGCCTTTGATACCGAAGGCCTTTTCGGCCCGTGCGAGCAGCCCCTGCCAGATCTGCCGGGCCTGGCCGGCGACACTGTTCTGGATGCGGTCCAGGCGGATCGGCCCGGGCGGCTCGGGCACCAGCGGCAGGGGCATCGGCGAGAAATCCGCGACCAGGATGAACTTCTGCCCCGGACCCGCCACCCCCTCGATCTGAAGCAGGTCCTGCAATCCGTAGAACCGCGCGCCCAGATCGGTGTACGCGAGCTGCTCCGGCAAGGCCGACGACAGCGGCACGTTGAGCACCTGCTCCGCCAGCGCCTCCAGGACCGCACGGTCGATCGTGCCGTCGGCGCCGCCCGGCGGGACGACGTGGACCTGGCCGGCCAGCTCGTCGAGCCGGCCATCGACCACCTTGAGCTTGTGCACCGTCGCGTTGAGGCGTCCGGTGATCACCCCGGTGCCCATCTGCGTCAGCAGCGGCGCCAGGTCCAGCCCCCGCACATCCCCGGCCACCAGCATGGCCTTGAGCACATCGTCCTCAAACCGCAGCTCGTGCAGTTCCAGATCGGCTGAGCCGTCCACCCCGGCCAGACCGAACATGTCGAACACCCCCGCCAGTTCGAGATGATCGACCCGCAACCGCCCCCGGGCCTTGCGGAGCTCTCGGCCGTCGAGAATCGCCTCATCCAACGTGCCGGACACGAGACCGCTGAGGCCCGGTCGTCCGAGCCGCACGGCGACCATACCGATATCGACATCGAACAACCGGCCGGTCAGACTCAGCACACCCGCCAGATCGTTGCGGGCCTTCTGCTTGTAGGTCAGTTCGCCGCTGAACCAGCCGGCGCCGGGGCTTTCCTGCGAGGCAGGCCCCGCGGCCGGTTGAGACTGCCCCGCCCGGCCCCGTGGACCAACTGGCGGCAGCAGCGCCTCGACCGCCAGCCGCTGGACCGACAGGACAAGCTCCTTGATGAGCGGCTTGTTGCCGGCCTCGAACGTACCGTGGATGCGCACGGGTTCGGCAGGCGCGGAACCATTGAGCGTCTGGCAGATCAGGTCGATCCGGCCGCCACCATCCTCGAACTCGATCCGGCCGCTCGCCTGGCCCGCCAGCAGCCGCATCGGGCCGTGCCGCAAGACCAGGTTCATGTCGCGCAGGTCGATCGCCCGCAGATCCGTCCGGCTGAAATCATGGGCCAGCGCCACCTCGATGGCCCTGGCCAGCGTGTCCAGCGTCCACTCGTCCCCGTGGGCCTCAACCAGGCCACCATGCAGTTCAAGGTCCATCCGCCCGCCCATGTGGACGATCGCCGTGCGGCAGCGGAACATCGGCCGGAATGTGTCTTTGAGGTACACAGCCACGTCCCGAAGCTCGTGCCGCTGATAGTCCAGCGGCACGACCTCGCCGATCTCGACATGGGTGCCGAGAAAATCGGACATCCGGCCGGCGACGACGGCGGCATACAGGCCGCTGCGAACGTAGAGCCCCAGGCCAGCCGTGGCGGCAAGCGGCACGACCGTCAGCACGACCGCAGCCATCAACAACCAGAATCGCCTTCGAAACATGTACCGCGTCCAAGAGCCTGCCAGGATTGCCTGCGATGCCGGCACGAAATCGGCAAACGCGTGGCAGGAATTCTAACGTCCCACCGCGATCAAGCAAACCCCGGACGGAGAAAACTGCTCAGCACGGGTGCCACGGGTGCCACGGCCCTTCACCAACGAGCCGCGACCGTGAGGAAGCGGTAAACCCCGCGGACTCCTCGAACGCCACGGGGTCAGACCCCGGTGGCGTGCACAGGCATCCAGGCCGCCACGAAACTCGGGCGTTGATTCCGCTGGGAAACCTGCGATTCGGGGTCAGACCCCTGGAAACGCCGCACGTGCCGGGGGTCTGCTCCCCTGGGGCAAACATCCCGCTACTCCAGGTTCACCGTCACCTTCTTCGTCGTACCGGTCAGCGCTTCGCGGATGGCGAGGGTCCAACTGCCGGTTTCATCGTTCAATGCCCGAGGCACCGGAATCTGCCCGCCGGACCCGGCCAACGTGTGGTTCGCGCGGTAGTGCGTCCGCGACTTGCCGTCCGGTCCGCTGACCTCGATGTTGTACACATACTCGCGGGCCTGGTCGGTCGCCGGGCGGACGTT
>JAWLBS010000010.1:0-43877 GCA_041687575.1 Phycisphaerae bacterium | reverse complement strand
ACGCTCGCCTCGCTGACATCAAGTGCCTCGGCGATATCGCGTTGCTGCCATCCGTGCTCATTCAGATGCAACGCCCGCAACCTCCGCCATTCATGCCAGTCATCGGGGATGCTACGCGACGCCTTCATCCCCTAATTATAGAACCTAGCGGAACTTGCGTTATTTATGCAACGATCAGTAACACGTGACAGCACGGCTTCGCCCTGCAAACTCTGCGCGTTCCGCACTGACTGCAAGCTATCCACAATCCGCAAAGGCGATGTTTACCATCGCCTACATTTCTTATATGTTCGCACTTGGGAGAGAGGCATAAGTCGCACATCCATCTCTTCCGACTGCTGTAGTCACATTCGGTTTTCTTGTCCGGCTGTCGCCGGGGTTCGGTGCCCTGCGGGGGTGTTCCTGCAGTTGCCTGCCGAGATCGTAACAGGGAGTTGCTTTATGCGTTCGACAACGATGGTGTTGGCCGTGCTGGCCGCGTGCCTGGCTGCGAAGGTCCACGGGGCAGTTCTCGATGTAAAAGCTGACGGGACGGGGAGTTACCCGACGATTCAGGCCGCGATCGACGCGGCCGCAGCGGGTGACGAGGTGGTCCTGCAGCCGGGGACCTATACCGGCACCGGCAACCGGGACATCGACTTCAAGGGCAAGGCGATCACGGTGCGGTCGACGGACCCGCGGGACCCGGCGGTGGTGGCGGCGACGGTGGTGGATTGCGAGGGCACGTACTACGACCATCACCGTGGTTTTCTTTTCGTCAGCGGCGAAGGTGGCGACTCCGTGTTGTCCGGTTTGACGGTTCGCGGTGGCTTCGGTGCCACAGCCGGCGGCGGAGCGCGATGCGAGGGGGCCAGTCCAACGATCGAGTACTGTCACTTCGCCGACAATTCCGCAGCATACTCAGCTTACTACGCTAACGGCGGGATCTACTGCAGTGGTGGGCAGCCTCTGATCCGCTCTTGCCGCTTTACGGGCAACCATGATGCTATCAGTTGCTATCAGAGTGCCGCCCGGGTGATCGCCTGTGTGTTCACCGATAACGAACCGTATTGGGAGAGGGGCGTCCTTTACGCCGAAGACTGCTCCCCCACGGTCACGCAGTGTATCTTCTGGAATAACGAACGTATGGAAATCAAGGTCTTGTATGGGACCCCGCAGGTTACGTATTCCGTGGTCCAGGACGGGTATGAAGGCGAGGGGAACCTCAGTGCGGATCCGCGACTTCGTTCGGACGGACACCTGATGGCGGACTCCCCGTGCATCAACGCCGGCGATCCGGCCTATGCCGCTGCTGGCGGGGAAACGGATTTCGACGGCGAAGCCCGCATCGCGGGCGGCCGCGTCGATATCGGACCGGACGAGTGGATTGACACCGACGCCGACGGCCTGCCCGACTGGTGGGAGAGCCGGTACTTCGGCTCGCCCACGGCTGGCGTGGCCGATGCGGACCCCGACGGGGACTGGGTCATCACCCTGGATGAGTACAACCGGGGTACGGATCCCACAGTGGCCGGCATGAACTATCATGTCGATCCTCTCAACGGTGATGATTCCTTTGACGGGTTGAGTCCGACCAACACGGGCACGCATGGCCCGAAGAAGACGATCCAGTCGGCGATTGATGCTGCCTCGGCTGACGGGAACGATCATGTCGTCCTGGCGCAGGGGACCTACTCCGGGGCCGGCAATCGCGGGATCGACACCAAGGGCAAGATGCTCATCATCCGCAGCACAAATCCGGATGATCCGAGCGTCGTCGCGGCAACGGTGGTAGACGGCCTTGACCTGGCGCCGGGCTTCAGTCTCGGGTCCTACTCCTGCCTCGCGGGCGTTAGCGTGGTCAACGTTAACGACATGCAGAATTCCCGGGCAGCCATCTACTGTACGGGCTCGGAAATCATAGTCCGGGGCTGTCGGGTCATAAACAACTCTCACGCAGGCATGGGCATATATGGGAGTGCAAGTATCGACAGCTGCCTGGTCGTGGGAAACAGCGGAAGCGGGATCCAAATCAGTACGACGACGGGGAGCAACGCGCGCCTTGTGTCAATCAGAAATACCACGGTCGCAGGCAATGGCACCGCACTGAACGTGTTTTCTGAAACGCTCGTTGTTGCCCGCAACAGCATCTTCGGTGACGGGCTGTCGCTGAACGGCTTCGCAGAAACGGAGGCAGATATCGCGTACTGCTTCATCCCGAGCGGCTTCGACGGACCGGGCAACCTCGACGGCGACCCGGGGCTCCGGCCGGACGGCCACCTGCGCAGCGACTCGGTATGCATCAACGCCGGCGACCCGGCGTTTGTAGCGGCTCCCGGCCAGCGGGACCTCGACGGCGAGCCACGGGTCAGCGGCGGGCGCGTTGACATCGGCTACGACGAGTTCGTCGACAGCGACGCCGACGGCCTGCCGGACTGGTGGGAGACGCAGGAGTTCGGTTCGGCCACGGCCGCCGACGCGGCGGGCGACCCGGACGGCGACACCCTCACGAACCTTGAGGAATACAACCGCGCCACCGACCCGCATGCGGCCTCGCCCACCTACAGGTACCACGTCGATCCGGCAGCCGGCGACGACGCCTGGGACGGTCTGGCCCCGGCCTGGAACGGCACGAGCGGGCCGAAGCGGACGATCCAGGCGGCGGTCGATGCCGTGCCCGCCGAGGCGATCGAGCCGCGCGTGGTCCTGGACCCTGCCACCTACACGGGCGACGGCAACCGGGACATCGATTTTGGCGGCAAGGTCCTGACGCTGCGGTCGACCGACCCGTCCGACCCGGCCGTGGTCGCGGCGACGGTCATTGACTGCCAGGGCACCAGCGAGGTGCCTCATCGGGCCTTCGTGTTCCAGAACGGCGAGGGGCCGGACAGTGCTGTCCTGGGTGTGACGATCCTGAACGGCTATGCGCTCGCCAAGGACGGCTACCGCCGCGGAGGTGCCATCGCCTGTTTCGGCACGAGTCCAACCATCGACAACTGCGTTATCCGCCAGTGTACGGCTAATCAGGGCGGTGCCATCTACTGTGCCAACGGCAGCCCGGTTCTGCGCAACTGCAGGCTGGCCGACAACATCGCCGAGTATGGCTCCGGTTCGGCTGTGTACGGCAGTTCGTCGAACGCGCGGCTGTTCGACTGCGTCATCACGGGCAACAGCGGCTACAGCGGTGCTCTGTATTGGAGCGGTGGAAGTCCCCGGCTGTCGGGGTGCATCATCGAGAACAACGACGGGGGAGCCGCATATCTGTCGTACGGACAACTAACGGCAGTTGGCTGCCTGATTCGTAACAACGGGGACGGAATGTATTTCAGCGGGCAAACGGTGCTGCGGAACTGCACCATCGTCGGCAACGGCGGCGGCTCGGACGGCGGTGCCTTCGAGATCGGGAATGGATCGGTCAGGATCGAGAACTCCGTCTTTTCCGAAAACGGCGCAAGTCCCATTCAGACCCGGGGATACACCTGCACCGCCACCTACTGCCTTGGCACCGGTCTGGCCGGTGAAGGCAACCTGGAGGTCGATCCGGGTGTGCTGCCGGACGGGCACCTGCGCAGCGATTCGCCGTGTATCGATGCCGGCGATCCGGCGTACGTGGCTGCCTTAGGCGAGAAGGATATGGACGGCGAGCAGCGTGTCGCCAATGGCCGGGTCGACATCGGTGCCGACGAATGGCATGACAGCGACGGCGACAGTCTGCCGGACTGGTGGGAAGCCAAGTGGTTCGGCTCGGCGACGGCGGCCGCAACCGGGGCGGACGATCCCGACGGCGACGGGTTCGACAACGAGGCCGAGTACAACCGCCAGAGCAACCCGCTGATGGGCAGGCCGACGTACTATGTCGATCCCGCGGTGGGTGATGACGCATATAACGGCCTGGCACCGACCTGGGACGGCACCAATGGCCCTAAGCGGACGATACAGGCGGCGGTCGATGAGGTCTCCGCGGTCGAAGGCGGCGACGTGGTGCTCCAGCCGGGGACCTACACCGGCGACGGCAACCGCGACATCAACCCGGCCGGTAAGGCAATGACGATCCGGGCCACGGGGACGGGGACGGTCACGATCGACTGCCAGGGCACGGAAGCCGATCCGCACCGGGGCTTCCTGCTCAACAACGGCGAGGGGCCGGACACAGTGATTTCCGGGCTTACGATCATCAACGGGAATGCGCCGCGAATGCAGACTGGATCCGGCTCATATGGCTACGACGGCAGTGCCATCGGCTGCACGGGCGCCAGCCCGACCATTCGCAACTGCGTCTTCCGTTCAAACGACACCGGGAGTGCGGATATCTACTGCTATGAATCCAGCCCCACGGTCACAGGCTGCACGTTCATCGCGGCACAGGGGGCTTACAGGGCCATCATGACCAGGACAGGGTTGCCGGTGCTGCGCAATTGCTTGTTCAGCGGCTATGGCAGCGCCTTGTATCACTATGACGGGCTGTACGACGTTGCGTATTGTCTCGGTTCGGGCCGCTCGGGCGAGGGCAATCTCGAAGGCGATCCCCGGCTGACCCCGGACGGCCACCTCAAGGGCGATTCCCCCTGCATCGACGCAGGCGACCCCGCATACGTGGCGGCAGGCGAGGAAAAGGATATGGACGGCGAGGCCCGCATCAACGGCGGGCGCATCGACATCGGTGCCGACGAATGGCATGACAGCGACGATGACATGCTTCCGGACTGGTGGGAGAGCAAGTGGTTCGGCTCGGCTGGGGCCGCCCCGGGGGATGATCCCGACGGCGATCAGGCGGACAACCTCGCCGAGTTCGAACGGGGCAGCGATCCGCTGACGCCGGCACCGACCTACTACGTTGCCCCCGCAGCTGGCGACGACGCGTGGGACGGCCTGGCGCCCGCCTGGGACGGTACGAGCGGTCCCAAGCGGACGGTCCAGGCCGCGATCGACGCTGCTCCTGACTTCGAGGGGGCCTCGGTGGTGCTGGCGCACGGGCTCTACACGGGCGACGGCAACCGGGACATCGACCTGCGCGGCAAGGTTATTACCGTGCGGTCGGCCGACCCCGACGATCCGGCTGTGGTGGCCGCGACCATCATTGATGCCGAAGGCAGCGATAACGACCGGCACCGGGGCTTCTACGTACACAACGGGGAGACGGAGGCGTGCGAGATCGCCGGACTGACTATTCGCGGCGGCTATGAGCGTGGAGGCGGCGGGATCTGGTGCGAGTACAGCAGTCCGACGATCAGCCGGTGCGTCATCACGAATAACCACTCCGATTTCAGCTCCGGCTCGTTACTCTTCGGCGCGTATGGGGGAAGCGCCATCGGGATGAATGGTGGCAACGCAACGATCCGCGGCTGTACGATCGCGGGCAATTCCGGTGCACCCGCCTTGTACCTGGGAGGCACGCGGCACATTGTGGCCGATTGCACGATCACGGATAACGAATCGCCGGTGGCCGGCGGGTTGATGTGTGGCGGGATGGATGTGACCGTATCGGACTGCACGATCGCCGGCAACACGGGGTTCGGTGGTGCGGGAGGCGCCTATCTGGAGGGCGCGAGGCTGCGCGTCGCCCGCTGCGTCATCCGGGAAAACGCCACGAGTCTGACGTTGACGAACGAGGGGATGTCGATGCTCGGTGGCGGGTTGGTGCTGCGGCCCTATCTCGAACATTCGCCGGAGATCGTCGACTGCCTGATCGAGTCGAATATGGCCACGTCCGGCGGCGGCATCGCCGTGTTGGGGCAGGACGGTCCGGACGCCGGGGTTGCGGAAACGATCGTTCGGCGATGCCGCATCCAGAACAACTACGCCGAGTACGGCGGCGGCGCCTACGCCTTGTTCGCCGGCATCCGGATGGTCGATTGCACGATCGAGGGCAATACGGCATGGTCCGGGGGCGCGGTGGCAGTCGAGATGGCGCCGGAGGTGTCGTTGGAAGGCTGCGCTTTGGCCGCGAACGAGGCCACCAACGAGGGCGGGGCGGTCTATGCCTATGGTTCGACCGTTGTGATGCGGTCGTGCGTCCTGCAGGATGGTTGGGCGAGCCGGGGCGGAGCCGTGTCCGTCGCCGGGGGTTCCCTGTCCGCTCGCAGCTGCCTGGTGAGCAACAACTACGCAGCCGGCAGCGGCGGCGGGCTCAGTGCCGCAGCCGGTGCGGTAGTGGAAGTCAGCAACTGCACCTTCCTGTACAACGGGGCCGGCTCCCGCGGCGGTTCGCTTGCCAGCATGGGGGCGACTGTAACGGTGGATAACAGCGTCATCTGGTATGGCATCGGTTCGGGTGAGGCCATTTCCGGGGCGGACGTCGAGGTCGCCTACAGCGTCGTTCCTGCCGAATACGCCGGTACAGGTAACCTGCACGTCGATCCACAGCTCACGGCGGATGGCCGCCTCCAGCCCGGCTCGCCCTGCCTGAACGCCGGCGACCCCGCGTTCGTTGCCGAGGGCGGCGAGACCGACATCGACGGCGACGCCCGCGTCGCCGGCGGCCGGGTGGACATCGGCTGCGACGAGTCGGTATCGGGCCAGGTCCCGGGCGACATCGACGGTGACGGGCTGGTCAACGCCGTGGACCTGCTGCGCCTCGCCCGCGGCTGGGGTAAGGCAGAAGGCGATGCCGGATGGGACCCGGCCTGCGACCTCACCGGCGACGGTGCGGTCAACGCGATGGACCTGCTGACGCTGGCGAGGAACTGGCCATATTGAACCGTTGGGTAAGCGCGTGCAGTTCTGATTGGGTGAGGGTATTGCAGAGGCCGTATCGTGGGCAGTGTGGGCCGACAAGTGGAGTTGATTGGATGCGTACGACAACAGTGGCATGGATCGTGACGGCTGCCTGTCTGGCGACGACGGCGCATGCGGCGGTTCTGAATGTGCAGGCGGATGGGCTGGGGGACTACCCGACAATACAGGCGGCGGTCGACGCGGCTGCCGCCGGCGACGAGGTGGTGCTACAGCCGGGGACCTACACCGGCGACGGCAACCGGGACATCGACTTCAAGGGCAAGACGATCACGGTGCGGTCGACGGACCCGACGGATCCGGCGGCAGTGGCAGGAACGGTCATCGACTGCGAGGGCAGTCACAGCGACCGGCACCGCGCGTTCACGCTTCAAAACGGTGAGGGGCCCGACTGCGCGATCCGAGGCGTGACGATTACAAACGGGTTCGGGCCGGTCTATGGAACGTATAGCACCGCCGGAGCGGTGCTCTGCGCGGGGACAAGCCCGACCATCGAACATTGCATAATCTCCGACTGCTTTGCGACCAGGGGCGTCATCTACTGCGAAGGCGGAGCACCGATCATTCGCGATTGTGTGTTCCGGTTGAACCGTCCGTATGACGTGTACAGCTATGATAACCAGCCGGTAATCATGAATTGTACCTTCCTGGCCGACCGCGATTCGGAGGGGGCGGTCTACGTACACGATCATTCGCCGAAGGTCCGCAACTGCCTGTTCGCCGGGTACGCCTACGGAGGAGTCCTTGATGACGCCTATGGTCCCAGGGAATACGACGTCGCATACTGTCTGGGATCCGGCCAACCCGGGGAAGGTAACCTCGAGGGCGACCCGATGCTCACCCCGGACGGCCACCTCAAGGGCGATTCTCCCTGCATCGATGCCGGCGATCCCGCGTACTCGCCGCAAGGTCTGGAGAAGGACATGGACGGCGAGGATCGCGTCAGCGGCGGTCGCGTGGACATCGGCGCCGACGAGTGGCACGACACCGATGGTGACATGCTGCCGGACTGGTGGGAGATGAAGTGGTTCGGCCCGGCAGGCGCTGCGCCGACCGATGACCCCGACGGCGACGATGTCGACAACCTCGGGGAGTTCCATCGCGGCAGCGATCCACTGACGCCGGCACCGACCTACTACGTCGACCCGGCGGCTGGCGACGATGCCTGGGACGGCCTGACGCCGGCCTGGGACGGGGCGAGCGGTCCGAAGCGGACGGTGCAGGCAGCCGTTGATGCGGCCCCGGCAAGGGAGGGCGCGGTGATCATCCTGCGGCCGGGCATTTACAGCGATCCCGGCAACGTTGATATCGCGGTGCACGAGAAACTGCTGTTGTTGCAGTCGACCGGTCCCGCCGATCCGACGGTTGTCGCAGCGACGGTGATCGACGTCAGCGATGCCGAGTTCGGCGTTGGGTTTGTTGCAGCTCCGGCAGGATCGGAACTTGCCGGTGTGACTGTCACGGGGGCAGCCTATGGTAGCCCGATCATTGCCATCGAGGGAAGCACCGTCACCGTCCGCAACTGCGTGATTACGGGCAATAGCCCCGTCGGATCGGATAGCCTGTCCTACCGCTCCGGAGCGATTGCGGGCGACAATGCTCATGTGCGGGTATATGACTGCTTCATCCACGACAACCAGGGGGAAGGTGCAACTATCTATGTGGATGGAGGTTCGCTTACGGTCGAACGCTGCACCATCAGCGGCAATCAGTCATCCTTGGCGGCCGCAGCCAGTCTTGGGGGGCCGGTGACGATCGAATCGTGCATCATCAGTGACAATGTCGGCGGCGGCGTCTATGCAAGTGGTACAGTGGTCGTGCAGGACAGCGAGATCCTGCGTAACAGCAGCTCTCGCGGTGGTGGGATCTACTGCAGTGGGACAGGGCTTGTAGTCAAGGGATCCGTCATTCGAGATAACGCCGTGATTACCAGTCTATCGTTCGGCGGCAGCTACTCCGCTGTCGGGGGGGGGAATTCTTCACATCCCAACGGGCAACACGGCCAGCACCAGGGTTTCCAATTGTACGATCAGCGGCAACTTGGCGGATGCGGGCGGTGGGCTGGTGGTAATGGCCGAGAGGCCGGGTGCGTCGTGCGAAGTGACCGGCTGCCAGCTGGACGACAACTACGCCCAGAGCGGTGGGGGCTTGTATGCCGTGAACGTCACGCTGCTTGTGGAAGATACGCTTATGCGCGGCAACTGGGCCGCTGACGGCGGGGCGGCGTTCCTGAAGCAGCTTCAGCACGCCAGCTTTGCGAGCTGCACCATCGCCGACAACTACGCCGAAAGCGAAGGGGCCGGCCTGTACGCCTATGCCTCGGATCTGACCATCGACAGGTGCAGGTTCAGCTCCAACCGCAGCGAGTACGCCGGCGGGGCGGTCTGCCTGGTCGGCGGCAGCGCCAGTCTGACCAGCTGCCTGCTGTCATACGACTACGCCCCGCTGTTCGGCTCGGCCATCCGAAGCATCAGCGCAAGCGTGGCGATGACCGGCTGCACCGTGCGATCGGTCAATGAAGCCGGTTGGGCCGTCTACGCCAGCGGCGGCGGCGCGGTACCCGCAATCCGCAACACCATCCTCTGGAACGGCTACGGCGGCGAACTGCTCGGCGGCGGCGACTTTGACGTGAGCTACAGCATCCTGCCGACCGCTCATCCGGGCGACGGCAACCTGGTCGGCAACCCGCTGCTGACCCCGGACGGTCACCTGCAGCCCGGTTCGCCCTGCCTGAACGCCGGCGACCCCGCGTTCGCGGCCGAGCCCGGCGAGACCGACATCGACGGCGACGCCCGCGTCGCCGGCGGCAGGGTGGACATCGGCTGCGACGAATCCGTCTCCGGCCAGGTCCCTGGCGATATCGACGGCGACGGGCTGGTCAACGCCATGGACCTGCTGCGCCTCGCCCGCGGCTGGGGCAAGACCGAAGGCGACGCCGACTACGACGCGGCCTGCGACCTCACCGGCGACGGCAGGGTCGATGCGATGGACCTGTTGACGCTGGCGAGGAACTGGCCGTATTGAGAACCGATCGTATGGACACGGACGATCTCTGCTGCGACTACAACGCTGACGGAAATGCAACGAAACGTACCAGAGTATCCTGACCCGCAGTTGGGCGGGGTGGGGCAGCTAAAGAACCGGTCTTTGCCACTGGCGCACGGGAGCGGACAGAGAGTCGTCCGCTCCCCACAGCTAACAGGCGGCATACAACGCCGCCTGTTCCGTGGTCAACCGTGCACGGGTGGTGCAGAGGCGGGTTCGAGCGGACGAGCGGCCATCCGATCGTCCCACCGGACATCAAGATCCCAGCCCAGTGCCCGGCCAAAGCCGAGGAGGACCTCCTCGGTCCGCTGTCGGGCTCGGTCGATCAGAGACTGCTGGCTGCCCGCCGCCTCGATCGATTTCTGGGCTTCCTGCAGAGCCCGGTTCAGCAGGTCAACTTCTCCTGTCTCACCGGGAGCAATCCGCCACAATCCGGTGCGGTCGATGCGGTAGATCCTTGTGTGGGTGTGGTCCACACGGGGACGATTGGCGGTCGGTACTGGCAGCACGAGCACGGCATGCCGTGCGACCAGATCGACATTCTCCAGCCGAGCGGCTGCCAGGTCGACGGCGATCTCGACATCTCCCTGGATCGCCATCACCGCCTGGATACCGCCGGTGTAGCCATGCAGTTCGCAGATCTTCACTTCCGCCATCTGCACCTTCAGCACCGTCAGGGATGCCAGCTGCTGGATATCCTCGATCGTCAGTCCTCGCGATTCTCGAAGCACAAGGCCGCTTCGGCTGCCATGCAGGAACCATCCGGCGGTGCCGCCGATGCACAGCATGATTGCCACGATAAGCACGTTGGCCATAGGGCCTCCTTTATGTTCAATGGATAGGGCGTCAGCCGACGCCCAGGGACAGTTCGTCGGCGAGCAGGTTGATCGTCACATCTGGCTCGACCGGCAGCCGTCTGAGCCAGCGGGCCAGTCGGCTGACCATCAGCCCTGCGCAGATGTTGGCGCTGAAGATGGTGGACTTGGCTGTGCAGGGGCCGACGTACGCGTCTGGCGCGGCAAACAGCGTGGTTGGGTAGTGCTGGCGGGACTGCTCGTCGCATGCCGCCAGTACCCGCACCACCTCAGCCGCCATTCGGCCATCGACCAGCAGGCTCACGTCATCCCGGACGCCTTCCCAGATGAGTCGCCGGATGCCAATGGAGTCGACGCAGGCGAATACGACGTTGCCGACCTGCAGGCTGCGACGGTAGAGGTCCGACACCAGGTGAATCTGGACCTTGCGGTTCAACCGGCGGCACATCTGGGCCGTTACCTCGACTTTAGACTGGCCCAGATCCTCCTCCAGGAAGCCCTGTGGCGCCAGGTTCGCGACCTCGACAATGTCGAAGTCGACGAGTTGAAGCGACGGCACGCCCACCGCGGCCAGCTGCAGGGCCACCTGTCGGCCGACGGCCCCAACGCCGATGACCGTGCAGCGGCACGTAGCCAGCTGCTGCGGGGGCACGATCTCCCGCTGGCGTTGATCCCGGTTCTGTAAGTCTACTTGCAGCTCCATGTGCGAATCCTCCTTTCGGATGCGTGTTCAACGGGTTCGGTCGAGTAGGGGAATGGGGATGATCAGTCTTCGTGGGGCAGCATGATCGTCAGCACCGGCTCGCCGCTATCGCCAGGCCCGCAGACGGCCTTGAAGTCGATCAGTCGGGTGTCGTGCGGGCCCATCAGGAACATCACGGCGAACCGCAGCTGATCGGCACGGGCAGGACTCTTGCGGATGGCCACGTACAGCAGCCAGAGCAGGTCGTGAGCCCGGCCCCGTTCCGACTGGCCTGCTGCGCGGAGATCCTCCTTCGGGACCACGTACTCGTGCCATACGGCTGACGTACAAGCCACCGGCACGGTAAAGCCGGTTTCCGACGCCCACTGCGTCACGTCGACCAGAACGCCATCCTCGATCGCCTGGGCACGAGTGTATCTGTGTATCACAGGCAGATCTTCGTATTTGTCTACCATGGCCAGATTGCCTCCTCGTCAAGTTCTTCCAGATACGGATCTGTCTCGTCTTCGAAATGGATGCCATCGAAGAACGCATCGCCCCCAGCCGCCTGCAGCTGCCGGAAGACGGGATCATGTGCCAGCGGGTGGGCAGCGAATACTTGAGCATGCACGTTCAGCTCATATTCGGCCTTCCATAGAGCGTGATCGCTTGCGCCGAACGGCCGGCTGAAGTCCACCTGCACGGGGATCTCCACCTGCCCGCCTGGTCCGGCGTTGAACCGCAGCCGGGCAAACGTCTGGCCGCCCTTGGCGATGATGCACATGATGGCCCAATCGCAGGAGCCGAACACGCGGCTGAAGGTCTCCTCGTCCACCGCACTGGGCGAGGCGGACCCTCCGGGGTGGGTGTGCAGCCAGATCCGCATGAACTGCTGCGGCTGCCGGCCGGCATCGATCTGCTCGTCGAAGAAGTCCGCCACGGCCGCATCATCGAAGGCCACACTGGCCATCGTCACCGACTGCTTGACCGTCACGAAATCCTCCACCAGCAGCAGATCGTTGGCAGCAGCAATGCCGAACCCGCCCACCTCCAGCTGGGCACGGTCCCGCATGTACAGCATCTTCGCCCATGCCGTCGGCGAGAATCGCAGCACGGGGTCGTCTGGCTCGACAACCCTGCGGACTACCTGCGGCTTGGCCTTCCGATCAGCCGTTGCGGCTGGCTTGTTGTTCTTGCCGTTCTTCTTGCTCATCGTTCTCCCTTTCGTTTTGTTCCTTCAGACATGTGGCGCACAACCCGTCTTCGAGGCACGAGGTGCAGCAGGCTTCGTTGCAGGACTCGCACGTCCGGATGCAGCCTTCACAGACGAGGTCCCGACAGATCCCGCACTCCAGCAGGCATCCCCGGCACATCGTGGTATCGCAAACGCGACAGCCACTGATGCACTCGCCGCAAAAGTCGCGATTGCAGCTTTCGCAGTAGTAGCTGTTCGATTCGCTGGTGTGGTATCCGCAGTCGTAGCATTCGATCCCGTCCCAGTTGCCCAGCGAGACGTACGCACTGTGCGGGTTGTAGGTCGTCAGCACGGAACTCACGACCATAAAGAAGTCGCACAGCCGCCCCGACTCCAACGCCTTGCGGATCGGTACCGACGCATCGCCCTCGCACAGACGATTGCGGCTGACATGGGGATGGGTTACGACTGGATCGGAGGCCGCCGGATTGGGCTCGACGGCTTCAATAATGTAGACATCCCGGTTCTGCCCCAACTGGGGCAGTTCATCGAGGTAGAGAGCGATCTTGAAGGATCCAAGATTGATCCCTTCCAGCACGATGGCGTCCGTATGCACGACCAGGGCCATGATGTTCCGCTCGTGCGTCCAGCCGCCGAACTCGGCCTCGATCTGTTCGAGCTCAGCCAGGATCTCCCGCAGCGAAGGCACCTTGTAACTGGGCGGCTGGTGGAACCGCTGCGTATTCGTCAGCTCCGCGTTCAGGTCCACTAGCATGCGTCCTGCTCGACGACGCAATTTGTCAGCTGCGACAGGCCACCGCTGCCTGCGGCACAATGACAGGCTGTGGTCGAGACGGAGCAGTTGCCGCGTCTGCTCACACATGTAGCGCAGGCGCTCGTCCCAGACGCGGGCCTGCTCGTCGTGCAAGGCATGCAGCCGGTCGTGGATCAGGTTCGCCATCTTGATCGCCTGTCGATCAGGTCTTGACATGATGTATCTCCTCTATAAAAGAGAAAGGGCACCCGCCCAGGCCGAAGCCCGAGCAGGTGCCCCGATGACCCTTGAGGCAGGTCGAATCGCCTACGCGACAGCGTTGAACTAAGCACGGACCTCGCGATCCGCACTTGTCTCCAAAACCGGACGTGAGAGTTTCCCCTCATCCGGCTCCTCGAAAAGACAGTGGTTGTCATCGCACACTGCCGGTGCCCCGGTACAGTAATCGTGCACCAACTCCTTTTGTCCCGGTGTGGCGTCGGCCCACGAGGCCGATACCTTGACCATCCGGTCCCCCGGGCGGAAGAACATGCCGCAGCGGGTGCAGAGTCCCTGTTGCTTTTGGATCAAGCCAGAGACGCTGCGTCGCACATCGGGGTGCTTGCCCGCCCGCATGCTCCAGTAGACTACATACCATCAAAGGGGCTTCGGATGCCCTGAACCTTGATGTGCCGCTCGATGGGAATGGCAGACAACTTGACCAGTCTGCATTGCTCATCAGACCCGAACTGGCTGTAACCGCGAGGACCCCGCAGCCAATAGCGGCGGATGATCCAGGCACGGCTCTTGTGCGGGTGGCGGCGTGATGCCCAGGCATAGAGTTTCCAGAAGATGAGGTGATCCATCCTGTGGAAGATGTCCTTCGAGACGGCTGTGGAGAAGTAGTTTCCCCATCCGCGCAGAATCGGGTTCAGCAGGCGGACAATCGCGATCTGCGGGGCTGTCCGATGCCTGTGAAGGATGTCCCGAACCTTGCGGAGAAGCCGTTTCTGGGACTCCATGCTCGGTTTGCTGTTGGCGGTGAAGCCCACCCGCTCCCTCATACCGTTGACCAGGCAACGGTTCTTCCCCCGCTCGTACTGACGGATGTGGAATCCGAGGAAGTCGAATCCAGCAGGTCCGTCAATCGCATTGAGGGTATGGGTGATGCGGGTCTTGCTGGGTTTCATCTCCAGCCCCATGCCTTTCAGCCATTCGGCCGCGATTCCCTTGGCCCGTTGCAGTGCGTCGAGATCCGGGTGGATGATCACGAAGTCGTCCGCATAGCGGATGACCTGTGGCTTCCAGCGGACCGCTCGTTTTCCTTTCTGCCGCGGGGGTTGGAAGTGAGGAAATGCGCCGCGAACGGCTGTCTCCAAGCCGTGCAGGGCGATATTCGCCAGGAGTGGCGAGATGACTCCGCCCTGCGGTGTGCCGTCTTCGACAGGGAACAGCGTGTCCCCGTCGAGAACTCCGGCTTTCAACCAGGCCTTGATTGCCCGACGAAGCAGGGGAAAGGTCCCCAGTTTGTCGAGGAGTGCCTGGTGGTCGATGCGGTCGAAACACTTGGCGATATCAGCATCCAGCACGTACTTCTGCGCCTGCTGGATCGCCGAAAAGATCGCCTCTTTCGCATCGTGGCATGAGCGTCCAGGCCTGAAGCCGTAACTGTTCGGCTCGAACTTCGCCTCCCATTCCGGCTCCAGGGCCATCTTGGCCAGCGCCTGTCTGGCTCGGTCCGCCATGACAGGAATCCCCAGCGGCCGTTTCTCGTCCTTACCGGGCTTGGGTATCCAGACCCGGCGGACGGGTTGGGCCTCCGGGGGCAAAGGGTTGCTCATGATCGCGTGGGCAAGGTCCAGCTTCTGCGTGTCGGTGAGCGATGCCACACCATCCACGCCCGCTGTGTGCTTGCCCCGGTTGACCTGAGCAACCCTCCGCACCGCCAGGAGGGCAGCTGCCTTGGACTTGATCAGCAGTCGCTGCAATTGGTGCACTGCCGAGGTGTCGTTACGGCCGGCAGCTCGGTAGATGCGCTTTTGGAGCTCGAATACCGACCGCTCCAGCTTGCGCCAATCGGTCGTCTTCCAGTCATACATCACCGTTGCCGGTGTGCTCATGGTTTGACGCTCCTACTTGCACCTCTACCATCCGTCTTTCCGTGCCCCCGTCAGCGTATCCCCCGGCTTTCCCGGGGGCGTTTGCTTCTGGGGCAATCCTTCCCGCGTCAAGGCATGCGGCTGACTACCTGCTCAGGGCGGCCGCCCTGAGAGCCTTGAAGGGGTTACCTCGTTCCAGGCCTCCGTTTGGCGCTGAACGAAGGATCCCACTGTCCGCCGGGATGAATGCGAGGGTGCTACCGGGCGGCGAAGGTAGCCGTCCGACTCTTCATCCGTTCCCGTTTTGGGCAGGCTGTAAGGTCTCGGGTAAGCCTGTTCAAAATGACGACGGTTCAGGCGTGGGTTCACTTGCTTATCCATGTTCAGCTCTGCTCGACGGGGTTCCCGGCCGAGTTCCGGGTTACCGTCTTTCATCCCCGCTTCACACCGGCGGTTGTCAGGCCGCCCGCATGGGGGAAGTGCTTCACCTCAGCACCAGAGGGGTGGGAATCGCACCCACACGGAAACCAAGTTGTCCAACCTGCCAAGACCGATTGACAGGTTGTCCGCCCGTTGCTAGACTGTCGCAACATCTTTGGCGGCAGCCACTTACGGGCGAACGAGTCGCGCTCCCTCGATCTTCACTGGCGTTGCACTCACCCGGTCCCCCTCCTGCAGCACGTACTCGCGGGGAACGGGCAGACGGTTCACGCGGATCAGGTAGTCCGCCGGCTCGCGATCCGGCAGCTGGTCCTCGAAGAACCGCTCCACGGTTGTGCCATCGGCGATCTCGATGTGGTCCGCGAAACCGGCTCCGTCGTTGTTCAAGAATAGTACCTGCATGTTCATCTCCTTTAAGTGTTCTGTAAAGACTGGACTGTTACTGGGGCCTCTCCGAATGGTTCATGCGGCGGGAACGTGATCAGATCGGAGGGCCGCGGGCGGGATACGCGTGTGGCATGGCATGTTCCTTTCGTGGACAAGGATCGAAGATCGCTTCAAACGACTTTACGTGTGTGGGTGGCTGCGCGAGATCGAAGGCAGAGGAGACGTGATGCGTACTTCAAGATGGATGGATGAAGAAGCGGAGCGGCAACGGCGGGGTCAGCGGGATTTGGTACGGGTCTGAAGCCTCGCACGCAGGCGGGTGACCTCGTCGTACGTCAGAGGCTGGAATCGATCACCGTCGGTGGCGATCTGCCTGATCTTCAAATCGGGAATCTGCTGCCCGCTTCCGAGGCACTCGTCCCGGTAGAACTGCAGGGCCGCCAGGATGGCCGCCTGATCGCGCTTGGTGACGTGCCGACAGGCTGTCCTCCGAGCCCGGTCGCGAACAGCCGGGCCTCCCCCCTTTTGACATCCGGGACGGATCATGCGTGCCTCCTTTCGGTGGATGGGACCTGGTGAGTTTGGTCAATCTGTCGCCCACGTCCGGAACGGCGTTCGGCATGGACGATGGTAACTGGACCTGTTTCATGCGGAATGTTTGGCCTGAGGCGTGGCGGACATCGCAACGAACCACGACAACCAGGACCAGGAAGACGATCAAGAACACCAGGAATGCGTTTCCATTCATTGAGCCTCCTTTCGATACGGGTGGGACTGCCGACCGCGGAATGCGGACGGCAAAAGGTCGCGGTGCCGCCGTGGCCAACGCAACTGGCGGACCTTCACTCTATTGTTGCAGAAGAGTAGCCGAAATTAAGCATATGCCGCGCCACATCGCGTCCTGAGGATGGTGAAACCACCACCGTCCGGTAATCAAGCCCCATACAATGGGCGAACGGCCGAAAGCAAATACGACATGATTCTCTATCCCCTTGCTGCACAGTCATTTACGACTTACTCAACATACTGCCGTCAATGATGCTGTGTAGTTTGAATACCCGTTGCTGGGGTCCCCCAGCAACGGGTATTCAAACTATGTGCGAACTTGCGGTGCATGACAGACACACCGCATCCGATGGCCGGAAAAGCCCTTTCCACTGCCCCGCATTTGCCTGCTGCTCCTGTTCGGATGCCGCATGCCCGGCTACACTTGGCGTGACAGGCGATGCTGGTGACAGAGATGGCGTCGAAGGTATCACGTTCGACCGGCCGCTATATCCCGAATCGGTGACCGAATGAATCCGGATGACATACAACCACTTCCTTGGGAAACTCTCACGACTGCGGGGGACGTCCCGTGGGCGACCCTGGAACAATTTGCCACCGCAGCGGCTGGCGACCCGTCCGTCCTCGAGCAGCTGCTTGATCTGTTCGACGAGTGGCGAGAGGCCGACTATCAGGAGCCAAGGTTCGAGGGGCTCTGCGTCCTGGGCATATTGGCCCTGGCGGCCGACCGACTGGCCGGCGAATGCCGCGATCGGGCGGTCCGGTTCCTGGTGCGGGCCCAGATGGACGCGGGCGAAGACGGGGACGACTTTCTGCTGGATGCCCTTCCTGCCGCGACCGGCAGATTCCGGCCGGACACGGTCCTGCCGATCGTCCTGGAGTTCATGCCGGAGGACTTCTCGCCCTGGTACGTCGCTTACGAGCTCTGGCAGCTGGCAGTCCTGGCGGCCGACAGCCGGGATGAGGACCTGCGGCAACGGGTCGTCGACCTGTGCACGAAGGCCCTGTCACAGGCCCAGACTGGCCATACTGACATGGCACACGCGGAGTCGGCGGCCCGCGTGCTGGCTCGGATGGGCCACCGGCAGTCCCGCCCCCTCATCGAGGGCCTTCACGGTCAGACCGGCGATCCCGATCTGCAGGACGCTCTGGCACTTCTGGATGATCCGACAACCGAGTGGCCACCGGACCCTTGGGAGCAGCCTGTGCGGGACTGGATCCAGGGCGCATGGCAGCAGCTGGCGACATGGTATGCGGAGATCGACCCCGGCGACCCGGACAGCGAAGAGGGCCAGACCCGTGCCGCTTACAACCGGGCCAGTCACCTGGCCAGGCGGTTCTCGCGTTCGGACCTCCTCAAGCCCCAGCCCCGCGATCTTCGGCAGTATGCCGAGTTTCTGGCGTACCGGCTGATGATGGGCGCATGGACGTACTGCAAAGCCCGGCCCGAGGACATCGACGAGTCGGTCCTCCGGAAACTGCTGCTCGATGTGCTTCCTGCACAAAAGGCCGACGAAGGCGGTTTCTTCGACGACGTGATTTTGCGTACCGTCGATTTACTGCGCTGGTTGGAAGGCGAAGGCATCCTGCACGACACACAACCGCTGCAGGAGGCGGTCAGGGAATGGCAGCCCCAGATCAAGGCCCGGGCCGCTGACCCAACCTACTGGGGGGAGGCCAAGCGTGCCCGGATGGGAATGGATCTGCCCGAAACGGCCAGCACTGGACGCACTGCACCGATCCTTCGTAACAAGGCCGCGGCGGATCAGCGGCTCGACCGGCTGGAGCCCAGCGCCCCAGCCACCCGGACCAGCCCGATCGTTAACAGCCAAGGCAAGATCGGCCGGAACGACCCGTGCCCGTGCGGGTCCGGCCGCAAGTACAAGAAGTGCTGCGGAAAGGGCTGAACATGCATTCATCGATCATCCGCCCGGAGAGGTTTTACGCGGACGATTCGGAGAAGACGAAGTTCAACTGGTTCTGCTACGAGTTCGCGTCGGACTTCGTCACGCTGATCGACCGCCGGCTGCAGAGGCGCCTTCACAGAAAGGGACTGTCGGATGCGGACATCGCCGAGTTCGCTGCTCAATACGCCAAGCGACTGAAGGTACACATCGAGGAGAAGCTGGCTGGCAAGTACGACCAGATGCAGCTGAACTACCAGGACATCGAGCGTCTGCTGCCCCATGTCGGCGACAGGCTCGTGGATGAGTTGCTGACCCTCTCATCGCGGGCGTGGGAAGAACTGCTGGAGATGTGCTCGGTCTGCCCCACGCGGTGCATCACGGAGCGGCACATCTACACGCCGTTCTTCGATGAGCCGCCGGAGTAGTGGCCATCGTCAGTTACGGCGTGTCCGACACCGAGTTCGCCCTGCGCGAGGCGGAATTCATCTACGGCCTGAACCGGCTGAACGTGGCGATCACGCGGGCGCAGAGCAAGTGCATCGTCTGCCTGCCCGAGCCGCTGCTGCAGGCCTCGCCCGAGGTGCTGGATGTGGACGAAGCAGCCGAAGGGCTGGCGTACATGCGGGCACTGGTCTCGGCCGTGGAGCGGGCGGACGATCCGCAGGTGTTCGACCTGGGGGAGGGCGTGACGGCGCGGGTGCTGAGGACGGCGGAGCGTTGGTCGTCGCCGCTGCCATAATTTCATGACCTCTCCAAAAGGCTCGGAAGATCTGGCAGACCATAATCCTTGTTCAATGCCTTCAGCGTATTCCTCGTGACGGCCGGCGACAGATTCGTGCGGTTGTCCGGGATGATGATCATCGGGCTCTGAGCACGTTTCAACTTCAGGTGCGATCCCTTCCCGCCCGACACGATCCTGTAGCCCTCCCGCTCGCACATTTTGAGCATGTCGCGAGTGGAACAGGTCCTGACCGGCAACGTGGTCCCGGGAATCCGTACCGATCCGCCCCTTTCCACGACCCACCACACGTGGCTGGTCACTCGGAAAAAACTCTGTGTCAGGTGTGGGGCCATACGCCAGTCTGTGGACGGCTGGCCAGGTGTCATTCGCGCTTCGCTTATCCGTCCCTGCAACAGGTTCTCGCCGGCATCGAACGCCGCTCTCGACAAGTAGCACTCGGCCATGCGGTACCCGGGCGGGTCCAGCGGGAAACGCCGACGCAGATAGTTCTGGAGGGCCTGGCGGACCACCGGGCCTATCTTCCGGCTGTAGTGTGGCTCGCCCAGACGCAGGTAGCTTTCCGCTCCCGCCAAGGCCTCCTCCAGTTGGTCGTCCTTGCCCCTACAGGATCCGTACACCGACTTCAGGTACGTCCGATACCTGGGCTGACGCGCAGCGACGTGGAGCCGCAAGCACAACGACTCGACCTTGTGATGATACTGCTCGTGCAGAAAGAACGAGAACACCGCCGCTCGCAGGAGCTGCAGACCGAGTGTCGGAGTGACTGGCGTACCGGCCGGCAGGAAGCTGGCAATGTCGAACATGACACGAACGGCGCAGTCCAACCTGATGAAAATGCCGAATTCGGGACCGAAGAAGTGGATTGACTGGTACCAGGCACATACTTTCGTCCCAGGCGTACCGTCCACTGACGCAGACTTGGGCGCATCTTCCGCATCGAAGAGCGTTCCTTTGCTCCGCTCGTCCGACTGCGGTGGTGTCTGCCCAATCACGTTGCGCAGGCGATCCAGGTGCTCTTCCTCGACGTATACGGGAGACCTCGCGATCGAGTCGCCCCGAACGTCGCCAAAGAACTCATCCCAATCAAGCGGATAAATCTCGTCCTCGTCAGTCCAGGTCGCCCAAGGGCTCTCGCCAAGGGCCAACTCTCCGTTCCGGTCCAGATACTCGACCACCTCGGCAAGCTCGGGCATGTCAATCTCGCTTGTTCTCTTACGCAGCCTATCGGGCCTGACACCACTTTCAATCACCTATTCGGTACCGCATGTGCTGCATCACCCTCTCGGGACCGACGCCGGCGTGATGCATGCCGTGGGCCCGGATCCCCTTCGCCAGATAACTACCCTCTGGACCACGGCAGTGCTCTGATCCGCTCTAACGATCATGACGCCCCTTCCGCGTTCGTCCCCCCCGGGAGCGGTCGAGTTCGTCACTCAGCTTGCGAAAACGTTCCTCAGCGGTTTCTATGGCTCCCCGAACAAAGCGACCAACGTCAAAGCGAGAATTGCAGCTCCGAGGGTTGCCAGCGCTATGGCTGGCACCGGCACTTTTTTTGGGGGCGTCCAGTCCGGCTTGAAGCGCAGGGCCCGCACACGGACGCTGGCGAAGGCACGACAGCCGGGGGAGTGCTCAACGGCTTCGAGCATTTCGTGCACCGCCTTCATCCAGGGATCCTTTGGATTGCAGTACCTCTGCCGGAGCCGGGCCGCCACACCGGCTTGTCCAGGAGACAACAGCTCCCGCGGAGGGGGCGGGATGTGCGGCCTGTCTGAAGCCATCACTTCCTGGAGGAACGTGAGGTGGACCATTCTCTCGTCCAAATCGGTGCCGCATGGGCAACTGACAGCGAAGAGGTCGGGCTCACCGGCCTCTCGCCGGACGTACTCTCCGTACAAGACATCCTCGTCCGGTTCCGCCGTGAGTAGCCCTTCCGGCACCCCTAAGACCAGTTGCGGCGGCAGAGACCGCACATCAATAACGTCCAGCAGCCTTCGCCGCATGCCCCCGTGGATAACAACGAGGTCGCCCGTCTGGCCGTGGTCGGGGAGGATCCAGTAATCACGAGTGGACGGCATCGTACACCGCCTTCAGCGTCTGCGGAAATGCGACCGCAAATATGTGATCGTCCGTCATTGAGGTGAGTGTGACGCCCTTTAGACGTTCTTGATACTCACCCAAGGTACGCTTCGCAGACGTCTCGAAGTCGTTGACGCACGGGCGCAGGGACCTGAGCAACTCCTCGTACCCGTCACCATCATCCAGCACCGTGTCGATCTTGTTGATCAGGAAATACACGACGGCAGTATCCTTCATCTGCCCCATATGGCAAGTCAGCCATTTCAAATCGGTATTCACGCGTCCACGGCCTTTGTAGCGTCCTCGTTGCAGATCATCCAACGTCAACATGTAAAAGATAACGTCGGCGTCTTTGCAGGCTTCGAACCAGAACCGCTCCCGCTGGTCCGTTTCGCCGCCGATGTTGATGCATCGCTTGCAGTGAATTGCGAAGGCACGGCCGTCTGGTAGCGCCGCCTTGTACTTGAAAGACGGCACCTTCTCCGCGCTCCTTGTCTGGCGGTGTGTCTCCGGCACCGACTTGCCCTGCAATCGTCTATAGAAACTGTCCTTTCCGGCCGCGGTAGGGCCGATGATGGCGATCTTCTTGCCATTCCACCAATTCGTCACACGCTTGGGCAGTCCCTTCAGCTGCTCCTTCAGCATGCGGCTCCCTTCCTTGGTGGCTATCGCTTTTGCCACTTTCCCCGCAGCCTTCACGATGGCTGTGAACCAACTCATACCTTGCCTCCTGATGCCTGATCACTCGTACCAAACCCCCAGTTGCCACTGTTCACACGATCTGCCGCTATCACGCAACCCCCTCCAGCTCCAGCAGGTTCAGCCACGGCTTGAATCGGTCGATGCCGCTGGCGCGGGCGCCGAGGAGGCGGTCTGCCCCGGCGCCGGCCAGGACGCTGAGGGACAGACTCTCGGCCGGGGCGACGCCTTCGAGGAGCCAGTCGGGGATGAGCAGCTGGCCGGCGACTTCCTTGTGGCAGCCGAGCTGGCTGTGGAGGTCGGGGGCCTGGTTGACGTAGAGGGGCTGGTCCTTCGAGCGGATCAGGTAGAGGCCCGGCTCGTGGGGGACCTCGCCCAGCAGGTTGTCGAGGGTCAGCCGGCGGTCGAAGGGGACGTCGCGGTCGGCCGGCTTGCGCGGGGAGCGTTTGCGGATGTCCAGGGCGGCCCAGCGGTATTCCAGGGGCGCAAAGCCGGGCTTGACCCGCATGGCGATCTCGTCGAAGCGAGCGGCCAGCGACGGGTCGCACAGCAGGCGGTCGAGGGCGACCGGGCCGATCTCGTCGCGCAGCTGGCGCTGCAGATGGCGCAGGGACCACTCGCCGGCGAACATGTACGGCCGGACGTGCCCGGGCAGGTTGTAGACGTTCGTGGTCGGCATGCCCTTGAGTTTGTTGGCCTTGCGGGCGTTGAGCAGGGCCAGGTTGATCTCGACGTCGGCGGCGGCGACGCCCAGCCGGCGGGCCCGCTCGAGGAAGCGGGCGTTGGCCTCGGGGCAGGCGACGACGTAGTCGGGCGACCGGCCGTCCCGCACGTCGGTGAAGGCCTCGACGATCAGTTCGTCGTCGGTGCCCCGCCTGGCGGTGACGACGGCCGGGACCCCCGGCCGGGCCTCGCCCTGCTCGTGGACGTGGCGCGGCGGGTGGATGTGGACCGGCCAGTCGGCGGGCCGTGGCTGGCCGGGCTCCCACTCGGGCAGCCCCTCGGCCGGCGGCCCCGGCGGCGGGTCGAGCCACGTCTGGTACGGCTCGCCGGTCCGCATGGCTTCGGCCATCTGGTCGTACATCTGGAGGATGGTCTCTTTCGTGCGATAGGTGCCGTGTTCCTTGACGTCCTTCCGCTTGACGATCCGGAATGTCTCCATGATGTGGTCGGCATCGCTGCGGTCGATGCCGTAGAGATGAAAGTAAGCGGCATCCAACTCGCAGCGGATCAGGAACCGCCGGCGTTCATCCCACATGAAAGGCGGCCCACCGTAGCCAAGTTCCACAGATAGTGCCTGCAGAGACCATGTCGAGTAACTCAGCTCTAGCCCCCTAGGAGACAGAAAGATCCACCACGTCGTACTGCCAACTGATTCGCGTAGGCGTTCCGGAGACGGAACAGGCAGCTGATAGGCAACCCCCTTTGTCAGTGTCGCGCCAGCCAGCTTCTGTCGCAGGGAATAGTCCAGAACAAAGGACGCCCAAGACATGTTCAACGTGAGCGCGGCTAGAGCCGACTCTTGCCTACTTCCACCCAGTGCAAGAAAAGGGCATTTATGGTTGCACGGTAGCAGGGGCATAATACATGCCTGCACTGTGCGAGCATCAACAACGGCTCGGCAAACATCTCTAAAGGCAAATAGCCAAGGCCAATGCGTCTCCTTCTGAGCAAACAATTGCCCTGCGAGCCGCTTGGACAGCCAATATCGCGGCATTATCTCGTAGTGTGGGTCTTGGAGCTGCGTCACAGCCGGATCGGCAGCCTCCGCCTTGACTCCAAACCGGCGGCTCTGACACACACCCTCAAAGGACCCGAACCTATGGTTAAGCTGGCCTATGTATTTCCCTTCGTAGTAGGGCATCAGTACTTCGCCCCCCAACGTAAACAAGTTGCGTGGCCCAAGCTTAGCACCACGCTCAATGAGTTCTTCATAGCTATTATCCGCAAAGTGGCCCGATCCCGTAGAAGAGTTAAGATGACCTTGACAGTATCGGAGGCGCCATGGGTTATAGCCGAGTCGTTCATCAATGGACGGCGGGCAGTGCCGATGAATGCGAACCAAAAGATCTTTGTCTTGTCGGGAAGTCATTGGGGGCACTGAAAGATCGTTTGGATTGAGCGTTCTAGTCTCCTCAGCACTTAATACAAAAAACCGCGACTCGTCCCCGAGTTGCTCTGGTTGATCGAGCGCAAAGGCGTATAGAGCGCTAGTAGGTCGCAAAGCAGCACCTTCTGCCGTCAGCAGGCAGAATCTCTCGTTCGCCACCACATCACGAAAAATGAGGTTGGTATTGATGAAGTCTATGGCGCTGACCAGATGCCCCGTCTGGATCAAGTTCGATATAAACGGCTGTGAATCGACACCTGTGATTATCCCCGACTTCAAGATCAGTCCAGCCCGGCCTCGCAACGATATGGTTTGGATGCTAAGCTCCGCGAACAAGCGGTATGTATTGAGCTTCCCGATGGAGCCAAGAGGGAATCTTCCCGAGTGGTTCCAGAAATGTGACGCACCCGCGTGCGATCTCTTCGTCTCCATCCATTCCGCCCAGAGATATGGATCGCGCGCTGCAAGGCTGGCAATCAACTTTCGCCTTGCTGCCGTGGTTCTTGCAGTGGCGATGGCCTCTGATTTTGCAGAGAAAAACTCCTTCTCTAGGAGATCGGCCGCTTCCCACGGCGGATTCCCCAGCACCACATCGAACCCGCCCGACCAGCCGGCCTGCTCGTTTTCGGGCTGCTCGTCCTTGCCCGGCAGGCGGAACACGTCAGGGAAGGCGAGGTGCCAGTGGAAAAAGCCGTACTGCTCGGCGAGGCGCCGGGTCTCCTCGTGGACCAGCGACTGGGGCGGGTAGTAGTGCGGGGACCGCTCTATGTCACGCAGGACCTTCTCGGTGACGGCCTGCTTGCCGACCTCCGTCTTGTCCTTTCGCCAGACGAACGCGGCGCACCAGGCGTCGGCGAGCAGGCGGGCGTGGCCGTAGGCGCTGGAGCGGACGGCTGCTTCGTACTGCTCACGGTGACGGCGGACGTCGTCCAGGGAGTCCTCCGGCTCGTTGTTGATCTGGGCGAGCAGGCCGGGCAGGTTGCCGAGCTTGATCGGCTCGTGGAAGAGGTAGCCCTGGCCGGCCTCGATATCCTTGCGCTCCTGGCGGTTCTGCTTTTTCAGTTCGCTGCAGACGGCCTTGAGGTCGCCCTCGATGGGCTTGAAGGCGTCGTCGGGGATGCCCTTGGCGAGCAGGGCGGGCGTGGTGCCGATCAGCGAATTGCCGCACCGAATGTGGTGGTCGATGAACGAGAGGGGCTTGCCCGGCTCGATGGCCTCCATCCAGAGCGAGACCTTGCACAGCTCGACCGCCATCGGATTGATGTCCACGCCGTAGATGCACAGGGCGATCACGTCGCGCAGGGCGTGGCGGTGGGCCTGGGGGCTGGGCTCAGCGTCGCCGGTCTGCACGGCCGCCAGCCGCTTGGCGATGCGGTGGGCGGCGGCGATCAGGAAGTGGCCGCTGCCGGCGGCCGGGTCGCACACTTTCAGGTCGAGGATGGCCTGGACGGGGTCGTGCTTTTTCGCGGCCTCATCCAGCACGGGATCCAGGGCGGTGTCCAGCAGGCTGGTGACCAGGCTGGTGGGGGTGTAGTAGCTGCCGGTGGTCTTGCGTTCGTGGCCGGCGGCGGTGGCCAGTTCGAAGACGTGGGCGTCGGTGTCGATGCGGGGGTGCAGTTCCAGCAGCGACTCGTAGATGCTGCCGAGCTCCTCGGCGCCGAGGTTGCGGTAGTCCACCGGCCGGCGGGCGTGGCCGTCCACCGTGTAGGCGAGCGAGCGGATCGCCTCGAGCAGGTGGTGGTTGGCCAGCCGGCAGCCCCGGATCGACTCGACCGCCTCGTCGGACCAGAGGAAACTGCCCAGGGCGGGCAGGGCAAGCTGCGGGCAGCCGGCCTCGTCCAGGTGCGAGAAGACGACGGTCACACCCTCCCACAGGTCGCAGTGGGCGGTGCCGCGGAGCCGGCCGGCCAGGTCGCGCAGGCGGCGGATGGAGTAGTAGCGGGTGTAGCGGTCGCGGGCGGCGGGGTCGCTGTCGGGGCAAAAGAGCAGGTCGCGGTCCTCGGCGACGGACAGGAAGATCAGCCGGTAGACGATGCGGAGCATCTGCCGGTAGTACTCCTGCCGGTCGAGCGTGCCCTGCCGCAGCCGGTCGCGCAGGGCCCCGTTGGCGGTGTGGGCGATGAAGCCGGCGCCGAGGTGCTCGATGGCCCGCTGCACGCCGTCGCGGAGCTTGTCCATCGCGCGGGTGCCCTCGCGGGCGGCCTTTTGCGACCATTTTTCCAGCCAGCAGAGCTCGGGGCGGTCGGACTCGACGCGGGACTGGTGGCACAACAGCCAGAGGAGCTTGAAGTCCGGGTAGACCTGGCCGTCCATCATCGCCTGCAGGTCGAACTCGACGTAGGCCTGGCGGACGAGGCTCTTATTGTCGCGGAGGATGCGGAGGCGCTGGCCGTTGGAGACGAAGGCCCAGAGCGACTCGGGCGTGCGGTTGAGCAGTTCCTGCACGAGGCTGTGGGGGCTGGAGCGTGCGGCCCCGGCGACACCGGCGGTGCGGGTGTCGAGGTCGATGCGGAAACTGACCAGGTGGATCGGCGCGTGCTGCCAGCCGTGGGAGATCGGGTAGGTCTTGCCTTCGATCTCGACTGCTTTGGCGGGGAGCAGTCGGCCATAGCCGAGCTCGGAGAACAGCGGCAGCAGCCATTTCTCCCGGGTGAGAGTGGTGCCGGCGTCGCTGGCCGGCAGGGTCTGTGAGGCCGCGGAAAAGGCGGTCCAGGCGCCCAGCAGGCGGTTCCACGAGCGGTTGACCGCCTCGTTGATCCGCTCGCCGGAGAGGTGGTAGTCAGCCGGGGAGAGCCCGCCGAGGTCGGCGTCATTGTCGGCGACCCGCTGCAGCAGGTCGGGCGGCAGGATGGCGCCTTCGGTGCGGACGGTGGCGAACGATTCCTGGTGTTTGATGCGCATGATCAGTTATCCACGTTGTCGATCAGGTGCGATCGGGCGACGCGCACGAGATCGTCGAAAAGGTCCTCGGGGCAGGCGAACCGGACGTTCGCCTTCTTCTGGCGGCCGGCCCTGGCCAGCGCGCCGTCGCTGATCGCCGAAAGCAGGAGGTCGAAGTCGGCGAGCAGCTGCTGCTCGGATTTGGTGAACACGTCGTTCAGACAGGGCGGGCCGCTCTGGCCGTGCCTGTTCATGTAGTCCCGGATGCAGCAGACCTGGCGTTCGATCTCGGCTGCGGTGCGGGCCTTCGTCACCCGCGGCGAGGTCCGCAGGAAGACCTCCCACGGCTGGTCGTAGCGATCGGAGTTGCAGGTGGGGCAGGCCGGCACGACATTGCCCGGCACGGCACAGCCGCCGGTCGCCTCGGGCCAGAGGTGGTCGAGCTGGAGGCGGTCGTGCTGGCCGGAGACACCGCAGTAGACGCAGGCCCAGCCGAGTTCGGCGGCGACAAGGTCCTGCAGGCCCGGAGGCGTCCGCCTGGACAGCAGGACGCCGCGGAGGGCCTTGCGGAACCGGCCCCGGCCGATGCCCATCTCGTTTGTCGCTGGTCGTGCCATGGACTTCCTCATAGCTTGGGCACCGGCAGGTAGACGTACACACCCAGGACATCCGGTGGCAGCTTGGCCTCGACGCGTGCCTTGCCGCGACCGCGGGCGGCCTGGCGGACCCGCTCGTGGGCGGCGAGGATCTCCTGGCCGCGCTGCTCGGCGAAGCGGTCGAGGTGGTCGGCGAGTGCGGGCAGACCGTCGATCGCCTCCTGGACGAAGTCCCGAGCCTGGTCGGGGTTGACGTTGGCGTCGGGTGCGGCGGCGAGCAATTCCTCGACAGTGCCCGGCTCGAGCCACTGGGCACTGGCTGGCGAGCCGGTGTAGCCGATCACGCGGCAATCCTCGGCCAGCAGCGGCCGCTGCTCGCCCTGTGCGCTGATGATCTGATACCGCAGGCGGAGCAGCAGCAGCGTAGTCCGGCGGGCGGCCTTGCCGGTGCGGATCGCACCGCAGCGGCGGGCGACGCCGTCGATCAGCGGGTCCAGCGCGGTGTCCATTACGTGGGCGGCGGTCTTCTCCACGATCGGGTGCGTACGCGTGAGGTAGAGCGTATCGGCATGCACGGGCATCTGGAACCTGGCGTCGAAGGCGTGGTTGCTCAGGCCGGCCACGCTGAGCGCGTCGGCGAGGGGCTCGGGGACGCCCTTCAGGTCCACGTGGATCAGCCCGTCCTGCTTCGGCGAGACGACCGCACCGTAGGCATGGAGGGACTCGTGCATGAACCGCTCGACGTCCACGCCCGAGCCGATGGCGGAACGGACCTCGTCCAGTTCCGCGGCGACCTCGTCCACCTTGATCGCCTCCTGGGCGAACATGGTGCGGGAACGTTTCTCGCGGTCGGCCATGTTTTCCCAGTCGGTATGGACCTCCTTCCTGGCCGGCTCGAGCACCTCGGCGTCGAACAGCTTAAGCTGCTGATCGTCGAAATCGCCCTTGCCCCGCAGCAGCAGACCCTCGAAGATCGCCTCGAGGACCTTCTCCGAATCGACCGGCACGGGCACCGAGATGCCCAGCGAGGTGCGGATGCTCTTGTGCTTACGGATCAGCACGTCGAGCACGATGCCGTCGATCTGGTTGTCGATGCTGTAGTAGGTCAGGACGCGGACGGTCGGGGAGGCCTGGCCGTAACGGTCGACGCGGCCGTCGCGCTGCTCGTGACGGGTCGGGTTCCAGCTCAGGTCGTAGTGCAGGACGGCGTTGAAGTTCTCCTGAAGGTTAATCCCTTCGCTGAGGCAGTCGGTGCAGACGAGGACGCGTTTGTCGGCCCGGGCGAGGTCGGCGACCCGCTGCTCGCGTTCGGCGGGCGGGAGCAGGCCGGTGACGGCGGCGATCTCGACCTTTTTCGGCAGGCGGCTGCGGAGCTCGTCGGCGACATACTGGGCGGTGTCGATGAAGCGGCAGAAGACGATGGGGTTGTAGCCGTCGCTGACCAGGCCCTTGACCAGGTCGGCGGCCTGGAGGACCTTGTTGTCCTCGCGGCCGCAGAGCTTTTTGGCTTCTTTCGCCAGATCGAGCAGCCGGCGGCGGGTCCGGGTCTGTTCCTGCTGCTCCTGGTCGTCGGCCTCCTGTACGCCGGGGGTTACGTCCATGCCCTCGTCGGGCTCCTCGTTGATCAGGTCGAGCACGGTGCGCTGGCCGATCTCGTCGGCCTCTTCGGGGGTCTCGGCCTCGGCGGTGGCGGCGCGGTTCCGCAAGGTCGCGGCGGCGGCAGCCGGGCTGGAGGCGAGGGCCCGCAGCAGGGCCAGGGCCGACCACCATCGTACCCGCTGGCGCTGCCGGCCGCCGGATTCGTCCTGAACGGTCTCGCGGGCGTAGCTGAGCACGCGGGTGAACAGATGGGCGTATGCCTTTGAGAGGGTGTAGGTCTCCTCCTTCTCCTGGCGGTCGGGGAAGGGGGTGTCGGCCTGCATGTAGTGCCGGATGTCGCCGCGGCGGCGCTGGACGAAGTACTGGGCGAGCTGCCGGCGGTACCGTTCGTTTTCCTGCCCCGACAGGTCCTCCGGCAGGCTGGCCAGATCGTCGTCGAGCAAGCCCAGCAGCGAGCGGAAGGCGTCCTCGTTGCCGCTGTGGGGGGTGGCGGTGACCAGGATGATGTGCCGATCCGGGGCCTGCGACAGGGCCTTGAGCAGCTGGTGCCGCTGGTGCCGCCCGCCCCGGCCGGCGGCGGCATAGGCGCAGGTATGGGCCTCGTCGATGATCACCAGTTCCGGGCAGGTGCGCAGGAACTCGTCGCGCCGGCGATCGGACTTGATGAAGTCGAGCGAGACGATCACGAAGGGAAAGCACTCGAAGATGGAGCGGTCCGGCGGGGTGCGGCGCTCCAGTTTCGTCGTCGTGCTCGGCAGCACCAGCTCGGCGTGGATGTGGAACTTGTCGCGCAGTTCGCGCTGCCACTGCTCGGCCAGGTGCGGCGGGCAGAGCACGGCGATCCGGTTGATCTCGCCGCGGTCGAGCAGCTCGCGGGCGAGCAGGCACGCCTCGATCGTCTTGCCGATACCGACGTCGTCGGCCACGAGCAGCCGGACCGGGTCCTGCCGCAGGCCCACCAGCAGGGGGACGAGCTGGTAGGGCCGGGGCTCGACGGCGAGCTTGGCAAATGATCGGAACGGCCCGGCACTGGCGCGGAAACCCAGCCGCACCGCATCGCGAAGCAGCCGGCACGAACGCCAGTCGCCGAGCGATCGCACATCGGGCAGGTCGAACCGGGCCGGCTCGATGGTTTCGAGGGACGGGCAGATGCCCGTGGCCTCGTCATCGGTACCGCCCAGCGGCCGCACCAGCAGGAGGTCATCCTGCGATTCGGGCAGCACCACCCATTCCCGGCCGCGTGCTTTGACCAGTGAACCTACGGCGTAGCTCATAGTTTGCCATCCCCGAAGATGTTGCTGTACCTGGCGGCGATCCCCTGCCAGTCGTCGTCATTTTTGAATCGTATGACCGTAAAGCCCGCGTCGCGGAGCGTCTCCGTCTGCTCGGCGTCGCGCGTCTGGCGGCTTTCATAGCGGTGCGGCGGCCCGTCGATGTAGATAAGGGCGTGGGCATCGCGGTAGACGAAGTCCGGGCGGGTGTTGTAGTCGGCCAGCAGCGTCTGGGCATCGGACGGAAGCCGGAGGCCCTGCGAGTCAACCCACCCCAGCCAGCGGCGCTCGAGGTCGGAGCCGGCCTGGCGGTTGAGCCGCTCCAGGTGCTCGGCCCGGGGCGTGGTCCTGGGCGACGCCTTGACCGTGGCCCCGGCGAGTTGCATCAGCGTTTCGCGGATCTGCTGGCGATCGAGCAGTTTGTGTTCTCGCTGGTTGCTGTAGCTCATCAGGCAGTCGTAGCAGGCGGACTCGCACCGTTCCCTGGCCCGCTCCGAATGGCCGCGGTCTTCGCCGGAGACCGGGTCGAAGTGGCACAGGCCCAAGGCCTCCCGGGCGACCTGGCTTACGGCATCAGGATCCTCGATGAGTCGACGCAGGACGCCGGCCCCGCCTTCAGACGCCTCGTAGAACAGGATCAGGCGGCGTTTGTCGGTATCCGGCAGCGGCTCGACCGCCAGCTCGTTGTCCTCCAGCTGGAAGACAACCTGGATGGCCGTCTTCAGGGCTGCCTGCAGTGAGGCCATCTGGCTGGCGTCCAGGGGATTGGCCGGCTCGTAGATCAGGCAGTTGCGGCTGTCCTCGACGAAGGGGACGACCTTGATGAGCTTCTTCGAGAGGGCTTCCTGCTGATCGTCCTCATCGAGTTCCAGTTGCTCGTTCCGCTGCCAGTATCCGGTCTCCGCGTCGAGGACAAAGCCGAGGTCTTCCTTGGCCTTGCGGCGGGTCCAGCCGTAGTTGATCCGCCAGAGGGTCGCGGTCTGGCCGTAGGTGAGTCTGGCGAGCGGCGAACCGTCGTGCTCCACGGCCGCGCTCTGGGCGAGCACGCGACCGTCGCGATGCGCGAAGCGGAAGGCCGCGTGGATCTCGAACCCGAGCCGCATCCGCTCTTCCTCGTCGCAGTTGATCTTGTCGCGACGGCGGGTGGACACGTTCTCCAGGCGGAACAGCTGGTGGATCGGCGGGGGCAGCTGCTGCTGGCACTGCTCGCACAGGTCGGGACCGCCGGAGGTGTTGACCGGGTTGAGATAGCCGCACACCTCGCAGAGCTTCGCCTTCTGCATGGGGATCTGATCGTTCTCGGCGTCCCGCGGGGGCAAGATCACCTGGTTGATCAGGTAGCGGGAGCCCTCGTGGTAGACGAAGGCTCGCGGGCCGAACTCGGAAATCGCCAGGAAACGCGGCCGGGACAGGAAGCCGTCCCGGGTCCTGCGGCCGGGCAGGTAGGCCGAGATCGGCAGCCGCGGGAAGTTGTAGCCGGGCAGGAAGCCCTCGGAGGCGAAGTAGCGGTAGCTGTAGAAGTCCGACTGCATGACGCCTTCGCTCTTGAGCAGCAGGTCCAGCTGCGACTCGGCCTGCTGCCGCTGCTTGCGGGCCTTGGCACGGTCCTCGGCGGGTCGGCTGGCGTCGGTGCTGATGCGGTGCTGCATGTCGAGCTGCGCCCGGGCGGCCCGGTACATGCTCCGCCACCGCTCGCAAGCGCGATTGAACTCCAGCGGGAGCGAGCTGACCACCTCATCGAGCCAGCCGTCGCTGTACCAGCCGATATCCGCCAGACCGTCGGCAATCGTCGCCAGGACATTGGCGGCGATTGCCCTGGCCTTCTGGCGGGCGCCGATGTTGTCGAGGGCGTCCTTGACTGAGTCGATCAATTCGAGCGATGGCGTTTCGCCTGACAGGTCGAGCACATCGCTGAGCGTCTTGCCGAGTCTCAGACCGGATTCGGCCAGCCAGATCGCCTGGACGTGTGCCCGCAGGAGGTCCTCGTTGGCCAGGTCGAGCCGGGGCGGCGAGACGGCCCCGGACACCATCCGGTCCGGCCGACGGAAGAAGTACTGGTCGTGCGGACTGCCCGTGGTGCAGTAGGTGAAAACGAGGGCCGGCTGACCGCTACGGCCCGCACGGCCGCTTCGCTGGGCGTAGTTGGCAGGGGTCGGCGGGATGTTCCGCATGTTGACCACGTTGAGCTGGGCGATGTCGACGCCGAGCTCCATCGTGGGCGAGCAGTACAGGATCGGCAGCCGCGCCTCGCGGAAGTCCTCCTCCCGCTGTTGCCGCTGGTCGACGGGCACCTGGGCGGTGTGCTCGTGGGCCTGGATGCCTCGCAAATCGACAGCCGTCGCCTGGTAGAAATCCACGAAGAACGAGTTGGGCCGGCCGCCTTCCTCGGGGGCGTTGGGCACCCGGATCGGATCGTGGAAGGAGCGCATGCCGTCGCTGGCCCGCCAGATCATGGCATCGGCGACCAGCTGATAGCCCGGCTTGTCCTCGTCCGACCGCGGCTCGGCGACGACCTCGACGATGCCGGCGATGCGCAGCTTTTCCAGCAGTTCGGCTATGACCTGGTCCAGATCCTGCAGCGAAAGTCGGCCTCCGCTCCAATCGGGGAAGGTGGTCCGGCGGTTCAGGTACTGGCCGAAGCCGCCTCGCGGCGACAGGTAGATGTACCCCCGATAGTCATGCTCGCCCCGCGGCCTGGGCAGGAGGATGGGGGCTTCGAGCATCTTCTCGTTTTCATCGATACCCCACGGCGGAATCAACCGCTGGCTGCTCTGTTGCCGCAGGCGCTCCTGGAAGTCGTGACGGAGGTAGTCGGCCTTGATCGCCAGCTCGCGCCGCATGTGGTCCAGCAGGACCTTGGCAACGCGCTGGCGGATCTCCGGCGTGGCCATGGCAAGCACGGCATGCAGCCCGCTCCACTCGTCCTGGGCCCGGCACAGTTCGTCGAGCGACATGTAATCGATGGTGAGCAGACCGCACTGCTCGAGATTGGGCGAGGTGACACGCCAGCCGCGCTGCAGGTCGCGGTAGAGCCGGTAGCCGAGCACGTTGCGCAGGGCACGCTCGGTCTCGTTCTTTGCCATGAACTTGACGTCGGGATCGCTGGCGTAGTCCGCGAAGGGCAGTTGCAGGGCGTCGAAGACCTTCTGCGGCAGTTCGTCGTGGCGGAGCCCGTCCTGCCCGGCGTTGTGGACAGCCCTGTAGAGGCCTGAGCGGAGCAGGCCGATCTCCACGAAATCGTTCAGGTGGCCCGCCTGGAGCGAGGCGTCCTGCCTGTTGTCGGTGAAGCTGAGCAGCTTTCGGGCCTGTTTGCGGAGGGTGTCCTGCTGGCGAAGGTGCCGGATGCTGGACAGACTCAGGATGGTGGTGGCCGTGCTGCGGCCCTCGGAGCCGAGGGAGGTGAGCTTGCCGAAGTCGGAGCGGTTCCTGGCGTCGTACGAGACGCCACAGTTCAGGCAGAAACGGAACGGCGCAGGCAGCACGGCGGCATCTATGCCCTGGGGGCTCTCCCGCCCATCGGGACCGATTCGGATCTCGCGAGGCAGATCATCCCGGCGGGCGCGACGCACGACCAGCGCATCGCGACGCTCCTCCAGCCAGTCGTCCGGCAGCCGCTCATTCACTTCGGCGGCGTCCCTCGGCCAGGGGTTGCGGGTGCTGATGAACAGGAAGGCGCCCGGACGACCCTGCGGGTCCTGCCTGTCGTACAGGTCGCGCGGCTCGAACACCCGCTTGCCCGACTGACGATCTTCATCCTCCCAGACGGCGTAGTACTCCTGGCCGCATTCCCGGCAGAATGCCAGCGGCAGCAGCACCTTGCGGCGGTCGCTGCCGGGCACGAACTGCTGGCGCTCGAGCGTGATCTCCCGGGAGTCCTCGGGCTCCGGAGAGGCGTACACCGTATCGCCCCGACTGATGAACTGGTGCAAGCGGAACGCGAACACGGGGTAGCCGGTCTGCGGGTTCTGGAAGCGGTATCCCGCCAGCAGGGCGTTCTGCAGGGCTTGTTCGCACAGATGCTGATCCACCCCCGTCAGGTCGCTCAAGGCCCTGGCAGCGCCTTCGTCGCCCATCAGGCTGCGGGGCCTGGCCCTGACGAGCCGGCCTGTCCCCGGTTCCTGCGCGAGGCCGAAGGTCGATTCGATCCAGATCGACAACGGGTCCTGGAGGAAGCTCTCCACGGTAGTCGCGGGCACCTCAGGCCCCTGCAGGAGTCGTTGACGCAGGGACTCGACGTATTGCGGGTCCTGGGGATCCTTCGAGGGCGTTGCCCGCTGCAGCGTCTCGCCGATGACGTTGCCGGGCTTGACGTCGCTGCCGAAGATCAGGCTGGCGACCTCCGCGACCTGCTGCCTCTGGCTGTCATAATCCCCTGCACCCGCAAGCGTGGCGGACGTGCCGACACACTGCAGCCGGTTGGCGTGCAGGATCTCCCGGACCCGGCGAATCAGCATGGCGACGTCAGCCCCCTGCCGGCCGCGGTAGGTGTGCAGCTCGTCGAGCACGAGGAAACGCAGGCCCTGTGCCGCCCGGATCAGATCCTGCTCCTGGGTGCGGGTCAGGATCAGTTCCAGCATCACGTAGTTCGTCAGCAGGATGTCAGGCGGCTGCGCAGCAATCCGCCGGCGTTCCTCGTCGTCCTCCTGGCCGGTGTACTTCGCGAAGCGGACGGGGCCTTTGCCGTCGGGGAAGCCGTGGCAGAGGAACTTGGCGAGCTCGTTATGCTGACTGTTCGCAAGGGCGTTCATCGGGTAGACGACGATGGCCTGGATGCCTCGCCCGCTGCCGTGCCGCAGAACGTGGTCCACGATGGGCACGATGTAGGCGAGGCTTTTGCCGGAGCCGGTGCCGGTCGTCAGGACGTAGTTGTCGCCCCCGCGGGAGGTGCGTATCGCCTCCTCCTGGTGCCTGTGCAGCCGCAAAGGCCGAACGCTGTCCTGCGAGCCGTCCTTGCCGAGCCGAAAGACCTCCGCACATCCGGAATGCAAGACGCCTTCGCCGACGAGTTCCTCGACCCTCGAACCAGGTTCGAAGGCCGGGTTCAGCTGGATCAGCGGGGCCGGCCAGAGCAACCCGTCGTCCAGCTCCGCCTCGACCTTCCGGCGGATGCCAGGATCCCGGATCTGCATGAAGCTGCGGGTGTATGCCCGATAATCATCGATGAGCCGGTCACGGAGGTCAAAAACCTGCATCAGGTACCCCTTTGCCACGTGCTTCAACAGGACAGTTCTGCTGTCGTGCGAGAAGACGCCGCTCTTTCCGCGGCCGCTACGCATACTGCTGCCAAGTGCATCGACCCGCAGGTTGCCGGCAAATACCTCAGCCATAGCAGCCGGCCCTGTCGAGCGGGCAGACTGTGACCGGGCTTGTCAGCCGTGAGCGGATGGACAGGCATCTGCATCGATACTTAGCGTCCAGCAAGCGCCATGCCCAATAAAGACGACGTGAATCCGCTTAATAATTCGGCCGCTCAACCGTGCTGCTGGCTCCATTGGAACGTGTGCTGCAGGTTAGATCAAGGGCACTTGGCATTCCTTCGGCATGCCCGAGTCCGATGTCGATCATCGTGTAGCGAGGGCATGGTATGCAGAAGTTGCCGTCGTGCGACCGATCTGGCGAGCAGGGGACTGCCTATGGTGCAAATGATCGCCAAGTACAGGAGACGTCTATGCGGACGGCAGCAGAGCTGAGAAAAGATTTCCGCACCATCCCCGGGGAAACCCGGGATGCCAACAGGTATGACAAGTACGGTCGCACCTGCCGACATTCACGCACAGATTTCTCACAAAAAGGAACCACGCCCGTCGCCGAAGACGGCGACATCGGGCGTGTTCCTGCAAACGCCTGCGACAGCTAAACAATGAACCGCATCTGCGTCGCGAATGTCCCGACCAGTCGCACTACGCGACCGGCCGGGCATCCGCGGCAGATTCGCCGGCCACGCCCTCGGCCCGGCCATCGCCATCAGGTTCGACGGCAAGCTCCGGTTGCAATTCATCCGGCGTCGTCGCCGGAACCATGCGGTCGCCCCGGCGGGATCGGCGAGCAACTCCCCGCAACCGTGTACGCCCGTCGAGGAATGGCCGGTCGCGCAGCTCAAGGGCATGCCGGACCGCCTTGGTGACGGTGCTGTAGTGGCAGTCGATCTCCCGGGCGATATCCTCCAGCAGCAGCCCCTGGTCGTACAGCCGCAGGGCCTCGTCCGCGATCTGCTGGAACTTGTGGGCGTTCGGCGCCTGCTGCTCCAATTCGAATCGCCGCAGCCGCCCGTCCGGCACCGGCAGACCGCGGGACTCGAACCAATACGTGAGGGCTCTCGCTACCAGCAGCCGACGGACTTTCAACTGCCTGGCGATGTCCTTGTACAGCATTCCCTGGTCGTACAGGTCCTTCACCTGATCCGCAATCAGCGTCTCAGGCGAAGGCTCCCGGAAGTCCACCGTCACCTCTACCCCCTCGTCCGGACAGTCATAGCCAGTCGAGCGGGCGAGCAGTCGAACGACGTGGCCCCGGAACGTCCCGCGGAGCCAGCCCTGCCTGGCCTTCGCCTCGCCCTGCTGCGTGACCACGATCCGGCCACCGGTCACATCCTCCAGGATCCGCCGTGCGGCGCCCCAGACGGCCGGATCGTCGCTGCCGGTCGCCTCCAGCAGGACACCCGCCAGATCGTCCATCAGCCGGCGGACATCCTCGGCTGTGGGGATGGCAATGGCACTATGCGATGCCGCCTCCATCTCGGCGATCTGTGTCTGCACGGCCGTGCGGTCCGCCCGCAGGGCCTGCAGCCTCCGCTTGCTTTCGGCCCGGTCGGCATCGGTCTCGCCGGGAGCATCCATGATGAACCCGATCCGGGTCGTCAGCGTCGCCTCCTTGCGCTTCAGGGCCTCCAGCCGGGCCGGATCCGGCTTGCCCGCCAGTTCAATGTGTCGCTGGCAGGCCTCGATGACCTGCTGGATCATCTTCTCATCCTGTCGGATCAGATCGGCGATCGTCTCGCAGATCTGTCGGGTCGCCAGTTCCCGTGGCAGCATGCTGTACAACGCCGGCTTCGGATCCTTCCGGCACACCGGGCAGTACATGTGCCGACCGTGATGGGCCCCGACGATCAGCGGCCGGTCGTGCTCGCAGCAATACAACAGTCCGTTGAGCAGCTTCGGCCGGGGCGTGCTGGTATCGCGGGGCCGCCGGCCGGCGATGTGGTGCCGGTTGGCCGCCAGGATCTCCTGCGCCTTGCGGAAGGTGACGTCGTCGATGATCCGCAAATCCTCGAACTGCTGCTCCTTCAGCGGCGTGTCCCGGGGCACCTGCCGCGTGTAGCTCTTGGCGTTGTTCCAGGTGCTGCGGGTCTTGCCGTAGGCCCACCGGCCGGTATACCGCTCGTTGCCCAGCAGTCGCCGGACTCCGGCCTGCGACCATAGGCCATTGGCCGCATGCGGCGGCAGGGGTGCCCCCTCGCAGATCAACCGGTGGGCGATCTTCTGGATGGATACACGGTCCTCCACGAACCAGCGAAAGGCCTTCCGCACCCATTCGGCCGCCACCGGGTCGGTGACGATCCGCCTGGCCGTGCCGCCCTTGCGGTTGGTCTGGCCGGGGATCTCCTCGCCCATGTACCCGTACGTCAGCGTGCCGAAGACCCGCTTCTGCAGGAACAGCCCCTCCTGGCTGGCCCGGATGTGGCCGACCGTACTGGTGGCGGTGAACTCATCCATCATCGCGTGCATCTGGAAGTAGTGCCGCCACCGCCCCTCGTCGGCCGTGTCGATGTTGGTGTCGATGAAGACGGCCCGCTTGCCGCGATCGACGATTTCCTCCTCGACAAACTGGGCGGCCTTGTACGCCTTGCGGAACAGCCGGTTGGTCGCCAGGGCAATCAGCACATCGACCTCCCCTCGGTCCAGGACCTGCCGCAACCCATGCAGTCCCGTCCGACGGGAGCTGCGACCGGTCACCCCCTCGTCCACGAAGATGTGTTCGGGCTTGACGGTGATGCCCTGCTGCTCCGCCCATTCCTGACACTTGCGGACCTGATCGTCGATCGAGTGCTGGTACTTGGTGCTGAACCGGGCGTAGATGGCCCCCCGCTGCAGCGGTACAATGACGCAGCAGAGCAGCCCGATCAGCCCCGCGAAATACGTGATCGGAGCCGTTCCGCTGGGGCCGTCGCAAGAGGGCCTGGAGGTCCTATAACCGTGGCGGGAACAGGTTTCTCCGGAAATCTCTCCGGCGGGCGGCTGGCTCTTTTGTCCCTGTTTTTGTCCCTCAGGACCTGCTGCATGACCGGAATCAACCAGGAACAACGAGGAACAACCGGAAAACGATAAATCCATCTCCGTCAAGTACTTGTGACATAAGTAGCGTTTTGGAAACAAGTTAGGATTACCGGCCAAAAGGAATCCCACCCTCTCCGGTTTCTCTGACTCGCATGCCTTAACCGCTTTGCCAGCAAAGCGGTTAAGGCACACACGCGTCGTTGAACCTGCCGCTGAACAGTCGCGAGGACCGGCCCGAAACGTCTCCTGGACCGGCTTTGCTCTGTACTGGACAGCTTGATTACGACAGCGGTCGGTCTGCGAACCGTCTCCGGTGTTCGTCCAGGGCCCGGCAAATGGCCTCAATGTTCTCCAGCGGCACGCCCTCGTCGACCTCCACCTTGAGCCACAGTCCCCCCTCGCGGCTGCCCAGCGCCTCGACGCACTCGCCGATGTGGCGATCGATGTCGACCGGCGTGGCGAATGGGAAGAGCTGGCGGTCCAGGTCCAGATCCACGCAGACCTTGCCCTTGCAGGTCCGTACGAGGTTGTCCAGGCCGTTGGCGCGGATCTGCGGGTTCAACACGTTCACGCCGCAGTCGATCAGGTCGCCGATGACCTCCCAGATGCAGCCGTCGGTGTGCATGTAGACCGGGTGGCCCGCCGCGTGACACTTGTCGTAGAAGGCCTTGTAGCAGGGCCTCAGGTACTTGCGCCATTTCGCCGGGCTGATGGGCAGGGCCTTCTGCGTGCCCAGGTCATCGCCGAAAGCCATCATCGCGCCCGGCTGCGCCCGGGCCAGGTGGAGGTCCACCTGGCGGAGGTTGTAGTCGCGCACGATATCTATGAGCATCTGCAGCTCCGGAGGCTCTTCCGCAAAGTCGATCATGATCTCCTCGAAGCCGCGCAGGTCCGCCAGCCGCAGGTACATGAACCCGTGCGGCATGCCGTCGTCCTCGGCCGGTGCCTTCAGCCGGTGCACGTCGGCGCGCGTCGGCACGGGATGGCCCGTGACGATGGCTTCACGGCCATGGCAGACGTTTTCCCAGGCGCAGCCCCACTCATCGACGTGACGACCCGCGGCGTAGCTTGCCTTCCACACGGCATCGTAATCGCGGCTTGCGGGCTGCGGCCCGAACAGGTGCTCGTAGCGGCGCAGCAGGGCATCCAGCTGTTCACGGTACTTCATCCACGCCGCCGGCAGGATGCCGATCCGGACGGGAATGTACTGGGGGCGTTCGAATCGCATTGCCCTTGTTCTATCGTCCATTCTGCACTCTGAGAACTGTCTGTTGGATCCGGCGCGCCAGCCTCTGCGCCGCACTCCTGCAATCCGGTCAATCTTGTGCCTGCTGGCTCTCCCGCGGATAGGGCCGCTTGGGCGGCCAGCCCTGCTTGCGGACCTGCTGGATCTGCTCGACCACGCGGCTCCGCATCGCGTCCATCGCCTCCAGGTCGCTTGACTCGGCGAAAAAGTCGTTGACCGTGTCCCGGCCGCCCTCGGTCCGCAGCGACACCGCCGCCTTGCCGAGCTGGTCGAGGAACTCGCCAACCTCCGCCTGGTGGTCTAGCGCCAGCCGCTTGAGCGTCTCGACATAGCGGCGGTCGTCGAGCCCCTCGCGCAGGCACTCGTAGGCCGGGCTGGGGATCACCGACAGCGGCGTCCGCCAGGCCAGGTACCAGTTGTAGCCGCGGCTGGTGTCGAAGCCGGCGCCCCAGTCATACGCCCAGACCAACCCGCCGCGGGAATTGAAGGCATTGAAGAAGAAGCCGAACGTGTAGCGCGTCCGGTCCGGCTGGCCGTGACCCACACCGCTGTACTGCCAGAAGTCCTTGCCCACTGACCGGGTCTTCTCGCCCAGCTGCGGGTCGCTGCCGACGGCGTTGGTGCAGCAGATGTCGATGTCGTCGATGAAGACCTGTCCCTGGCGGATGGAGGGATACTCGTCGTTCCTGGGGCGGTAGTCGGCGGGGGCGAGGGTGTTGCCGTGCAGCGACAGGTACACCCGCATGCCCGGGGCCTCCTCGCGCATCAGCTTGCAGGCAAACTCGAAGTGGTCGCGGATCCACGGGCCGGCGCCGATGATCGGAGGCTTGCGGCCGCTGCGGCGGTAGGGACCCTGGGTCCACATCGCCGGCTCGTCGAACGGCGTCAGGATGATCTCGGGCCAGCCGCTGGCCTTGGAGTGCTCGTAGACCTCCCGGACCCACTGCCGGTAGTACGGCTCGACCTCCGGCAGGGTCCGGCCGCGGTACTCCATGCGGGCGGCCTTTTCGACGAACTCGTCGTAGAGATCCTTGCGCGGCCTTTCCCCCGCGTGCAGGGCGATGTAGATCTCGCGCTCGATCGTCATCGTCTGGGGATAACCGTACGGCACGCCGCCGAGGAACCAGACGATCGCCTTGACGCCGCTGCGCCGGGCCGTCTGCATCCAGTGGTCGAGGTGGCGCAAGTCCAGCGTCATCCTGCCGTCGGCGATCTTCATGCCGGGCAGGACGCTGGAGGCCCAGATGTTCATGATGTTCAGGTTGTACTCACCCAGCTGCCGCATCTCGTGCTCGGGCAGCAAGGCCGGATGGCAGCCGCCGAAGGTCAGCCCCGCCTCATCCACCGTCGCCAGCCGCAGCGGCAGTACCGTCACCTCGATCGGCAGCGAGGCCCGGCCCTGATCAGCCTTGATCGTGATCGCACCTTTGTACGTACCGGGCTTCGCCCTGGCCGGGTCGGTCTTGAGGGTGGTCCAGAACCAGTGCGACTTGCCCGGCTCGATGTCCACGGGGTACATCGGCCAGATCCGCTCGGCCCGGACCTGGGCACCCTTCTCGCCGGCGTCCCGCAGCGTGTACTCGATCGTGCCCTGCGAGATCTCGACCGCCAGCCGGCCGTCGTCGCTGGTCAACGGGCCGACCTCGTACGTCACGTTGGTCAGTCTCTGTTTGGGGGCGTATACGGCGAAGGTGGCCGGCTCATACTCGTTCAGCGCCATCCGCACGTGGACGGGGGCGTCGGCCTGCCCCTCGCCGGGCACGTCGCTCGGCAGGACCACCTGGACGTATGGCCGGGTGTACGGGACGATCAGGGCGTCCTTCATCGATGCGGGGATGACCGGCTCCTGCTCCTCGGCTGGCGCCGGCTTGAAGCCGGCCTGGGCGCGACGGACCCACTCGCGGGTCTCGCGGTTCCAGCGCTCTTCGGCCTCGTCGTCGATCGGGCCGATCTGCAGCGAGGCGACCGGCAACGGATCAGCGGTGCGGATCCCGAGGCGGACCTTGCGGGTGTCGCGGTCGCGCAGCACCATGTCGTAAGGCAGCGGCACCTGCGCGGTCTTCCACTTACCGTCGTTCAGCCCGCCAAAGCGGTGCATCTCGCTCGGGCCTTCGTTGCCGCCCAGGCCCGCGTAGGAAAGGAAGACAGCCGGCTGGGTGAGCGTGTCCCGGTAGCGAACCGTCACCAGCCAGGCCTTGCCGGCCGGGGGCTGCAGGCCATCGCCCCACCACGGCTCCAGCGCGAAGACGGCCGGACCGCCCGGCTCGATCATCCGGTGCGCCGGCCCGTCGCCGGTCTTGACATCGGACAAGCTGCCGGCAGCAATGGCGTCGACCGTCTTGGCACTGAAGTCGATCCCGGGCAGGACCCGTTCCGCTGCGGCAGCAGAGAGGGACGGGGCAAGCACGATCGGGAACAGCAGACACAACAGATCCAGTCTCATCACTACCTCCACTGAAGGGGCGGCTGGTCCTCCGCGTGAGATCCGCACCGCGTGCGGCGCATCCTGCCACGAGCAGATGACGGCGTCAACATACAGGGCATGCGGAGGCACTGCATTTTTGAACCGTCGGCCCTTGAGATTGCCGCGTCGGCGAGTCGGGGTAAAATGCGGGAGCATTCTCTCCGTGTTCGGAGTCGCCTGTATCGATCGCCGGCACCGGGAGGTCTGAGACAGGCAGGTGCCTGGCAATGTTGGCAAGTTCAGCGGCATTGTGTGCCATTGGACAAACATGGCGGGCGTATTTCTCTGCAAACGACTGGTCGGCCCACAAGGAGGGACCGCAGGACCAGCCGCGGCGAGCGGAGATCGCCCGGGGCGAGATCGACGGGTTCTTCCCCCGGAATGACTACAGGCAATAACCGGCGGACAGGAAAGAGGAACGGCCATGACGCACCGCCAACGAATCGCACACATCTTCGCCGGCCGGCCAACCGACCGGCCTGGCTTCTGGCTGGGCTGCCCGAGCGAGCAGGTATCGGAGGCGCTGCGCGCTCACCTTGGCGTAGCCGATGACGATACCCTCCGCCAAGCCATGGATGACGACTTCCGCTGGATCGTTGCCGACAGGTACTATCGCCACCCTGAGGGCAAGCCCATCTTCGACATCACCGGCGGCGGCCCGCCCAGGCGGAGCCTCGGCCAGCCCGGCTGCTTTGCCGATTGCGAAGACGTCCGCCAGGTCGAGCGGTTCAACTGGCCCGACGCGAAATACCTCGACCTGGATACCGTCCGCGATCTGGCCGGCGCCGGCGACGACCGCTGGCGCTGGGGCGGGACCTGGTCGATGTTCTTTCACGTCGTGTCCGACTTTTTCGGCATGGAAAACTACTTCATCAAGATGCACACCCATCCGGCCGTGGTGCATGCCGTGACCCGGCATGTGGTGGATTTCTACCTGCAGGCCAACGCTCGCGTTTTCCGCGAGGCCGGCGAGACGGTCGACACATTTTTTCTGGGCAACGATCTGGGCACACAACGGGGCTCCCTGATCAGTCCGGTGATGTTCCGCACCTTCGTCCTGCCGTATCTGCGGGAACTGATCGATCAGGCGAAATCCTTC
>JAWLBS010000009.1:0-44138 GCA_041687575.1 Phycisphaerae bacterium | reverse complement strand
GCGCCAACGCTCCAGGCGCCGGCGAATCGCTGCCAGTCGAGCGGGCAGGTCGTCCGTCTTTGCGCTGTTCATCAGCCGTGTCCGCTACGTGAACCCCATCTGTTCGTGACCGTCCGCTGACGCGAAGATGCATGTGTGCAAGATTCAAGGAGGCACGCATGCCCACACGGACGCGAAGTTCCAAGCAGGAATACTGGCGGCAGATACTGGCCCGGCAACAGGCCAGCGGGCTGTCGATCCAGAGGTTCTGCCGGCGGGAGCACCTGGCGGTCGCCACGTTCTACAACTGGAAGCGAAGGCTGGCAGAGGACGACGCCGGCGGCGTGCGGGCCAAGCCGACGGTCGGGTTTGCGCCGGTGCGGGTCGTGCCGGAGCCGGCGGAATCCGAACCGATCGAGCGGATGGCCGGCGGCACGATCGAGATCGTCCTGGGGAGCAACCGGCGGGTCCGGGTGGCCGGGGCGGTGGACCGGGCGGTTCTGGCAGACGTGCTGGCGGTGCTGACAGCAGCCGGCGAGCGGCGGGAGGGGCCATGATGCTGCGACTGCCGAGCCTGTCGGCGCTGGATGCGAGCCTGGGCGTCAACGTCTACCTGTGCACCGCCCCGACGGACATGCGCAAGGGCTTCGATTCGCTGGCCGCCCTGGTGGCAGACAACCTGGGCCGCGACCCGCTGTCGGGGGACCTGTTCCTGTTCCTCTCGCGCCGGCGCGACAGGATCAAGGGGCTGCTGTGGCAGGAAGACGGGTTTTCGCTGTGGTACAAGCGGTTGGAAGTCGGGACCTACCGGCTGCCGGCCCACCCGCCGGATGCGGCGTGCGTGACGCTGAGGGCCAGCGAACTGGCGATGCTGCTGGACGGGATCGACCTGAAGAGCGTCCGCCGACTGCCGCGGTACAAGCGGACGGCCACGGCGTCGTAAATAGAAATAAATAGTACATATCTATAGCTACTCCTCTTGACGCAGCCGGGGTGTTGTGGTAGACTCCCTGCATGCTCACCGGACCGCTTCCAGACGATCCTGCCCTGCTCCGCCAGGTCATCGCCAGCCAGCAGCAGATGCTCGTCGAGCAGCAGGATGCCTTCCAGCGGCAGACCGATGTACTTCAACAGAAGACCCGAATCTTGCAGCAGCAGCACGAGACCTTGCAACAACAGACCGATTCGCTTCGCCAGGACCGTGAGGCCCTGCAGGAGCAGGCCGACACCCTCAAAAAGCAGCGGGATGAACTGGAACTGGACAAGATGCTCCTGCAGCATCAACTCGACATGCTGCGCAAGCAGGTCTACGGCCCGCGGGCCGACAAGGTGGACCCGGCCCAGTTGATGCTGGAGTTCGCCGACCTGCTGGAGAAGCGCCCCATCGAGCCGGCCGACCTGCCGCCGGGGACCGACACCTCCACCGTCACCCGCCGGGTGCGGCGCGGGCGGCGGAAACTGGCCGACATCGAGAACCTCGATGTCATCCAGAAGGTCATCGACCTTGAAGAGAAGGACAAACCCTGCCCGTGCTGCGGCCGGGTGCGCCAGCGGATGGGCCAGGATACCCGCTGGCTGCTGGAGATGATCCCCGCCCGGCTGGTCCGCGTCGAGGAGATCCGCTGCAAGTACGTCTGCACCGCCTGCGAGAAGGATGCCGCCGAGGCCGGCCCGCAGATCGCGGTGGCCGAGAGGCCCTCGGCGCCGATCGACAAGGGGCTGGCCGGCCCCGGGCTGCTGGCGTATGTCGGGTCTGCCAAGTTCGCCGACTTCATGCCGCTGTACCGGCTGGAGGGGATCTTCGAGCGGATGGGCTTTGCCATCAGCCGGGCGACGATGTGCGTGTGGATGCGGGACATCGCCGAACTGGTCCTGCCGCTGCACGAGCTGATGGTCCGGCGGGTGCTGGCCAGTCACATCATCGGCACGGATGACACGGTGCTGCCGATGCTCGCCCCCGGCAAGACGAAAAAGGCCCGGATCTGGATCTACCAGGGCGACGATGCGCACCCGTACAACGTGTTCGACTTTACGATCAGCCGCGAGCGGGACGGGCCGGCCCGGTTCCTGGAAGGCTATCAGGGGGTGCTGCAGGCCGACGCCTACGGCGGCTACGAAGGCATCTGCGTGGGCGGGGGGATCACCCAGGCCGGCTGCTGGTCGCATGGGCGGCGCAAGTTCACTGACACGCAGAAGCTGCGGCCGGATGTGACGGGCCCGGCCCTGGCGTGGATCAATGAGCTGTTCGCGATCGAGCGGTCGGCCAGAGGGCTGGCACCGTCGGAGCATCTGGCGCTGCGGCAGGAAAAGAGCGTGCCGGTGCTGGCGGCACTGCATGAGCGGCTGGTGGCCTGGAAACAGGACCTGCTGCCCAAGCACCCGGTGGCCCAGGCGGTGGGCTATGTGCTCAACCAGTGGGGCCCGCTGACGGCGTTCACTGCCGACCCGGCCATCCGGCTGGACAACAACCTGGCCGAGCAGCAGATGAAGAGGATCGCGATGGGGAGAAAGGCGTTCCTGTTCGTGGGCAACCAGCGGGGCGGGCAGACGGCGGCAATCCTGTCGTCGCTGACGAGCAGTTGCCGGCGGCACGGAATCGACCCGCAGCGGTACCTGACGCAGCTGTTGGCGAACCTGCCGACCACGCCCATCAGCCAACTGGAGGCCTGGCTGCCGGACGTGTGGAAGCGGCGGCAGGCCGAAGACAAAGCCAACGCCTCCTCAACCCCGGCCGACAACTCCACTGCAACGGCAGCCACCCGACCCGCCTGAGCCATCCTGCAGTCTACACCGGCAGATTCATCTCCTGAAAGATGGGGTTCACGTAACGGACACCATCAGCCATCCTCCATGCCGGGTCACCCCCGCAACGGACGATAGCCGATGCCTCACACGGATTCATACAGGCTTGCCGGAAGGACACGATCCAACGGTACGACCGCAGCGTCGCCGCCCGAGGCTCTGGCTTTTTCAGGTCTGCCGAAAGGACACTTACCGCTGCAATCGGCCACCGCGCAGAAATGAGGGGACGACACGGAGGCTGCCATGTCGTCCCCACCCTGTTTCCGCTCTGAAAAACCCGGGGCGGAATCCCGGAGTGGAAGGTATCAGAAGCGCCGACGCAGCACGGCAATCCCGCCGACGAGCAACAGCGCCATGGTGGCCGGCTCGGGAACCGCCGTCTGGGCCATGCAGAACTGCAACGGGTCGGTCAGCGTGATCTCCAGACCAAAATCGCCAACCTGGCCGACAAGGACTTCACTGCCCGGGGCGCCGACGTACTCGACTTGGCCCATCCAGACACTGCCCTGCAGCGTGGGCTGCACGATCGTGGCAGTCCAGGACGCCGGGCCGGCTGCATCGTGGATCGTGAATTCCACCGGCATCGAGAAGTCGATGATGTACCCCGTCCAGTCAAACCCGGTGCTGTTGCCGACGCTCTTGTTGATCCACAGCGTTGGTTCGCCCGCAAGACCCTCAAAGTAGCCGGTCGCTGTGCCGGCTTCACCCATGAGCGTTTCGCCGACATCCAGGCTGTTGGTCTGCGGATTCAGCATCCACTGATCTACCGACATCGCGTCCTGGTCGACCGCGGGTCGTCCTGGCCATGAGGATCGGCCGCAAACGGCCGGCAGTGCTCTACATCGACGGCGTCGGCAGGCCGGTCGCCCCCGGGGGTGGCTGGCCCAGCATAGCCGCCCGTAAGGCCGGCGGCATGCCGGCACGCTCATCCACGACGGCTGGGCTCCCTACGATAAGTTGGTCTTCGCACGCCATCAGCAGTTTCTGGAGCTCCGGCGGGCCGAGCCGGCCTTCGAGCTGACACGGCATCTATGAGTTCCACCGGTGCGCGAACATCAGCAGGTCGATGGCGTTGATCAGGCCGTCGCCGTTCATGTCGCACAGCGGGTTGTAGTTCGGATCGTCCGCACTGGTCGGGAACGAACGGGCCAGCATCAGCAGGTCAATTGCGTTGATCGCGCCGTCGCCGTTGAAATCGGCCAGCGAGCGAACCTTGACGACTCGAAACCCGATGCCAAAGCTCTTGTATACGGGGTATGTGATGTACCTTTCGGAGGCACACAAGTCGCGGCCGTAGTCGCCGAACGACCCGCCCCTCAGGCCCCGAGACGAGCCTGACAGCACCGCCTCGTTCCATTCCCAAACGTTGCCGCCTTGATCGCACGTGCCGTAGGGGCTTTCGGAATTCTCGAACTCTCCGACCTCCGTCGTCCAGTACGGGGCCCCGATTGTGTAACCGCCTTGGTTGAAGTTAGCATTGTTCCCGGGGTCCGGGTTGATCAGGTCATTGCTCGGAACGCTGTTGCTCACCGTGGGATAATCGTAGTAACTGCCCGTGGCCGGGCCGTAGTATGCCGCCTTATACCACTCGTCCTCGCTCGTCACCGCCCATTGCCAATCACCGTTGCGGGTCACGGTGTTATTGATTATCCCCTGCGCCGTCAGCGTGTACGCGCCATCCTCGGTCGTGGAGATGTCCTGGGTGCCGCTGGGCTGCCCGTTGTGCAGCCAGTTGGCGAACCGGCAACTGTCCCAGAAGCTCACGTAGTTGACCGGGCGCTTCGCGTATTCCCCGGCCACCGTATATGTGTAGAGGTCCGTGGCCGTCCCGCCGCCGCTCCGCTCGATCTTGCAGCCGTATTGGCTGGACCACATGTTCGGGTTGTAGAGCCCGTAGGCATCCACACCGGCCACTGCATTGAGGAACTCCGTGTACTGCCCGGCCGTCACCTCGTACTTGCCGATGCTGTAGGTGTAGTCGACCGCCCCGAATCCGGCAGCATCATACCGTGTATCCGCTGCATTCCCCGGATTCCCCACCGGCACCGTCTCGATCACCACCGCATTGGCGATGCTCGCCGACAGCAGGCACGCTGCCGCTACCCATGTCCCTGCCTTGATACTCATGATTGCTCCTTTTCATGTTTCAGAAACATCTGCAATAATCGACTGGCAACCGCCCGGGCACCGGCAATATCTGCGACCGGCAAGTCGAGTGCCATGCCGATTCTTTTGTTTTCGCCTGGACAGGGGAAGGCCCGTAATCAACGGACAAGGCATGACTTATAGTTGTTCGTGCGACCCGCGAATCCCACCCAACGTCAGGCTGAAAATCGTTGCCTTGTTGCCACAGATCAACATGTTGTTGCAGAATCGCATCCCCCGTTGAGGCACTGCTGCGCAGCGGTCCGGCAAAGAGCTGTGCACAAGCAGACGTTCCCGGTCCTGGTCCAACGCAGCGGCCGGCCCGCCCACGCGTCCACCATCCACGTCACCAGTCCGCTGCTGCGGGCACCAGACACGCAAGACACGGAATATCCCTCTTCCCTGTACATGATATACCGGGTAGGCATGCATCGGCATGCGTGAAATATGTAGAGGCCGGGGATGTCGCTGATGTTTGGCCCAGGAAGAGGATTTCACCGGCATGTATATGCAAACCGCCCCGGCGAGCGTATCTGCTCGCCGGGGCGATCTGATTCGGCCTTCCGGGCTGGCGCCTTTCGCGCGATTAGCCCGAATGAATGAGTCTAGGCTCTGCGACGCTTCGTCCAGCCGACGAGGCCAAGGCCGAGGGCGCCCAAGATCATGGCGCCCGGAGCCGGTACCACAGCCTGAACGTCAGTGACGAACACCACAAAATCGTTGTAATCAGGGGTGGCGGAGCTTGACACGTCACCAACTTCCCACCCAAACAACCAGTCGGTCGAAGTAAAAGCTCCAGGCCAGCCACCGGCAATTGCTAGTGTTGCCGGCGGGTTGTCGCTATCCCCCTGATACACCAAGGCGCGTGCTGCGCCTGAGTTGAGACTGTCCTCTGTGTACCATGTGTCAGTTCCGCTGCTAAGGTAGAACCCGAAGACGCCTCGGAAGCCATCTCCAGCATGCACCTTGTTGACGTAGACGCTTCCGTCGGCCATGAATTTGATTTCTGCCTCAGGGTCTGTTGCCTGGTCGGTGAACACCGTGACGGAATTCCCGTGGTTTCCGGCTTGATAGATACCGAAGCTGTGGCCTTGCCCCAAACCAGCCAACTCGATCACCATGGTAGCGACAGCGCCCGAGCCAGCGGTGGGTCCAAAGAGGGCGTGACCGCTTTGCTGGCCAACATCGACATTTCCGTTAGTGGTTATGCTATCAAACGTGCCCTGCAGGGAACTCAAATCGGCGTTGTTCAGCGGCGGTCGGACGTTGATGAAATCACCAAAGCTTGCTGCCGGCAGCATGAGACAGGCGACTGCCGCCATTGCGACCATTAATTTCTGTGTACGTGACATTTTGTAAGGCTCCTGAAAAAGATATTCCTTTTCTCACAGTCTTCAGAGAGGGCTATCGCGCGGCCCTGTACTCGCCATTGGCAATCGGCGTAGTGGCCTTGGCGTCAGCCCGACGACTAAGCCGGGAAGACTGCGCTGCAAGGCGGACTGCGAGGAGCTATAGTTGGAATGAAATGCAAGATTAGCCAGCAGGTATCCTTTTCCGGCTGGCACTGGTAAAGCCAGGTTTCAGGCGGGTCGAGCACCGAGGCAATTGCCTCGTACCAGCAGGTCGGCACGAGGCTACGGTTGGCGTCGGGGGGCCACGGGGTGGCGTGGCCGATTTGCTCGGGTGCCCCCCCATGGTACCACTCCGGTAGCGAAGGCAGGCGGATGTCCTTGACGGATCGGGCCAGGCGGAACGCCCCGAACGTGGCGAAGCCGGACAGGGCGATCACCATGCTGCTCGGCGGCGGGGGGAGTTCGCGGACCTGTTGCGGGTCGTCCCGGCTATGAGAATCGGCCGCAAACGGGCCGGCAGGGTTGTACATCGACGGCGTCGGCAGGTCGGTCAGCCCGTGCGGCTGGGCCAGCATGTCCGCCCGGAAGGCCGGCGGGGCGTCCGGGGTTTCCGCCAGCAGGATCGTCTGGAGGTCGGATGGTGCTGTATCGGTGACCGCTATCGCGGGCCTGAAGAAGGGATCTGGTGGCGATGCCAAGCCCGCGCGGGCCGACGGCACGACAGCTGCAAGAAGCCAGGCAGCCGCCCATACGGCGCACCGACCCCGCGTCGCAAGCCGACCCAAGATGTCGCGGCCGTGGACCATATTCCCCTCGAACCCTTACATGCACGCGGGTGCCTCACGCGCGGGACGAAATGACACCTTGACACCCCTCATCCTATCGTCATGGGGCCCTTAATGCAAGCGCCAGTGCTATGGGACGCCGTAATTGTAAAAAAATTGCCAACCGCCGCCTGTTATGGGACTTAGCGGCGTCGGCACCTGCTGCTTGGCAGGCGGGAGGGTGTCTGTCGTGCTGCCGGTGACGTGCGGAGTGGCTGTGCGGCTGTTCGTCAGGCGGCCTGGTCCCGCTGCGTCGGTGGCGCATGCCAACGAGGAGTATCCCGATCGCGCCAAGCGCGAAGGCGCCCGGGGCGGGGATGCTGTACAGCACGGAGTCGCCGCCGGTCACCCAGTCGTCGATGTGGTCGAGATATGCAATGACGGCCTGCTTCCCCCGGCGGGTGAATGGATACAGGCTGTCTATCCCCCCGTAAGTCAGGCTTGCGTTTCGTTATCGGGCTTGCTGTTGTCCGGCAGGTAGACCAGTGGCGGTGTTCGCTGGGGCTCTTTGGTGATGCCGGGCTGTTCGGGGCCGGCGGACCGGTAATTGCTGGTCGAGTAGGAGTAGCTGCCCTGGCGGAACGGGACGTTGGCGATGACCGAGCCGAGCAGCCGGGCGCTGACCGAGTGAAGCCGTTGACAGGCCACCTTGACGGCCTTGCGGTCCGACTGGCCGACCATCGAGGCGAGGATCACGCCGTCGGTGGCCTGGGACCAGAACAGGGCATCGGCGGCACCCAGGGCCGGGGGCGAGTCGACGACGACGCAGTCGTACGTGCCGGTCGCCTGGTTGATCAAATCGATGGCAAACTGGGTGTTCAGGATGCCCTGGGGGCTCTGGCAGTTGCGGTGGCTGACGAGGACATCAAGTCCTTTGATCCCGGAGGCGACGACCGCATCGCCGAGCGAGGTTCGGCCCTGCAGCACAGCCTTGAGATCGCAGGGGCCGTCGAGACTGAGTAGCCGGGCAATCTGGGGCAGCTGGAGGTCGCCGTCGATCAGCAGGATGCGTTTGCCGGACTCGGTGAGGCTGATTGCCAGGCTGACGGCGAGACTCGTTTTGCCCTCGCCGGCCTGGGCGCTGGTCACCAGGAGGGAGCGCAGGGGCTTGCCGTTGTCTCCGGCGGCGGTGAGGTTGGCGCGGATCACGCGGAAGCTTTCCTGGTACTGCTCCCTGCTGACGCGGCCGGCCTGCACATCCAGTACGGCGGGTATGGTGCCCAGCAGGCGGGGGCCGGCGACGTCCTCGACCTGTTTGATGTCGTGCAGGTATGGGTCGATGCGGTCGCGGACGAGGGCAACGAATGCGGCGAAGAAGAAGGCCCCGAACAAGGCGGCGCCGCCGAGTTTGAACCGCTTGTCCTTGATGCCGTCCGGGCGGATTTCGGGGTTGGAGGCGATGCTGATGCGGCCCGGCCGCTGGCCTTCGATGTCGAGCCGCTTGATCCGTTCGAGGACGCGTTCGTAGTCCTGCCTGGTCAGATCGCGCTGTTCGCGGAGGTTTTGGATTTCGAGCCCCTGCTGGCCGATCTTCATGCCTTCGGCGTCACGGGTCTCGACCCGCTGCTTGAGCACCTCGCGCCGTCGCGTCGCCAGGTCCAGTTCGCTCTGGAGACGGGCCTTCATCTGCTCGAGACGTTCCTGCTCTCTTTCGGCAAGGTCGCGATCGACCTCGGCGGTGGCACGGTCGCGTTCCTGCTCGAGTTCGGTCTTGCGCTGGTCGAGTTCGGCCTGGGCCCGGGCGGTCTGTTCGTGGTCCGGTCCGAGGGCGGCCCGCAGCCGGGCGACTTTCGCGGCTGCATCGTGCACGTCTCGCTGCATGATCTGGACGCCCGGGGCCAGTTCGATCGCCTGGCGGCGCATCTCATACCACTGGCCGGGCTGAGAGGTCGGGGCGTGGCCCTTCTCCATCTGCCTGAGCTGCTCCTGGAGCTGGAAGATTTCCAGGTCCGCCCGCTCCAGTTCCTGCTTGGTCTCGAGGGAGTACGTTTCGAGGCTCTCACGAAGGATCTCGAACATGGTATCGCTGGACGTGCCGTAGGCCTGGGCGAGCCGGCGGATTTCGTTGCTCTGCTGGTCCAGCTGGGTACGGAGCTGCTCGCGCGTCTTTTCCAGCAGATCTTTGGCATTTCGATCCTGTGCCTCGTCGGCGCGGCCTGCCCGTACCATGTACGCGTCCAGCACGGCCTTGGTGAGCTGGGTTGCCTCACCGGGCGTGGGGCGCGTGACATTGATCTCTATCAGGTGTGTGCGGGGGACCACGCGTGCACGCAGGCCCTTCCGCAGTTCGGTCATCGGATCCTTTTCCTGCAACACCGGCAGGTCCTTTGTGAAGGGATCGGCCAACGCTGCCGTGAGCACCTGGTGGCTGCTCACCATCTGCGTCTGCGTGTTCAGGTACATGTCGAACAGGGGCATCGGCTTTTCGTCGTCGTAGAGGATGGCCGGTACGATCGGTGCGACCTCGACGTATGCGGTGGCCGTGTAGGTGGGTTTCTCGCGATGGAATACGGCTGCTGCCCCCAGCGGGCCGACGAGCAGCCAGAGCGCCAGCACGAGCTTCCACCGCCGATGGAGGATCGCCAGCAAGGGCCCCAACCCCTGGGGCGGCGGCTCAGCGGACGCATGGCCGGGCAAGCCAAGGGCGGCAAGACGTTGTGTATCAATGGACTCGATCACCTGCTGCGACATCACATCTCCCCCGCGGCATCCACGCCGTAGGTGCATATCAATAAATCGTCAGGGCCTGCGGAACATCTCTTCCGTGCGACCGCCTCACGGTGAACCGGAGATACCGCTTGGCGTATTTATCGTCCTGTTTCAGGACATGCCTGAGTAATCAGGGCGAAACCTCTGCCGAGGCGTGTGCCCGGGCCTGCAGTTGTTTGAGCAACTGCGTCGCCTCCGTTATATCCTGGTCAGACAACATCGCTTTCTTGTCTGTATCGTTCAGAAGGGCCTGAAGCAAATCCCGGCTTCGGTCCTGGTCCAGATTTGTCAGAGTGCGGGCCAGGTGGAAGGTGGCAGCGACCCTCGTGGACGCGGCAACCTGCTGATGCGCGAGGCACGACTCGAGGTATTCCCGCGATTTCCGGAGGTCGTCCTGCGAACCGCCATCAGCAGCGAGCCGATAGAAGATCACCCCGGACGTATCCAGGAGGGAGGCAAAATCGGACGTTCCGTCGTCCGTGTCGACAACACCTTTGACGAGGTCAGCAGCGGTTTTGGGGTCATTGTCGGCTTCGCAAACGATCCATGCGAGGTTATTGGTCATGCCGACGTCGCCCGGGGCTGCTTGCAGGCCGCGGCGGAAGGTCGCCTTGGCGTCCTCCGCCCGACCCAGCTGGTAGTAGGCCAGTCCCAGTGATCCCAGTAGGTCCGGATTGTCGGGGTCATGCTCGGCGGCTGCGGCCATCAGTTCGACAGCGGCCTCGGTAGCCGCAGGCTCCGGAATCGCCAGCAGAGCCTGAGCAGCCACCATCGTGAGGTACCGATCGTCCGGGTTTTCTGCGCGGAACTGCCGTGCCAGATCCGCAATCGGCTGCCACTGGTCCTGGCGGGCATGCCATTCGATCCTCGCGAGCAGTGGCCGCAGATCGTCCGGTGCCGCATCGCGGCATTGCTTGATCAGGTTATCGGCCTCGGTGAACTTCCGGGTGGCCATGTACAGGTCAGCCAGGGTGAGGCGGGCGTCCGTATGGGTGCCCGATTGCTGCTGATCCACGAAGGCCTGCAGATCCTTGATGGCCGCATCGGGATCCCCAACCATCGCCGTAGCCCGTGCCAAGGCTACCGCGGCATTCTCGTTATTCGGCTGTGCCGTCAGTGCCTGGCGGGCGAGAGTCTGCACCTGCCGTGCCACGGCGGCCGCCCGGCCCGGGCTGTCGTCCGCCAGCAGGCCCGCCTTGAGGAACAGCAGGGAAGCGTTATTCGGACTGCCGATAAGCCCCCGTTCGACCAGGTCCGTTGCACGGCCGCTCTGGCCGCTGTCCAGGGCCATCCTCGCAAGTCGTTCGAATGCCCGGCCGGCTGACGGGTGCGCTTCGGCGATCTTCGTGTAAATGGCCTTTGCCTGCTCGGGATCGGTGCGGTCCTTGAGCTCGGCCTTGATCATCAGCAAGTTCATATCGTCAGGCCTGTCCTGCAGCAGTTTCTCGAGCAGGGCAACCCCTTCGTTCTGCTGTTGATCATCGCCGCTGAGTAGGGCGGCTGATAGTGCCCGGCCGATCACGTACGAATCGGGGTTCTGCAGGAGGCCTTCCCGCCAGATCTCGATCGCCTGCTTCACCTCGCCCCGGCGAGCATGCACCTGTCCCTTCGCCAGGCAGGCCCGTTCGGCCCAGTCATCGATTCCGGCGACCTGTTGCCAGTCGGCGAGGGCCTTATCCACGTTGCCCATCGCCTCGTACGTGGACGCCCGCAGCACGAGTGCTTCCGGGGTCGTCTTGCCTGCGAGGGCTTCGTTGCAAAGGGCTAAAGCCTGGTCGTGCTCATCGAGCGATACATGAAGCTCGACCCGGGCCGCCAATACGTCGACGGCATCCGGGGCGACACGGGCGGCTTCTTCCAGGAGGGAGGAAGCCGCTGCCGTGTCACCCGTGGCACGCTTCAGGCCGGCTAGCTGCAGGCGGGCGCGATAGTCCTGCGGATCCGCTTTCAGGCGGGCCTCGAGCATCTGGCTGGCCCGGTCCGTCTGGCCCTTGCGCAGGGCCTGATCGATGTAATACGGCTGCAGCGTTGGCTCGTCGGCGGGAAAGCGGCTCAATGCCTGGTCGACCTTGGCGTACTGCCCCGCCTTGGTCGCTGCGCTCAGCAGCCGCGTCGCCAGTTGCAGGTCGTTCGGCCGGGCCATGCAGGCCCGTTCGTAGAGGGTTACGGCCTGGTCTGTCTGGCCGGTCCGGTCGTACAGCATGGCCAGCAGCGACGTGAACTCGTCTGCGTTCGGGAATCTCGACTGCGAGTCGGTCAGCAACGATTCGATCCGGTCCCGGTGACTCTGCCAGTCATCCGCCTCGAACCAGATCCGGGCCTGCCAGATCCGCCAGTTCCGGCCGCTGTCGCCCTCGATGTCCTTGATCTGGTCGACGAGTTCCTGGCGATCGACGGTGGCCTCGTCATTCGAGCCGATCGACAGCAGCATCACACGCGAACGGAGGTCCTGCGGATTGTTCGCGGCTGCCTTGATCAGCAGCTCACGGGCCTTGTCCGGCTGGCCGGTCCTGGCCAATGATTCGGCGAGATGGACGAGCAGGGCCGAATCGGCGTTGCCCTGTGTTTGTTTGGCCAGCGAGTCGGCTATCGCGGCCATCTCGTCCTGCCGGCCGGCGGCCGCGTACAGATCCGCGAGCTGGACCTGGAGGCCCGGTTTCCTGTCGGGTTCGGCCGCTTCTATGGCGGTGTGGCACTGCTTGATGGCGTCGTCGAATTGGCCGGCGTCGGCGTAGATCTGCGATAGCGCGGTTCGTGCGGCAACCTTCTTGTCGGGGTCGCTTTCGAACGTAGCCAGGATGCCCGCGGCCTCATCCAACTGGCCCCGCCACGCTGCCAGCCTGGCCAGCAGGATCTGGATGCGGAGTTCGTCGGGGGCTCGCGACGCGAAACGCTGGACGCGGGCATAGAGATCATTGATGAGGGTGGGGTCTGGCTGATCCCCGCCGGGTCGGGCGGCCAGAGCCTGCATCTCGAGACTTGTCAGCAGGATCCGGGCATTGAGCGGGGCCTGCCGTTCCGCGCTTCGTGCCGCCTGTGCGGCATCCGCCCAGCGTCCCAGGGAGGCGTAGATGCGAGCCAGTTCCACCTGGGTGTAGGGCGTAGAACCGCCCGGCAGTCGCATCGCTTCCTCGTAGGATTGTGCCGCTTCCTGCAGATTGCCGCCGCTGGCCTGTGCACGTCCCAGGGCGAGGTGGGCCCGCGCGATCTTCGGGGCCCGCTTGATCGATTCCTGCAGCGTATTAATGCCGTCGCGAGTCCTGCCTTCAGCCAGGGAGACCAGCCCCTGCAGGTATAGCAGCACGTGTGAAGGGGTGTCGATGTCTTGCAGCTGGGCGATGCACTGGTTGGCCTTTTGCGGCTGCTGCGCGGCGGCGTAGAGTTCGGCCACCAGCGGCAGCACGTCGAGGCGTTGCTCACCCAGCGGGGCCGCCATGGCTCGATCCGCCAGCTTGGCGCCGGCCTCCGTATCGCGCGTCTGGAGCAGGATCTGGCCTCTGGCGACGTATACCTCGGGTTTGGATGGGAAGGCCTTTTCGGCATGATTCCACTGCAGCTCTGCCCTGTCGTAGAAACCCATTGTCGCCAGCACGTCCGCGAGATTGAGGATCACCCCGGGGTCCGTCAATTCCATCCGCTCAAGCGCTTCGACATCAGCGCGGGCATCCGCATACTGGCCGGCAGCCAGCAGGAACTGGGCGCGGGCGAGTCTGGCCCCGGGGGAGTCCGGCTTGGCCTGTACGGCGGCATCGAGCAGCTTGCGGCCCTCCTGCACGTCCTCTTTCTGATGGGTCACGCGCAGAAACGCCAGGCGACTCGCCGCATCGGCATTGCCGGGGTCGGCGGCGATCACGTCTTCGAGTGCTGTGACCGCCTCGTCGAACTTCTGCTGGGGGATCAGGCCGGCTGCCAGCAGGCGTTTGGCCTCCATATCCTGCGGGTGTGCCTCGGACCATGCCCTTGCCACCCGCTCGGCATCGATCGGGGCACGCATTGCCAGGTAGAACCGGACCAACTTCTCCGATGCCGCCGGCTGGCCGCGGTCGATCCGCAGGATGCTTTCCAGGGCCGACGCCGCCTGCTGGACCGAGCCCTTGGACTGCGGCCGGCGCTGCATCTGGGCATCGGCGTACTTCGTCAGCACGTCGACGTCCCGCGGATTGGCCGCCAGATACCTGCCGAGCTGGTTGGCTGCTTCGGTCCACTTGCCAGCCTCGTAGGCAGTCAGTCCGGCCGCATGGGCCTGGCGGATCATCGTCCGCTTGCGGTACTTGTGGAACCCATAGCCGCCGACGCCGACAGCCAGCACGACCGCCAGCACGACGCCTAAACGGACGAGTCTTGTCTTTAATACCTGATTCACTGGTGATACCCCCATTCAGTAGTTGCAGACTTTGCAGGTCTATGTCTTCGCGAGAAGACCGAACCGCATCAACGCTGAGGTTCGGCTTGCGACGTACAACATTTGCGTTGCACTTCGGTTGCCCTGGCATCAAGCCGCTGGGTGGCCGTTCGCTTGCCAAACAGGAGGCACTGCCTCTGATATGACCGAAGAAATCTGCGGAAGTCTGCGTCGGCGTATCTCGGTACCCGTCGAAGCATTGCAGAGAAATACCCGCAAAGCGTTGCGAAGCTGCCAAGCACCGCTGGCGGGTGCCTCAGCCGAAACACGGCGCTCGCCACTATGTACATTGGCCCGGTTCCCATGAAGTACTGCCCGAATCCGTGTCGCATCCGACCCGTCCATACACTTTTATAGCTCGACCCCATAGGTCGCAGGTGCAGGAAACGCAGCTCGGGATCGTCCCAGCTGCACGCAACCCAGCCGAGCATCCGGCAGCGGTGGCAGTCGATGCCGTCCCACATAACTTCGCGGACAAAGCCGCCGACCTCTCGAAAGCAGTCGGTGCGGTAGAACTTTGTCATGCCGACGGACATCTCGTCCCCGCAGGCCTCGCTGATCACCTTGCCATCGAAGGTCTTCGCCACGTTAGATGGGGCAGGGAAGTAGGGCTTACCGCTGCAAGTCCCAATCCGCGGGTCGGCCTCCATGCGCTGCATGAGGACCTCGAAGTATCGCGGCGGCAGGTCGAGGTCCAGATCGAGCTTGCAGATGTAATCGAACTGTTCTGGTTGGATGGTTTGGTAGCCGGCGTAAAAAGCATCAACGACGCCCGGCCCCACACTGCGCCGGCCACGGTCTTCGCGCCGGATGATCCGGATCCAGTCATGCCGCGCGGCATATTCGGCCAGGATGGCCGGCGTTCCATCGGTCGAGCCATCATCGACGATAACCCAGAGGGTGGGGAGGACGCTCTGGCTGGTGACGGAGTCAAGGGTCCGGCGAGCAAATTCCATCTCATCCCGGCAGGGTGTAATCAGCGCATAACGGCGACCCTTCACAATGCACTCTCCTTAAGCGTTTCCAGGGGATCGATGATGGTGCATGCCTCGGCATCACCAAGGATCCCCATGAACAGGCGGCAAAGTTTGCCCGATTCGCACGTCACATCGAACTCCCTCTCCACTTTCGCACGCCCGGCTGCTCCATACCGCTGTCTCGTCGCAGCATCATCCAGCAGGTGAGCCAAAGCCTCAGCGAGCGCATCGGCGTTGCCTGGCGGCACGAGCAATCCGGTCACTCCCTCCTCGACCAGTTCGGTCATGCCCCCGACGCGCGTCGCCACCACCGGCACACCGGCCGCGAGCGATTCCATCGCCACAACGGGCACACCCTCCGCAAAACTGGCCATCACGAACAGGTCCGACTCCCGAAGATGCGCCCGCACCTGCTCCTGGGACTGGTTGCCGGTAATAACCACACGGTCCGCGAGGCCCAGTTGGACGGTTCGGCGCTCAAGGCACTGACGATCCGGACCGTCGCCGACAACCTTCAACACGACTTCCGGAAACTGCCGCGCGATCCTTGCCCATGCTTCGATCAAAAACGGTAGCCCCTTGACGGCCACGAGTCGGCCGATGAAGAGAACTTGCCTTGCTGGGTTCTGGTGCCTCCGTGCCTGGAATAGGGTTGGATCCACACCGCAGTGAACCACATGCATCTTCTGCCAGTGTTCTGTCCGGCTGAAGAGCATCACCTGGCTGCGGCAGAAGTCGCTGATACAGGCGACGAAGCGGGCATGTGCCGCCTTGAGGTCGAGCCGCCATTTGGCGGCCTCGAAGAAGATTGCCGAACCGTGCTCGGTGAAGCTGAAGCCGATCCCCCCCATGGTGGCTGCGAGCAAGGCAACAGAGCAGCTGGAATTGCCTCCATGGTTGTGCAGATGTTGCACCCCCCTGCGCCGCAGTTCGTCGGTCAGTACGCCGGCCTCAAGAAAATAGGCGATATTCCACAGCCTGCCCTTCAGGCCGGGCCAGGCGAGGCGCCAAGCGAGGCGTATCGCGGCTCCGTACCGGACCGGGGAACGAAAAGAAGCCCGGAGATGGGCGGCCAAGAGCCGCAGGGGCGACCGCGCCGCCCGCTGGACGTAGAACGTTCGTGCTGCCTCTTCCTGCTGCTCGCGGCCAATATGATGCTCAGCGCTCGTCTGGCGGACCGAACACGTAACGACATCGATCCCCCGCTGCCGCAACGCCGCCACCTCCCGCTGGATGAAGGTGTCGGTAACGCGGGGGTACTCGCCCATGTGATAGGCAATTGTCTGGGGTATCCGTCCGCGACTGTTCATGCTCTGCCCGCCAAACAATCACTGTCACACTTCGCAACGCTCAGGCTCTGCATGCCCGGTGCACCGCTCGATGACGAAACACTTCTGCGCAGCGCCTCGCGCCATGCGTGGCGCGGCTTCCAACCCAATGCCTGCTTCAGCCGCTGGTTCGTGAATCGCAGCGGCTTGCACCGGGCGTCGAGCCTTGCCGGCACGAGGATGCCGGGAACCTTCGCCTGGCCACGAAAGAACAGCGAGTTGCTCATCTGCGCCAGCCCCGCCAGGCCACGCATGAGCGTCCACGCGACCGGCACGATCCGGGGCCGAGGCGAGCACTGCGCCCTCAGGGCCGCCGCGTAAGCTCGCTGCGTCGGCAGGTCATCATCGACGACGTTGAAGATCCTACCACTCGCGGCAACGTGCTCGGCTGCCAGCACGATGGCCTCAGCACAATTCTCCACGTAGGTCACGGGCAGCGTCGCCCAACCGCCGATGCGGATCCAACAGCTGCCGGCTTGGGCTCCCAGTCGCGCCGTCCAAAGATTGCCGGGACCAAAGATGACGCCCGGCCTGAGGATGGTCCACCGCCAGCCTCGCCCTTGGGCATGATCGCGAATGAGCTGCTCCTGAATGAGTTTGGTCTGGGCATATTCGTCGCGGTCGGCCGGATGAGCCTCGAGCGGCGAATCTTCGTCCAGTCGCTGAAAAGACCGCGGTCGGCTATAGTCGTAGACGGAAAAGGAGCTGACGGCCACGATATGCGAAACCCCGACCTGGTCCATCGCGGCCAGCAGGTTCTCCGTGGCGATGACGGTACCGGCAAACTGGGCATAGAAGTCGCCCGCCTTGGCAGCCGCAACATGAAGCACGGCGTCCACGCCTGCGCACGCTTCGGCCAGACCGCGAGAGGACCGCAGATCCAGGCGGGCAAACTCCACGGCGGGGTGCTGGGCGAATGGCAGCAATGAGATATCACTCGCCGGCCGGACCACAGCGCGCACCGCATGGCCGCGTCGCAGCGCCTCCAGCACCACGTGCCGGCCGAGAAATCCGTTTGCTCCCGTGATCAGAAGTTTCATACGCGATTCGCCGGATCGAGCAGCGCATCAATGAGCCGGCTGGCGCGATCCATGTCCTGGTAACCAACAGGCGGTTCAACCCCATCTTGCAGGGCTTGGTAGCATCGGTTCAGAAACGTGTGCAGCCCCTCGTAGGGGGTATGCTGCAGAACCTTGTTCGCAAACCCTACGATGCTGCTGCCCATGAGGTTCCATCCGTTGGCAAAATGGTTGACCAGGGGACTCAGCTTGGCCCCCCCCGGCCTCGGCGTTACCATCCGTAGATAGGGTTGAAACAGGTCCGTCTCCGCCCAGCCCCTGGTACCCCGTACATAAACCGTGAAGCAGTCGGGCGAGCTTTGGCACGTAAAGCGGAGCCGGCCGCGAACGGGACCGGCTGTGATGAGGGCGTCCAGGTCATCGTACTTGAAAAGGTCTCCCCCGCCACAGTTGCGCCAAGCTGCCGTCACCTGCTCCACGTCAGGCGCAAATCGAAGCAGCAGGTAACACAGATGCGTGATGAACTCATGGAGAACGCCCGCCGGCAACCGATGGCTGGGATGAGGCAAGTTGGCGTCAGCATATCGCCCGCCGGAACCGCGGATGCTCAACGCCATGCGCACCTCGACTTCACGCACATCGCCCAGGCGGCCCTGTCCGACAGCCCGCTCGATTTCGAGGATGGGCCGATTGAAGCGGTAGTTGTGATCCTCCACGAGCCAACGGCTTCGCTGCCGGGCCAGCGCCCAGAGTTCCTGGAACTCGCTGTTGCTGGGCGCGATGGGCTTCTCCACAATCACGTGTGCATCGGCGCAAAGGCAGTCGCGGACGAGCTTGCCATGCGTATGGGGCGGCGTGAGCACATGGACTACGTCAGGCCGCACCTCGTGCAGCATCCGCTCGTAATCGGTATACGCGTGACCCGCCCCTACACGGCGAGCGATATGATTCCCCAAAGCCGGCGACAGATCACAGATGGCCGCCAGGTCAACACCAGGCGCGGCAGCCAGGAAGCGCAAATGCTCCTCCGCGATCTTGCCGACTCCGATGACGCTTACGTGCAGCAGCCCATCGCTGACTTGTGGAGCCGGAAGGGCGTTTGACATATTCTGAACGGTAGTCGCGGTCATATCAGTCATCATCTCGATCACCGGTGGCGCCCTGGTGCATGACATCTACCGCCATGCGTTCCGCAACTGCGACAGCTCCGAACGGAAGCCGAGTTCATCGTGGTTGCCCCGGCCACAAACTGTGCGTTGCATGGTGATCGCAAGGCGTGAAAGTCGTGTGGGCGACACCCCCTGTCGGTTGAGACCCGCCGCTGTCGTGCAGGCGTACAGATATCCCGCACGCCCGACAGCAGCCTCCACAGATGCATCGAGGTCGCCGTTGGGATAGCAAAAACCGACGACTTCGGCACCGATCCACCGCTCAATCTGTTCGCGGGACTCCGTCAGCTCACGATGGCACTCCTGCAGGCTCAACTGGGGCAGGATGGGATGCGTCACCGTGTGAGAGGCGATCTCGTGGCCACTCTGATGCAACTGGACGACCTGAGCCGGCGTCATTGGACGATACAGGTGCCTTCGGATTGTCCGGCCAGCCCGCTGTTCCGCTCCCCGGAGCCATCTGAGTCGATGGTCCAGCTGCATGTGCTTCAGTTGGTCCATCCAGGGCTTTATCTCATCTCCTCGCCCGCAGCGATTGCCGATTGCACTTGTTCCAGAGAAAGATCGGAGCAGTTCCAGCCGGTACCGTTCTGACAGCCGCATCCAGGCGTCTGCTGCGCGGTCGAACCACATCGGCTCCCCTTGCTCCACAAACCCGCTGGTCACGAAGAAGGTCGCTCGCAGGCCGTGCTCCTCGAGAATCCCCGCCGCAATCTCGCAGTTATCCGCATACCCATCGTCGAAGGTGACTGCCACCAAAGGCCGCTCGCTGTGCCTGCCCTGCACCAGGGCCTGCACCGCCTCGCGCACCGGCATCACTCGGCAGTGACGGGCCAGCCAGCGCATCTGACCGCAGAAGGCTGACACTGGCATCACGAGAGACTGAAGCGGATAACCGACGCACTGCTCGGCCGGCAGCACCCGATGGTACATCAGGATCGTCAGGCCACGGCGCATCCGCCGCTCGTACCACGCCAGCACGCCGGCGGATGCTGCCACGCGATCCAGACACGATCGTAGGCGATGGCGCATCGACTTGCAGGTGCCTTCCGGCCGGGCCACGACTGCTTCCTCCAGCATCACTCAGGCCGCCCCCTCGCGGGTGCCTCTTGCCCGATCACTCCCACCGGACGTGTTGCCGCATGCGGGTCCGGCCGTCTCGCTCCGTCGCTACCATGCACAAAATATCCCAGGAAACCGATTGCGTTGGGGACCTTGCGGACGATCATGAGAGATGCATAGAGCATTGCATCGCTCGCCGCATCACCAAGGCGAAGCCGGTAGAACGCCATCTTCACGAAAAGCGCGCCATATGCGGCCAGACACGCTATCGGGATCACCACGCACCACGCCGACCACAGCGTGCCGATCCCTCCGCAGAGGGCGGTAAGCGGGACTACCACGGGCCAGAAACACCTCTTATGCAGCTGTACCAATCGCCCCGTCCATGTTTCGGACGGGGCCGTTGTGAACTTGATCGCATCACCAAATCCTCCCCATACCGCCCGCGCCCACCATTGGCTGAATCGGGTGAGTCCGGAATCATGGACCGCCATGGGCCGGTTAATGCGAACGATTCGATGCCCAGCCCTTCGAACGCGGCGGCACAGTTCCTCCTCTTCGCCGGTCAGCAGGCGGTCATCGAACCCTCCCGCCGTTCGATAGGCACTTAGGCGAATCATGAATATGCCGCCGCAGGCTTCTATGTCTCCTGTAGCCGCCTCCCACTGGAGGGCGCTCATCCGGTTATAGACCGACGCCTGGGGATGCTTCTCGGCGAGCGCTCCGCACACAACCGCCACATCCTCGTATCCATCTAGATGTCCCACTGCCCCTTCAAGCCAGCCCTGCGCCATCTCGCAATCACCATCCAGGAACTGCACGTACTCGATTCCCGGGCATGCATCGAGCAGCACCTCCAAGCCTTCCCGGCGGGCCCGGGCGGCCGAGAAGGGCTTCCGGCAGTCAAGCTCATGGACTTTGACTCCCATCGAACGCGCCAGGTCGACGCTGCCGTCGATCGATCCAGAATCCACGTACACAACAGTGGCGCGGTCTTCACTGGCAATGGAGGTCAGCGCCCGTTCCAGGTTGTCGCCCTCATTGCGGCCAATTACAACGACGCCGCACCGATGTCGCGATTCAGCATTGACGCAGGAAGCGCTCATCGTACCGGTTCGCCCTGACGCGCGGCCGTAGCCTGCACTTCGTGCGGCCGTGCCACCTGCTTCGGGAGCACCTTCCGAATCACGTAACGACATCCGTGGCCGAAGAACTTAAAGCAGGCCGCGATGAAAGGCTTCAAGTCGTCGCTGGCATAGTAGGCATAGACCTTCGGCCCTCGAAGGGACAACAGCCATCGTATTGCGGTAAGTCTGCCCCTCCGCCGATACTCGAGAAAGCTGCTCAAGTCCCACTCAAAGCACAGCCACTTGATTCCTGTGCTGCGCGGCTTGGCAGAGCGGTACTCAATCCCGCAGACGTCACAGTAGTATAAGTACGGCAATTTAACGCCGCTGGCAATTGCCAGTTCCCCGATCATGCAGGTCCTTGGGTTGATATCGATAAGTTTGAACTGCCCGTCACGTTGGTCCCGTTTGAATTCCGTCGATGCCATTCCCCTGTAGCCCGAGGCGCGGAACAGTCTCTCCGCAACATCTTTTAGGTCCGGGGCGTGCACGCTGATGTTGAAAGCGCCGACGCCGAAGTCGACCGGTTGCTGGCGTAGCTTACGCAGACACGCGCTATCCCGTAACTTTCCATCGCTGCCTACGTAAGCAGTGAACACATACACGTGGTCATCACCCCCGGGGATGATCTCCTGAAGCACCACCTCAATGCCGAGTCTGTCCAGTGCTACGAGGTGACTGTGAAGATCCTCAGGTCGGTTAATGACGAGCAGCTTCTCTGGCCGATAGTTCTTGAGCCACACATGGGCGTACGAGGGCTTGAGGGCACATGGAAACGTCACCTTGTCCGCCACCGCCTCGTAGTCGGCAAGCGTCCTGATCAGGTACGTCCACGGAGTCGGCACCCCGCACTGGACGGCCAGCCGGTAGGTGCCCAGTTTGCTGACGGCCGCATCCACAACGCTGTCGGGGGCAACGTTGAACTGGTAGTACTGGCTGAGCAACGCCCTATGCTTGGCTATAAATAGCACATAGGCGTCCTCGGTTGGAAACAGCACCGGCTTGACACGCTCCCTAGCGGCGAGCCGGATCAGGAAGTCGAGCCAAGGCCCCTCGTCGTCGATAATATTCGTCGGCGCCAGAATCTTCGTGCAGTAGCGAGTCCGGAGGCCCGGCTTGTCCACGTGCGAATCCACGGCGTAGACACGAACATCATGCCTTCCCAGGTTTCGTACGACAGACAGACCGTTGCAGGTCATCCCAAGCACATATACCGCAGGATCGTCGTTCATCTCAGTCCCCGGCCGATCGCCTCTTCCCGCCTGATAGGCTTCATCGTGGCGATACGTTGAAAGCCTGTCTTCGTGATGCTGCGGATGGAGGGCTTGTTGTATACACGGCAGTCGATGTACGCGTCATTTCCCTCCTGCATGTACTCGTGCAGCGCCTGACGCATCAGGGACGGGGCCAAGCCCCTGCCTCGAAACGCCGGGTACGTGCGCAATCGGAAGACGACGACGTCGTCGGGCCGAAGCGGGAGGAACCACCGGCGGAAATCGCGACCCCGCCTGGTGAACACGACGGAGGCAAGCACGCCATCGCAACTGGCCCCCCACATGGTGGCGCCGTCGCGGATCTCCTTCGCGTCCATTTCCAGTTGGCTGGCATCGCGATACGCAACGACCGCATCCCGCACATCCTGCGGTACGTCGTCGAAACGGTCAAACCGGTGGAACGCGCAATCATCGCGATGCTCCGGCGGAAACGGGCCGCGGTGGACGAAGACGTGGCAGCGGTTCTGGAACCTGCGCCGGTAGAACCAAAGCGCTCGCCGCCAGGCCCTGCCGAACAGGCTCCGGGATAAGAGCGTGCTGGCGGCGCTTGCTCCTTCACCCGACATGCTTGTCTGCTTCGCTGTGGTCTCAGCCATATCGTTTCTTACGCTCCATGTTCTTGATCAACCGGCCGGGTTGGCGAAGAATCGGGCGTAGAACAGACTTCCGGCTCCACTCCTCCACCCGGTCCCGTAGGCGGCGGACACCGTTCAGTAGCGACGGCAGTTCGGCCCGGCCTCGAGCCACGGGGATTGCCCCGGTCATAAAACGCCTCTTGTACGTGGAAATACCCTTACCGAAGTCGATATAGGCTACATCGGCCACCTCAGCCGCACGGATCATCTCCACCAGCAGAATTAGCCCCGGTGAATAGGCCTGCAGTTCGTGGTTGTACACCGGGAACCATGAGTGCCAGACGCCGCCGGAGCGCATGGCGAAGTGAGCGGCGGCCAGCCTGTCTCCTGCGTAGAGGCACGCGAGAATGCCCCCAAAGCACGCGGATCGGCTTGCGTGGATGCTCTGGATCAATTGCCTGCACCACGGCAGCCCGAAGTAATCGATCGTCCCCGTCTCGCGGCACTGGGCCGATTTCCACTCCATCAGGGTCCGGAGCACATCCTCGCTCGAGGAGTGGCTGATGAACGTCAGCGGCCCCGCTTCCGCCTCAAGCCTCTCACGCTTGCGATCGATCTCCCGTAGCTGCTTCCGCCCCGCCTTGTCGCGCGTGACTTCGAACCTTTGATACCCGCCGGCCAGGTCCAAGATGGGCGAGTCCTCCACCGTTTGGCAGTACGGGGCGAACACTCGCTGACTGACCAGGAGGTGATCGAACTCATAGCGGATCAGTCCGCATCCCTTTAGCAGGTCAGCAACGGCCCACTCGGCATCGCGAGCGGCGACCACACCATGGTAGTCTGAGAGACCAAGCCCGATCGGCTGGCCGATCCCGCCGCGCCGGCGGTGGAAGGGGAAGAAGCCGGTGATCCGGCCTGCATCTTCTAACACGCCGACGAACACATCGTCCCTGACCTTGGCCACTGCCTCCGTAAACTCCGGACAGAAGTACGGGCTCGCCAGGTTTGCATTCGCTGCTTGGATCTCGGCCCATCGGCGGACGAGATCAGCGGTTAGTCCCCGACCTGTTAAAACGTGGTACTTCATGAAACGTTCTGGGGCGGGGCAGGGAATCGCAGGAACGGCCTGAGCGTTCCCTCAGCGGCGCATGCTGCAGTCCGACCAATGGCCCGGTCGCGCAAGCGGCGCACCAGGCGCACTGCGGCGACAGTGCTCTCCGCACCGACCGCTCGAAACCAGCCAAAGTGCTTGACGAGGTAGTAGAACCTGCTGCGATAGTAGTGCTCTGCAATGCATGTTGATCGCGTCTTTTCGCCGGTTGCTTTCGCGCTGGCCCCCCCGATATGCCTGGCGACAGCCTCACCAACGGCCCAGACCTCGGCGCCACGACGCACCGCCCGGCGGCAGAAATCGGTTTCCTCGAAGTACAGAAAGAACCGCGGATCGAACCCACCAAGAGAGCGGAACATATCGGATCGAATCAACATAGCGGCCCCGCAAACCCAGTTGGTCGCGAAGGGCTCGCCCCCCGGCTCGATCGGCCGGCGGTCGGGGTACGGCTGAGTGCTGCCGAGTGTGCCGCGGAGCAGTGTCCCGGGCGTCGTCATCAGCCCGGCCGCCTGTAGCGAACCACCGGCCCCCTCCACAATCGCCGGTGCGGCAATCCCGGCTCCGGGCTGTCCATCCATAAATGACACCAGCACCCGGAGGGCGTCAACATCCAGCACCGCATCCGGGTTCAGGATAAGAACATACGGCGTAGCGACATGCTCAAATCCGCGGTTGCAACCGCGGCCGAAACCGACGTTCACGCTGCTTCGCACCAGCGTCACCCAGGGGTAATGGGCGGCGACGAAGTCGGCCGTGCCGTCACTGCTGGCGTTGTCCACGACGACGGCCTCGGCGAGCCCGACCCTGTGCGCTTCGTGCAGAGCATTCAGCGCAGCCGCGATCGTCTGGCGCGATTGGTACGTCACGATCACCGCGGTGACTTCGGGCTTGCTGCCGGTCATCGTCCAAGCCTCCGCCAGAAGCCGGTGTTGGCGCTACTGGTCAGCACGGCAAATCGCTTCATGCCGGCTGGGGCTTTCACCCTTGGCAAAGCATACGGGTCAGTCGTCGACCGAACCACGGCATCCCCGCCGCCACCTCCACACGCCGAGTCAAACCCCGCATCGGCCACGAGTCGCCGTAGCCCGGCCGATGTCCGACCGTAGGGAAACGAAAAATGCCTCGGTGGGCGGCCCGTTTGCTCGCGGATGCGGTCCATACAACTGCGCATCTCGGCGCATGCCTGCTCAGGGGACGCGCGGGTAAGGTCCAGGTGCTCGCCCGTGTGCCCGCCGATCTCGAAGCCCGGGTACTCCCGCAGCAGTGTGCGGACATCATCCCACGAGAGCGTCAGCCTCGGGGGCTGCTCCGCCGGCCGGAGACGCTCGTGGAGCACGGTGAGCATGGCCCGCCGCTCGTCGGCTGAGGCGACGAGCAGGCGGCCGCAGACAATCCTGTAAGCCTCAGCACGGTCCGCCGGATGGCGCAGGTCAAAGCTGTGCCGGCTGCCGTCCGCGTCCCACTCGAGGCAATACGCCGAACTCCGCTCGAACAGCGTGTACGCCTGGTCGATCCACTGTGGTTCAGTGCGGTCGATGTACCCCGTCGGCAGAAACAGGGTTGCGGGAACGCCGTACCGCTTGAGAATCGGTGCGGCAACCGCCAGGTTGTCGAGGTAGCCGTCATCGAAGGTGACCGCTACCGTATCGGGGGCCAAAGGCTGCCTACACCGAATCATGCTCACCAGGTCCGACAAAGCAACAACTCTCCTGCGGCTCGCGAGGAACGTCACCTGCTGCTCGAAGGCCGCTGCAGGGACATGGTTGCGGGGATCCATGAATCGGCTCGCATCACCCTTCGCGACGCTATGGTACATCAGGACAAGAGCTCCCCGCCGATCAACGCCCCCCAACCGAGCTGCGCATGCCATCGCACCCGTGGCGTATGTCACCCATTCGACCCTCCGGCCGATGCTGCGTCTGAGTGTCTGCTTAAGGTGGCGCAACTGCTCTCCATCAACAAGATTGTCGGCTAGCTCGACAAAGGCACACTTCAGATGTCATCACGACCAGAACCCTGGAGCATCGCTCGGTTTAGCGTTGTCCAGCACGCATTGGCAGTCTGCACGAAACGTGGCTCTGGGAAGTACTCCAGGTGCATGTGAAGCCGTCCTAGCGATGCCAGGAGGTGACCGGGGGTATCTCGCAACTCACACTGAAGCGCCGTGCCATGGCCCGCGAGTTCGCGACGCAGGGACCTCGATGGCAGGTTGACCGCCCGGGCGAATCGGACCAGGTCGTAGATGCCGAAGCCCCTCGGATTCGCACCCGCCCAGTCGATCAGCACAAAGGGAAATCGCGGCCGGCCAACCAACTGTGAGCGAAACGGGAGCATGATGTTGCTCAGGTAGAGGTCGTTGTGGTCGAAGGTGTGACGCGGTTGCCACCTGCCGGACGCAAGACGTCGTGATGCCCGGCGGATCGCGGCCTGGATCTCGGCACCTAAAACCCGCTGCCGATCGAGATGCTCCAATGCCGCCGCATAGGATTGCGTGACAGTTGGTCCGGCCTCGTACGCTTCTGCTGCCTTTGCGTTCGCCTGCCGCAGCCACGTGAACAGACGGCCCTGAATCCTAAGGCGCTGGAGGATGCGAATCGGCCGACGGGCGGATAGATCGCGGCAGTACGGCAGGATGACATAGCTCCGACCATCGATCGCACCATGACCGATCGGCCGGATTATTGCTTCACCAAGTGGCTCACCGATCATCTCGCGGATCTGCTCGGCCAGTCGAGTGCCGCGCGCGACCAATTGCGGCGCGACAGGCCTGGAGCAGATGATCACCGCCGCCGGCTGCCCGGAAAGGGTTCGCAGGAGCACCTTCGTCGTCGCGTCCGCCACTTCCTTCAGCCTGCCCAAGGGCTCCAGCGTCAACCGTTCGCCGACCTGCTCTTCCAGTCGATCCAGAACCTCCGCCAGTCCCCGCTGCAACGCCGCTGGCGTCACGGGGGCGTTCTCTGCTACCGTGGCAGACGCTCGCTGTCTTGTCATCGTGCAGTCACCGGAGTTCGAACACACCGTGTATGTACGACATAGCCGACCTCGGGCGATGTCGGCCACAGACTTTCAGGCCGAAGCGATAAAGATCCGACAATTCCCCCCGCCGCGAGCACGTAGATGGGGTTCAACATGGCGTTAAACAGGCTGTCGATCATGAACACGGTCAGTACGATCGCGAGAACGCCAAGGGGAGCTGTCGACGCGTTCATCCAGCAGGATGTTCGCAGGCGTCGGAGCACCAGGACCGCCGGAAGCATTATCGTGGCCGTCAGTGCCACAAGCCCGACAGCGCCCCGCGTACCAAGCGTGATGACCCACAGCCCGTCGGTAGCCACATTTTTAACGTCCTCACCCATCTCGCTAGGTCGATTTCGACTATGCCCGCCCCAGCCGAAGATCGGCTGGCGAAGGGCGTGCCAGCTGAGAATGTCCTCCGCCTCCATGCGGTAGCGAAGTGACCCTTCTTTGTCCGGCACGATCGATTCAACCGCATAGAGAAGGTGTGAGCCGTCCCAAAGCCCTGGCGCGCGCACGGCCATATAGATAAGCGGCAATAGAATAAGGCACCAGATCAGGACGGTACTACGAAACCGGCCGACCACGGCAAGTGCACCCGCCCCAACCGCAAGGAGGGCAGTTGCACCTGTTGACTTGCATAAGATCGTCGTGCCGATCATGGCCGGCACGATGTACTTCATTGGAATTCGCCAGATTTCCCGGGTCGCCCTGGTCCACCACAGCCACAACGCAACCAGTGATGCCGTGGTCATCCACATCGACACCGCGAGTCCATGTTGCATGAAGACCGTCGGCCTCCAGCCGCCGAAAACCCGCGATTGGCGCCACTCGTGTTGATGGAACCCGTACACCCAGATATGCAGCCGCGGGCTCATTCGAATTTCAAACAGGCACAGCGGCACATAGAGCAGGCCGCCGATCAGGATACCCGTCGCCAGCACGCGCAGGCCCTCCAGATCGGAGAAGTACAGCCGCCCCATCAGGTACGGGATGCCCCATGAGATGACTTGGCTGTACACCATCGAAGCGCCATCATACGCGCCCAAGCCGTTGACTACCGACGAGGCCATCGGGGTCAGGCACCAGACGATGATGGGAATGTCCAGCCAGGTAAGCCGAAGCGTTGCCAGGCGCGATGCATCGAACAGGAGCATCCCCAGCATCGCACCGTACGAGGCCGCCTCCATTTTGCCGTAGCCGGGCATCCCCGAGAACTCGTACCCCGCCATCGGCAGGAATAACCACGCACCCAGAAAAGCGATCATCGCCGCTATCCGCGGCTGGATCGTGGCAAAGAGCCCGATCACCAGCAGCGGCCAGCCCAAAAGTGCCATGGGAACCGTGAAAGCCAAGTGTCACCAATTCAGATTCAGTCGGGAATCAATCCCGGCTCTGTCCCGCTGCCGCGCAAGTTCGCGCGTAATCTGTGCTTCGGCGCAATCCAGGACCGCCCGCGGCGGATCCAGGTGTTCCGCCAGCCGCCTGGCGAAGCATTCGGTTCGCTTCAGTTCCGGCTGACAGGCGTGGGCGTGACTCACCACCAGCCGGCCGACCATTCGGCCATAGTCCGCCACCGGTGGAAAGCCCCTCCAAAAGCGACGCGCACACTCGAAGTCAATCCGGATCGGCCGATTTGTGCCATTGACCACGATGTTCCGCAGCTGATGATCCACATCGACAATTCCCGCCTCCAGCACGCGGCGGGTCATTGCCGAGACATGCTCTTCGAAACGTCGAATGCCGTTATCATCCCCTGCCGCCAGCAGATCTTTCAGGTAGACCAGGCCATTCCTGGTCGGGCCCAGGTCTTCCACCACAATCGCCTCGAAATGCCGGCCATCCTTGCACCGCAACTTGACGAACTGCAGGAGTTGAGGCACGGTGAGCCCTGATCGCTCCAGGTGACGATGCGCCCGCCACTCGCGCCGCGCCATGCTGCACCCAAGCACTGACTTCACACGCTCTGCCAGACTCCGCGCCTCCCAGGCTTTTACGATCACCGAGGCCCCGTCCGCATCCGTTACGCGCATCAGCATGCCGCGAGCCCCGCTCCGGCCCTTCAGAACCTTACATGAGCCGCAACGGCTGGTGTTGCCGGTCTCCAGGCTCGCACGAACCAGCGGTTGGAGAAGTCGCGTATCGAGTCCCCGAGCCATCAGGTTCCTGCCCCCCCAACAACTGCGACTGGCGGAATCGATGCCGTGGCTTTCTTGCCACCCCAGACGCGCTTTCGTACGATCCAAGCTGCCAAGGCCAGCGGACCGCCAGCGAGTCCCGCGACCGCCACCGGCCAAAGCCAGGCGTTTCCGCCGGCGGAAACCAGGTTCACCAGCAAAACTGCAGGTATCGCGTACACCAATCCGCCGACGGTAAAACACACCCCCTGCATCAGCATGGCGCGACGTTGGGCGGGAATATGCCGGACCATGTACCCATGGGCAATCACCGGGCCAATCGCCAATCCGACGACGAAACCTGGCAAACCGCCTAGCAGGTATCCACCCATTGCGAACGCTATGCCGGCCGTTTGCAATACGTTGGCGACAAACAGCGCCCGCGGGTTTCCCATGGCCAGTGGAATACGATCCATCGTCAGCATGACGATCATCGCCCAGATGTACAGCGACATCCATTGCGCGATCGATCCGGCGGCGTGGTACCGCTGGTCCCAGAGCGTCTCGAAAAACAGCGGCGAGCCCACCGCCAGGCAGATCGAGACCGACACGCCGATCCACAATACGACTTCGCGCGCTTTAAGCGCCACCGACATCATGCGGGCCGGCTCGCGGTGATGCTTCGCATAGACGGGATAGAGCACGGTGCCGCCCAGCCGTTGTGTCACATGCAACGCGACCCTGGTGAATACGAGTGCGATACCGTACAGCCCAAGATCGGCTAGCGTCAGGACATTGCCGAGAATCATCTTGTCCAGGTTCAGGGCCAGGAAGGTAAACGCCGTACTGAGGAAGACCCACTGGCCGAAGCGGATCATCTCTCCCGCGCAGGAGCGATCCCACCCGAACCAGACCCTCGTTCCGGGAACAAGCCGGTGGCTCGCAATGAGCCTGTAGACGCTCGCAACCAGGCCTCCGGCGACCATGGCCCACACCGTTGGACTGACCAGCGCCCAGGCCACCATGACCGTCAGCGAAACGATCTGCGAGCTGATCTCCAGCATCGTGATCCGGCCAAGCCGCAAATCCTTATTTAAGGTCGCCAGCGCCGTCGAATTGAACCCGTTCAATACAGCGCCGAAACCGACGACCGGCAGCAGATAGAGCAGTTGCCATGCCGCCGGATCGTTTCGCGCAAACATCGCCGCGAACGGCCACGCCAGCACGCAGGACGCAGCCCAGAGAGCAACGCCCCGGATAACCTGTATCGTCCATGCCGTGTTCAGGAACGCTGGTTCGGCGCCGCGGGCATTCTGGATGATGGCCGGCTTGATCCCGACATCGCTGAACATATTCAGCCCTTGCTGAACCACCTTCACCAGCGCCATCAAGCCGAATATCTCCGGCGCCAACAGCCACGCGAGCACAAGGTGGCTGCCCAGGCGCAGCACCTGGCTCGTCCCGTACCCGCCGAGCGTCCAGATTGACCCGCGGACAGCTAGTCGCCTGAGCGATGGCTGAGGAATGGGCGCAGAGTGGCTCGGAGGATTGTCGATACTGTGCTTAGATGTTGTCACCGCACTTGCGCTCATAATCGTGCTGCACTGCTATGCCTTAGACTCCTCAGCAAACGTTCCCTATCTGCAGAAGTTGGCGAAGTCACGTTCGACGCATGATGCGGGCCAACTGATGTGGTGATAGCGTGCGTGGAATCCTGCCCGGGTGCGCAACGACCGCCACGACATCGTGATACGACGCCATGGCGCTGGCGTCGTCGAGTCGCGACAACCGAACGCGCAAAAGTGACTTCTGTACACCTAGTATCGCCAGCCCTGTATCTGCCATTGTCTTCCAGAGCGCGGGGAGATTCGCATCGTTGTTGTTCTCGAACAAGACAAACCGTAGGTTCGGCAGCGTCACCAGAATGGGCAGCAGCAGTGATTCGGCCCCCTCAACATCCAACTTTATGCCTACCGGCCGTCCCTCTAGTAATGGTGGCAAGTAATCTCCGGCATTTCGTACGCGTACCTCAAGGCGCACCTCGCCGACGGCCGCCTGGACGAAGCTTGCACGGCCTGTGTGCCGCTCTGGTCGATGCAGCACCAGCGTGCCGTCCTGATCCATAAGCCCCACTTCGTGCACCCGTACTCGATCGGCCCATCGCATGCGTTCAATGGCATGACGCATCCCTTGGCACAAATGCGGCTGGGGCTCAAACAACTCTACCTGCCCGGACTCCCCTACGCAGTCCTGGCACAGCAGCCCCACTGAGCCATAGTTGGCACCAATATCCAGAAAGACGTCGCCCGGCTGAAGTAGGGCGCGACAGATCTGAATAACTTTCGGGTCGGCTGTGCCGAACAGATAAAGCATTCGGCCGTTATAGTCTTCAACATCCACATAGAGAGGGACGCGGTTTTGCAGCGTTGCCTGGATGCAGTGCCCGCCAGCGAGTTGTTGACACCAACGTCGCACCCTGCCGTTGTTTGTTATCATGGACAGGCCGCTCTTCAGAGGGAGATGCCTCGTTAGAAATGACGTCAGACGAAGGGGTAAGATTGCACTCATGCCAGTTCCTCGGGCGATCCGGCGGACTGCACCAGTGTCGCGTCCTACTGAGCAGACGCGGCGAATGAGTACGCCTGCGAGCCGGATCCGTCATGCAATGGCATGCCCCAGTCCGGCCTGTTGCGTTGCCGTAGTGCCCAGCGATAGACCTCTACGAGTTGCCTTGCCTTGATGTCCCAATCGAACCAATCTTCCGCGCGCTTCCGGGCCGCCAATGATTTGGCCGCGACCGCCTGCCGGTCCTTCTCCAGGCGTTCGAGCGCTGATCGCAACCCGGCGACGATCTGCGCACGCGGCCCCATCGGGACCAGGACGCCGGTGCTGTTGGTCGCCAATTCACCGGGGCCGCCGTAGTCTACAACCACTGGCGGCACGCCGCAGGCCATGGCTTCAAGGACGACGGCCCCACCGAAGTCCTTGATACTCGGCATGGCGAAGAGATCCGACTCCGCCAGCAGGGATGGCAACTGGGTATGCGGGACGGTGCCCAGGAGGGAGACCCCCGGCATCTCCCGTTCTCCGATCATCTGCTCAATGACCGGGCGATGTGGGCCATCTCCGGCGATTACCACTTGCATCTGCCGCCTCTTCAGGAGGTGCTCTGCCGCCTCAAGCAGCATGTCCACTCCCTTCAGCGGGACGAGGCGTCCGATGAACAGGACACGCAAAGGCCGGCTTGGATCGGTCACTCCCGGGCGGGGCTGAAACAAAAACGCAGCGGTGTCGACGCCGTTGCGCGGGAGGTACACGTGACGGTCACCAGCGAGCGATGCGATCTGTTGCCATGCATCCACTGATCCGCTGATGACAGCCTTGGCGTGTCTGTACGTGCTTCGGAAATGTGGCAGGTACCGAGCAATCCAGCGGGCGTGGCCAAGCCATTCCCGCTCGTCCTTCTGCGCCTTGCGAAACTGCTTGGGCCATGGCAAGCCGCCATTGAGGGGGCCTACGACAAACGGCACGCCCCACTGTCCAGCCATGGGACTCGACGCCATTGGAGACAGCGGTGTCAGGCGATGCACCAGATCAAAGCGGCCGGATCTCAGCTGCTCTCGGAAGTGCGCGTGTGTAAGCTTCTCAAAGTATCGATAGGAGATGAGATTGGCCGCGGTGCCCAGTGTCCAGCCCTTCCCATCGCGCCTTCCCAGCAGCGCGGTCAGATGCCGCAGAGGGCGAAGCAGATTATCAGAATTGATGAAGGTCACTTCATCCGAGCTGACACCCTGTCGTTTCAGTGCTTCACGCGATCGCTCATGGGTCACCAGATGGATTTCTGAGTATCGCTGCAACGCTCGAAAGTAGTGCCAACTGACAAGCGGTACACTCGGCCATTCCGGGTTGCAGAGCTCGGCGATGAGCAGGACTCGAACCGGCATAGTTGATTCCATTGGTCCCTACTACCCTGTTTTGCGGCTGAACTGGTCAAAGGGCAATCCAACAACCGTTGCAAGGCCACGCGAATGAACTACGAGTGAAACCCAAGGCATAGCGCCGGCTCCTAGCTCGGCGATCCCCTCCAATGCGGCATCAACTGCTCAGCAGCAGTGCTAGCGAAGACAGTCGGAGATATCGTCTCATGTCCAGGCTCGAAGTACTGTTACTGGGCTCGACCCATGACCGAACACCGATTGCGGCTAACTGGTCGCGAGCAGAGTCCAATGCTGCTTTAAAGAGCGTACGGTTCTGGCTAGACATACAGTACATCGCGACGAAGTCGGTCACGTCACCGCCGGCTTTGGCATAACCGCATCCGAGCTGCGCTTTCATGCGACGCCACAATGCATTCCTGAAGTGCGTAGCACGATATCCAAACGTACTCTGGTGCGGCGTGCCCCCAGTGCTTTCTTTAGGAATATGAGTGCACTCGGGAAAGCGCCGTCGCCATAAGGCATTGTAGAGACGATCTCCGGCCCGCAGCGCCTTAGCAACAGAGAGGCAAGTGGTAACAACGGCCTTGTCATAAAACGGACAGAGAACCGATACGCGCCGTAGGAATGTAACCGGGCCGCATGCAATGACGCATCTCGTGCGAATTCGGTATGAGAGGAGTTCAAGCATATCTGCGTCGGTGTGGCACACTTGGAGTTGCTCATCCGCCATTCGCATCAGACGGGCTTCGACTTGCTCGTTGTCAAGCCGTGCTTCCCCGTCTAGGTCAAGTCTGCGACCATACGCTGAGGCCAGTCGATCGGCATACGTTGCGGAAGGTTGCGGCGGAGTCAAATACCGATCCGTAGCAGTAAGAACCCTCCACGGCGGTTCTGCACCGCGCAGTAGTGAGTAGAAGTAATGGCTGCCCACTACCTCGCCTCCAAGAAAGCCGTCAAGGACGTAGTCCTCGTCACGAGATGTCAGCTCGTCGAGTATGCCAAAAACTTGGCTCATTTCAAGCGAATCGAGCGTTTGCATGCCGCGAATGAAGTCATCTGCACATCGTGATGGCGCATCGCCCGGAATGTCGAAGACTTGGGTCGAGGAACCAAGTGCAGCGGCTACTGCCTCAGCTGTCTCGACTTCGAGCGTGCTAGGGTTTCCAAAGGTCACGAGCCGACGGTTGCGATCGCGCGTATATGCCGCTATCAGGCGCGAATCGTAGCCCCCACTCAGGCCTGCTACCAAGCGTTCGTCGCCTACTCTTGAGAAGAATGTCGAGAATGCCGCGTCTAACTTGGCACAGGCCTCACTGGGGTCGATGATTCGGTCTTGGGGGGCTGGGTATGTGGGAAGGCGGTGATCGCTCTCGAGGCATTGGGCAGAAGGACGTTCGACGGTGAGGATCTGGCCAGGCCCGATGCGTTCTACGCCAGTGAACAGCGACGGGCTGAATGGAAGGTAGCCGTAGGTGAGGTATTCGACGCATGCGTCGCGGGAGACGTCACATTGACCTCGCATGTCGAGCTGATTGGTCGCGAGTGTTATGCCGTGTCTTCCGCGATGGTAGAACAGCGGCATACAGGCTAGCAAATCGCAAATGGCATGAATCGTGCGATTTATCTCGTCGATCACGATCAGGGCAAAGATGCCACCAGCAACGGCCTCCTGCATGCCTTTAACGCCAGCAGCCGAGTATGCGTCTGCGAGGAGCTTGAGCGACTCCTGGACGTCGAATGATGTCGCATCATTGGCGTAGAGATGCCCAACGGCCAGCAGATGGAGGGAGTTGCGGTCGGACCGGCATCTCGAGAAGGTGCGCCACTTTGCCGGAGGTGTAACCGTCACCGACCGCGACGACGAATGGCTGCAGTCAGCGATAGTGACGAGCAGGCCAAAAGGGCGTTCGAGTTCCGGGGCACGATATTCGACCCGCAATGGTGGGACTCCAGCGGCAAAGTGCGACTCCATCAGTCAATACCTCCTGCCGGCATGGCGAAGCCCTCGCGGATGTAGGCGTTGGCAGCTGCGGCTGTGTACTCCGGGCGCCAGTACGCGCGTGACTGGAGGAGTGCTTCAGCCATGAAGGCTTCGGTCGATGGTGCGCCTCCCAGTGAGGCGCTGTACGTCTTTAAAGTGCGATCAGGGTCGGGATAGTTGAGTGTGCCGAGTTGTGCTCCCGTCTCTCCACTCTCCGAGACCCATCCCACGAAACTCCCGCCCGGTGTGAACCAGCTATCGGGACTTGAGGGCGTATCAACAAAATAGCGGTTGCCGTAATATGAAAACCCTTCAAAGCGCATATTGCCGTCGGCGTAAGCACGATGGAGAATGATCTCCTTGATCGGATTGACGGACGTGAACTGGAAATCGTTGTTCCTGATGAGGACACCGGAAACACCGTTGGCGAGGAAGCCGCTATCTGTTGTCATCGCACGGTTCGTACCTTCACCCGTCCAGTTGTAAACTATGTTGTTGTCAATGGTCAGGTTCTTGGCAATCGCGGCGTCGCCTGAACCAGCGACAATACCGATAGCGGTTGATGATCCCGTGATGCCAGCGCCATCCGTAAAGATGTTGCCTTTGATAAGCCCGGAAGCCCCGTTATCGAGAGAACCGTCAAGACCACTCAACGTGAGTGCTATGGTTGTTCCCCCTGATGATTCCAGAAAGACATTATTGGTGACATCAGCGTTTTGAACAGAGCCGGCGCTGCCACCAGCACCACCGATGTGGAAACCATTGTTGCGAACGATGAGGTTGTTGGCAAAGAGACCCCCTGATCGCCCAGATATGCCAGTGCGTGTGCTGGTAAAGAAGATATTGCCGCGAACAAGAACTGCCCGCAGAGAACTGCTATCGTCGTTGCCGGAAGGAGACAAGTAGAGCCAGCGAGACTCGGTGTTCGGTGCGTAGACGACGTTCTCCTCAAATAAGAAGCCTTCCGTCTGAGTGACATAGAAAGTTCCGCTATTCGCACCCTCTTCCCCTATGTCAATAGTAACACAGCGGCGAAATGCGATGTGAGCATGGGGATTGTCGGCACTGCCCTGGATGCGGTTGAGGTCGTGGCGCTCATAGAGGCAATCTTCGTGCAGTTGATGGTGCGCGCCCGTTCCACCGCTGAGGATATCCACACCCTTTTCAGCATCGACTGTCTGCCACGTGTGCGAAAAGAACCGAATCCCGGCCACGATGAAATTATCGATGCCGCTGCAGTTTATACCGCACCAAGGCCCCAAATTAAGTAGCGGCCGGTCTCCTTCGCCATAAGTCGCCAGGATGATGCGCTCCACTGGGGAGCTACCACTCTTCGCCCAGTCTCCTGCGCTGCCGCTGGAGAATGACTCTTCCCACACATCCCCCCGCTTGAGCAGCATCAGGTCCGGGTAGCCGTCGCGGAGGTGGCTATAGGCCGCTGCAAGAGTCTTGAAAGGCTGGATCGGGCCGGCGGGGTTGTAGGGGTCGGCACCGACGACAGACGCCGTTGGGGCGTACCAGGTCCCGGTCGCGTCGTCGCCTTCGCTGCTGGAGACGTAGATGATACGGCTGTCCTCGTAATAGTCAGGGTGCTGGTACATGGCCAGGAGGTCGGTCCATCCGTCTTCGGTCATGGGCAGGCCGGTGAAGTCGTGGAGGTGCTCCCAGGAGTTCCAGGTCTGTTCGGCCGCCGTGATGATGATCGTATCGCTAGTCCCAAGGCTGCCGTCGCTGACGGCGAGTTGGAGCTGATAGGTGCCAGGGGCCCCGAAGGTCGCGGCGGTGGTCGCGGATGCGGGGTTGGCGAAGGTGACCGTGCCGGGACCGGAGAGCTTCGCCCAAGCGAAGGTCAGGGCGCCCGGAGGCGTCGGCAGGCCGTCGTCGCTGACCGTAGGGTTGAGGGGCACACTATTCGCAGGCCAGGCAATGGTCTGGTCGGGGCCGGCGTCGACCACCGGCGCAAGGTTAGACAGCGCCGGCTCGACCGTCAGGGCCACGCTGCGGGTCGTGTCGCCACTATGATCCGTCTCGTTCACGAATGTCACGCTGCCGCCATACGTGCCGGCCCGAAGATCCGCAGCCGAGGGGGCGAGACTGACCGTCACCGTGTCCGTCGCGTTGCCAGCCAGCGTGCCGCTGGTCTTCGAGAGCGTCACCCAGGAGGGCGCCGCCGTCCCGGCTGTCCAGTCGATGGTCGTGTCGCCAAGGTTGCTTACGGTATAGGTGATGTTGTCGGGTGTAAATGGACCGCCGACGGGGCCGGATGCCGTCAGTCCGTTAGCAGGAGTCACTATCAGCGCGCCCGGCTCAGCCTGGGGGGCGTTCACGGTCAGCCCGACTTTTCGAGCGGTATCGCCGACATGGTTCGTGGTGTTCACGAACGTGACCTTGCCGCCGTACGTGCCGGCCTGAAGGTTCGCAGCCGAGGGCGCGATACTGATTGTGACTGTATCGTTTGCTTTGCCGGCCAGCGTGCCATTGGTCTTCGAGAGCGTTACCCAAGAGGGCGCCGCCGTGCCGGCTGTCCAATCGATGGTCGTGTCGCCAGGGTTGCTCATGGTATAGGTGATGCTGCCAGGCGCAAATGGCCCGCCGACGGGGCCGGACGCCGTCAGTTCGTTAGCAGACGTGACTTCCAATGAACCTTCCTGGCCCGAGGCTGGCACATCAGGCACATCAAGCACCACCTGGACGCTCTTGCTGGAGCCGTTCAACACTTCCACGGGGCGGATCTCGAGATCGGCACTGTATCTGCCCGGCTTCAGGCCATCGGGGCTGGCGTGCAGGGCAACGGTCTGGCGGTCATCCGGGCCGCTGCTGGTTCCCGACGGTTCTGTCACCGCGAGCCAGGATGGGGCGGTGATTTCATACCGAAGGGTGCCGCCCCCGGCGTTCCAGACCTGGATCTGCCGGTCCTGAACCTGGTCGGTGAAATGGCAACTATCGGCATCCGTTGCCACTGCGACGACCGCGAGAGAAACTATTACCGTCTTCTTAATGGCGCCTGCCGTTACAACCACTTCGGCACTCCACTGTCCTGCAGGTAACCCCCTGCGATCGACAGCCAGAGAGAACGGGACGCCCTGGCCCGGAGCACATTGTGGGGTTATAGGACCAACTGTCAACCAGCCCGTTGGCCCGTCACCGTAGATGACGTCTGTCTGGAATGGCAGCGTTTCACTGCTCGCATTGTAGACTTCGAGTTCTTTTGACGTATCAGCCTCGCCAAAGTCGATCACGGACTGCTGGACCACTAGGTCCTCATCGTTCAATGTCTCTTGCTCGCCAGCCACAACGGTCTCAGGTATTCCGGTGCAGCCCACGTGCCAACCTACCGTGAGTGCAAGTCCGAGTGCAACGGAACGTGTGATCCAAGTCATGAGTGCTAGCCGTGACATATCTGTTTCTCCCAAAGCCGATCATGATCCGTGCGAAGCGTGGCAAAATAGCGACTTTGGATAAAAGGGTAATATACATACTTGGGTGTGGCCAGCAAAGAAGTCCCAAGATTGTCGTTTTACGCCAAGATTGTTTCCTCGGACAGGCCAAGCAGTATCGAGTACGTCGCATGTCCAGATCATGTGGGCACGGCACATTCAGTGACGAGATCCCGTCTTGGAAGCGTTGCTTCTGGCCATAGCGATGATTCCTGCGACGACGTAAAACCAATGGGCGTATGAACTTGCATGTCCTCACGTCAAGGTCTACAAACGAACCTCGTAAGGATAGACCGTGTCAGCAATATCCCCGCAGACGGCAGTCCCTGAGCCAGGTATCGCCGGGCGAGTCGCCTCGGTTCTTGAATCAGCCGGTGCACCCATTCAAGCCCGCAACGCTGCATCCACGCCGGGGCCCGACGGACGTGACCGCACGCAAAACTGAAACTGATCCCCACCCCGATCCACCACGTCCCCGGCAGAAGCGGCCGGAGCTGCTGGATCAGGTACTCCTGCTTCGGCGAGCCGAGGCCGACGAAGACCAGCTTCGGCTGGCTGGCGAGCAGCTTTTTGCGGATGAGCTTCATTTCCTTCGACCGCTGCTCGAAGCCCATCGGCGGACAATGCGTGCCGGCCACGACGGCCCCGTGCTTTTTCTGCAGGGCATCTGCCGCCTTCGTGGCTGTTGCGGGCTCACCCCCAAGCAGAAAAACGCTCATGCCCTCGGCGCCCAGGGCGGCGCTCAGAGAGTAGATCAGATCCGAACCGGCCACCCGCTCCGGCAGCGGCGTCCCCTGCAGCCGGCTCGCCCACACCAGGGGCATGCCGTCCGCCAGGCGGAGGTCGGCCTGGCGGACCGTCTCGGCGTAGTGGGGGGCGCTGGAGCACCGGCGAAGGTGGTCCAGGTTCGGCGTCACGATCCAGCCGCCCTGCCCCAGTCGCAGGGATTCCACCACCACTGCCACCGCTTGCTGCTGCGTGACCGGGCAGACGGTGGTGTTCAGCAGGGGGATCGGGCCGGGGCATACGGGCTGATACCCATCGCTCTGCATCCTGGGGCAGGATTCGCAAGATGTCCCGATAGGCGGCGCATCGAGCACCGTCGTGGCACTGGCAGCGAGGATATCAGCATCAGTGTGATATTCGTTTACGGCTTGGGGCATGGGAGTAACCCGGTTCTTCGGCAGTTCCTTACTGCTTTGTCGTCTCAGGCATCAAGGCCTCGATCGGTTCTGCGACCATGGCCGCGAACGTCGATAGGGTCCTGACGTCACTCGTGCGGTCTCCGGAAGCAGACATGGCGACTTGGATCCGCCCGGCGTACGAGGCATCCCGGCTGATCAGGCCCGCCCCCCGCGTATTGTAACTGTTGGCAGAGGCCACGCTGTTGACGTACTTGCCGTTGACTGAATACAGCACCATCACGAGCTGGTGGGGGGCGCCCATCTGCGGCGGCTCGAACTCGTACAGCAACGCCGGCATCCGCTCGCCGTCCGACCCGTCGATGACCACGGGCTCTTCGGACAATTGCTTGAAACCGTGCGTGATGTAGCAGACATCCGGGCGGTGGCCCATACGGCTCCGCGGCCGGCCTAGATAGCCGACGTACAGGCCGATCGACCTGCCCGTACCGTCATTCACGTACTGCCTGTTGAGGTAATCATCCTCACCGGCGATGCGGCGGACAGTTTCGTCCAGCGGGATATCCTGACCCTGCCAGGGGCCGAGTTGCAGCGGCACGGTCGACAGCGATTGTAGCAGCGGCACCGTTTGGGCCAGGGCGACATCGATCTTCGCGGCCAGTACGCGATATCCGAAACCGCATGTCACCACTGCGGCCAGTGCCGCCACGGCACCGGGGCGACTGGCCCTAGCTGCGAAAACCTGCCAGGCGGGAGCCTGCGAGCGGGATTGCGAGCGCAACACAACCCGTCGGCCGGCTGGGGCATGTTTCCGAACCGTCTTTTCCTCTTCATCGGTTTCCCCGCCCGTGATCCACCGGAGCAGCCACAGCTCCCCCATCAGCACCGCCCAGGCGAACGGGATCATCAGGTATCCGGCAATGTCGTGGAAGAACTTCTCGCCCAGCTCGCTGCCCACGTGCTCGAACAGGATCACCGTCAGGATCAGCCGGATCGTGTTCGAGAAGATCGCTACGGGGATGCTCGATGCGACCACGGTCGCTTTCTGCCAGGTCGGCCGGTTGACGACGAAGGCCAGCGCCCCCGCGACCACGACGAATGCCGTCAGCATCCGCAGACCGCTGCACGCCTCGGCTACCGCCACAGTGGTCCGATCGCTCAATCGCAGCACGTTGCCTTCCTGACTGATCAGGTAGCCCATCATTTCCAGCCCCACCACGGCCGAGTTCGAGGCGAATGTCTGCAACGGCATGGCCACCTCGTCGTGCACGCGGTTCGGCAGCGGGAACATCAGGACCAGGAACAGCAGCACGTATCTGAGCCGCCAGGTGATCGGCCGGCCCACAAGCAGCAAGCACGCCGCCACGATCGTCAGCACCAGCGAGAGCCGTTCGAGAGAGCCGTACATGTACAGAAGCCCGTACATGCGGATGCCTTGCGCGAAAACGAGCAGCGCCAGTCCCGACCAACATGTCCCGACCGGCAGTTTCGCGAGCTCTTTGCGCTCGGACCAGATTACCCACCCGGCAACCAGCGGGACCAGGGCCCCGGCCGAGTAGTCCGAATTGGCGATCCAGAAGGCGCCAAGATCGCTCAACGTCGGCCAATAGCTCCACACCAGACCAGCCAACAAGGCCAGGAAAACCGCCAGCCGACCGGCAACCGCGGGGCGGGTCTTGGTATCATCAAGTTCGTTTCGGGCTGTTGCTAGCGTATTGGTTGACATTGCTGTCCGATATCGATGTGGCCAAAGGTGGCCGGAAGGGGCGATAGCGACAACGCTATCTTTCCCGGTGGCTCCATCTCGATCGCAGTCATTGCTGCGATACAGCCCTTTCCGCGAGTGACTCGACGCATTCCGCCAGCGCCTCCCCCCACGGACGTGGAACGATGCCCGTATCTCGTGTCAGTGTTGTCGTGTCCAGCACGCTGTAGGCCGGCCGCGGGGCCGGCCGGTTCAGCTCCGCCGTCGTCATCGGCAGCACCGGCGTCGTCAGTCCCGCCAGCCGCACGATCTCGCGGGCGAACCCGTTCCAGCTGCACGCCCCCGCATTGCAGAAGTGGTACGTCCCTCGCCATGCCCCTTGCGCCAGCGTCAGCAGCACCCCCGCCAGATCCGCCGCATACGTCGGGCATCCTACCTGGTCGTCCACCACCCGCAGCTCCGGCCGCTCGCACGCCGCCCGCAGGATCGTCTTGACGAAGTTCTTACCGGCCGTGCCGAACAGCCAGCTCGTCCGCACGATCGCGTGATCGTCCAGATGCTGACGGACCTGCCGCTCGCCTTCCGCCTTCGTCCGGCCGTACACGCTCTGCGGGGCGATCGCGTTGTCCGGCCGCCAGGGACGCCCGATGTCGCTGCCGTCGAAGACGTAGTCCGTGCTGACGTGGATCAGCCGGCAACCCCGATCGCGGCACGCTTCGGCCAGATTCCCCGGCCCGACCGCGTTCACCGCAAAGGCCAGATCCTCGTGGCTCTCGCAGCCGTCGACGTCGGTATAGGCCGCCGCGTTGATCACGACCTGCGGCCGATGACGCTCCAGGAGCGCGGCGATGCTGTCCGGCCGGGTGATGTCCACCTCGGGCATATCCGCCCCGCGGACAGTCAGCCCAGTATTCGGATCACCACCCAGCCGCAGCAGGTCGTGCCCCAGCTGTCCGGCCGAGCCGATCACGCATACGGTTTCAACGCCCGGCGTACTGCGCGTCGTAGTACTCACGGTATTCCCCGCTCTTGATCCGGCGCCACCACTGCTCGTTGCGCCGGTACCAGTCGATCGTGCCCGCCAGCCCCTCGGCGAACTCCACCCGCGGTTGCCATCCCAGCTGTGTCCGGATCTTCGTATCGTCGATCGCGTATCGCCGGTCGTGGCCGAGACGGTCCTTGACGTAGCGGATCCGCTCCTCGCCCAGGCCCAGCGCCTTCAGCAGCAGCGTCGTGATCTCGATGTTCGTCCGCTCGTTGCCCCCGCCGATGTTGTACACCTCGCCGGCCGCCCCCGCCTCGATTACCCGCCGGATCGCCCGGCAGTGGTCGGCCACGTGGATCCAGTCCCGCACGTTCAGCCCATCGCCATAGACCGGCACCTGCTCGCCTTCGATCAGGTTGGTGATGAACAGCGGGATCAGCTTCTCCGGAAACTGGTACGGCCCGTAGTTGTTGCTGCAGCGGGTGACCACCACCGGCATCCCGTACGTCCGGTGATACGACAGCGCCAACAGGTCGGCCGCCGCCTTCGAGGCGCTGTACGGGCTGTTCGGGGCGATCGGCGTCTGTTCGGTGAACAGCCCGGTCGGCCCCAGCGAGCCGTACACCTCGTCGGTACCCACCTGCACGAACAGCCCGACGTTCTTTGCCCGCGCCGCATCCAGCAGCACCTGCGTGCCGGCCACGTTGGTCCGCACAAAGTCCTGGCAACCCAGGATGCTCCGGTCGACGTGGCTCTCGGCCGCAAAGTGCACAAGCACGTCCACGCCGCCCGCCATCGCCGCGGTTACCGCCTCGGCGTCGCAGATGTCGCCCCTGACGAACGTCAGCCGCTCATCGTCCAGCAGCCCCGCAAGGTTCTCCAGGTTGCCCGCATACGTCAGCGCGTCATAGGCGATCACGCGGGCGTCCGGCTGTTCTGCCAGCACCTGCCGCACAAAGTTGCTGCCGATAAAGCCGGCCGCCCCGGTAACCAGGTAGTTCTTCATGCCCCGCACACCCCCTCTGCTTACACGGCCTCGAACAACCGCTTTCCATCAAAGCCGCCATCGGCACCAACGCCCCCAACCCCAAGCGGCCCGCCCAGCGGCGACTATGGAGTGCGGCGCCGCAGACGCCGCTTTGCCTTTCGCACGGGCCCCAAAAACACGCAACGCCAAAAACCGGCGCCAACCCCGCATAGGGCCTCGGTGGGCAACAGCCCACCCTACGCGTGCGCCTCCGCCTGCTCTCTCGCACCGACCTGCCCGTTGCCCGTCGCCCCCTCGATCGTCACGTCGTCCACGTGGTTCGCCCCGTGCTGGGCGACGATCTGGCTCGCCCTATGCAGGCTCTCGAAGGTCCCCGCATCCGTCCACCAGCCATCCAGCACCTCGCAGGTCAGCGTCCCCTGCTCGATGTAGGCGTTGTTCACGTCGGTGATCTCCAGTTCGCCCCGGTCCGAGGGCTTCAAGGTCTTGATGATCTCGAAGACCTGCGGGTCGTACATGTAGATCCCCACCACCGCCAGGTTCGTCTTGGGCGAGGCGGGCTTCTCCTCGATGCCGGTGACCTGCTCACCATCCAGGCTGGCCACCCCGAACCGCTGCGGATCGTCCACCTCCTTGAGCAGGATCTTGCCGCCGCGCCGCTGGGTGAAGAAGTCCCCCACCGCCCGGCGGATGTTCTTTTCGATGATGTTGTCGCCGAGCACCACCACGATCTTCTCGCCATCGGCGAAATGCTCCGCCAGCCGCAGCGCATCGGCGATCCCACCCTCGCCCTCCTGGTAGGTGTAGTGCAGGTCATCGAGACCGAAGTCCTTGCCGTTGCCGAGCAGGCGCAGGAAATCGCCGGCGTGGTTGCCACCGGTGACGATCATGATGTCCCGGATGCCGGCGTTGACCAGCGTCTGGATCGGGTAGTAGATCATCGGCTTGTCGTAGACCGGCAGCAGGTGCTTGTTG
>JAWLBS010000008.1:41851-44201 GCA_041687575.1 Phycisphaerae bacterium | reverse complement strand
CTTCTCCTGCTGGTACTGGCGGACGACGAGCCGGTCGGTCCGGCCGAAGAGCTTCCAGTCGACGTAGCGGAGCTCGTCGCCGGGTGTATAGTCGCGGTGTTCGACGAACTCCTGGCTGAAGCCGCGATAGGCGCTGCGGTGCAGGCCGCTGGTCAGCCCCGCCGCCAGCTCGCGGGCCCGCAGCTGCAGGCCGCTGACCCGCGCGAGCAGGTCGCGGTCGAGATGTCGGTCCGGCTTAGTGTCCATCACGTCCCGGTCGGCTGGAGTGCAGGCCCTCGGCCGGGCGGTCCGACGAATCGGGCCGGACGTGGTCGAGCAGGCGGTCGAGCAGATCGTCCACGGTGACGTTGTCGGCCTCGGCGGTGAAGTTGGTCACCACGCGGTGGCGGAGCACCGGGCGGGCAATGGCCTGGATGTCGTCGCTGGAGACGTAGGTCCGCCCGGCCAGCAGGGCCCGTGCCTTGCCGCCCATGACCAGGAACTGCGAGGCACGCGGGCCGGCGCCCCAGCCGACGTACTGGCGGATGAAGTCGGGGGCGTCGGGCTCCTTGGGTCGGGTCGCGCGGGCGAGTCGCAGGGCATAGTCGGTGACGTAGCCGGCGCAGGGCACCTGGCGGACGAGGTCCTGGAGTCTGAGTATTGTTTCGGCGTCGAGCACGGGGCGGATCGGTTCGGCCGACTTGCCGGTGGTCATCTCGACGATGCGGCGTTCCTCGTCGTGGCTGGGGTAGTCGACGACGACCTTGAACATGAAGCGGTCGAGTTGTGCCTCGGGCAGGGGATAGGTGCCTTCCTGCTCGATGGGGTTCTGGGTGGCCATGACAATGAACGGTTCTTCGAGGGTGAAGGTTTCGCCGCCGATCGTCACCTGGCGTTCCTGCATGGCCTCGAGCAGGGCGGCCTGGGTCTTTGGCGGGGTGCGGTTGATTTCGTCGGCGAGGATGACGTTGGCGAAGACGGGGCCGCGGACGAAGTGGAGGCTGCGTTTGCCGGTAGCGCGGTCCTCCTGGATGACCTCGGTGCCGGTCACGTCGGCTGGCATCAGGTCCGGGGTGAACTGGATCCTTCGGAACGAGAGCGACAGGCACCTGGCCAGGCTGCTGATCAGCAGGGTCTTGGCCAGACCCGGCACCCCCTCGAGGATGCAGTGGCCCCGGCAGAACAGCGCCAGCAGCAGCTGTTCGACGACCCGGTCCTGGCCGACGATGACGCGGGCGAGTTCGGCTCGCAGGCCGCGGTAGCTGCCGGTGAGGCCGTCGAGGTCGGCGGCGTGGTTTGTGGCGCTGTGCGTGTCGGTCTGCTTTGGTGTGGACATCGGTACCTCCAGCGGGTTCGTCCTCTGCTATTGTACGGCCGGTTGGGCCGTGGGCGGTCTGGCCGGCGAGAGCGTGTGTCCCGGCGGCCGGGGGCCTACCCGTATCTTCGCAGCGCAGGGGGCGGATGTGAAGCGGGCCTGGGAGGAGTCGGGGCGGTGGCTGGACCATCGGTACAGCCGGGGGGATGCCGCGGTGCGCTGCTGATAAGGCCATAGGGTAGATGGCTGAGGCGCGGCGATGAGAAAAAGGCGCCGCGAGCGGCGCCTGCGGGGGAGGTGTGTATGTGCGTAAGACATTGCAGTTTATTGGGTTGCCAATCTTTTTCGCCTTTGGATGTCGTAGCAAAGCGGCGCCTTGCGGCGCCAGGGGGCGCGTGCGGGCGCCGCCGCTGGGGCACGGGTGCGGGGACATTTGGGGGGGCATGGGGCGGAGGTAGTAGGGCGCGGAGCGGGCAGCAGGGTGGGCGTGTTGTGGGTGTACGAGGTCTTGCTCAGGTTCATTCTGGATTCTTCCTCTATTGGTAATAAGGCGCAAGCAGCTACCCCCGCCGCTGCCCGGCGAGAGCGGGCAAGAGGGGAAAGTGGAGAAAAGAGCGGGCGGGGAAGGCTGAGCCAGGAAGCGGGCGCTGTCCCTGGTTATTCTAGTTATTTAGGGTGGCTATCCCTGGTTATTGGGGCAGGCCGCTTGACGGGGGCGCTCTGATAGACTAAATTCAGATTCACCTGTGCTCCCAGGCGTCGAGGCATTTGCAACTCAGGAGGATCGACGATGCGTCCCGGGATGCCGCATCATACTGTGCATGCGCCATTCTGCGAGCGTTCAGTGGGGCTCTGCGGTCCGCTCGAGCAGTTCTCAGTGGCTGATTCCGCCTCTGTCCCCGGAGTCGCCCCGGCCGCCAGGGGACTGGGCTCTGCCCGCTCCCGTGGAAAGATGTCACGTAATCGCAACAGAGTGCATGGGCTCCCCGGCTTATCCGCGGATAGGTTTTGTGGCCGTGCGGCGTTCACGCTGATCGAAGTCCTGGTTGTGGTGGG
>JAWLBS010000008.1:0-41751 GCA_041687575.1 Phycisphaerae bacterium | reverse complement strand
ACAGGTGACTGTCCCTAGTTAATCTGATCGCGACTGCGCGGCGACACGATGAGGCGGGGCTCAGGGCGCGCCATCCTGACTATCATCCAGCTTTTTGGCGAGCACGAGCGTGCGGAGGGTGGTCTCGCCGAAGAATATGAGTTTTTCGAGTGTGTTTTGCTGCCGCAGGTAGACCAGTCCGTCTTCGGGCACCAAGCCCAGTTCCATGCCGATCTTGAGCGTGCCCAGGTCCATGTCCAGTCGATGGTCGTAAACGAGCAGATAGCCGAGCATATTGCCCACCGGAGTGTTCAGCCGGACCCGGCTGGCGCTGCTGATGCGGTGCACGTAGCTGCCGACGCGGACACGCTCGCCGGTGTTGAGGTTGTGGATAACCGCCCGGCCGGCCTGTTCGATCGCCGTGGAGGCCTCAAGCCTCGACGGCATCAGGATGAGTGAGGGTTCGTAAATTATTGCCCTGTTCTGGTCGAACATGTCCATTCGCGTCAGGACAAGCGTCCTGTCCTCGCGCTTCGAGAGGTACCACCGGCTGATGTCACCGACGATCAGCAGCCAGGTGTTCTGCTCGCCGGCCTGCCGGCCAAGGCGCACCGGCACTTGCGCCCCTATCCGTTCGCCCTGGATAGTCTCGAAGGTCCGCGCGTAGCTGTCGAAGGGAAAGAGTTCGTCAGGGGTAACCACCTCGGGCGCGGTGACTGGCGGAACCGGCAGCGGCGACTGTTGCGTCTCCGCGGTGGCGGTCGGGGCGAAGACGGCGAGCAAAAAAGCTGTGGCTATGAGCCAGACATCCGGGTGAGACATGGTTGGTTCTCCTGTACGTGCACATGTCGGAAGGGGGATCGGATCTGGCGGCCTGCATCGCCGGTCGTGGTTCCGATCTCAACCGGCACAAGGCGAGCAGTACTTCGCCCGGCACACCGACCCCCGCGCCGACGCTTGGGAGCTCTGCTTATCCGGTGCGGTGGTCGTTGCGCCTTCGCACTTAACGGCGTCGTTCGCATCGCATCGCTCGCTCGCGACCACGCTAAAGCATGAACTTCTGCGCGGCCTCGCTATCAAAGGATACGGCTCCGGGGAAATGGAAATCAAGATGCCGTCGGATGCCGCGGCCGAATCGGGATGCCGTTGCGGCGGACCCGCTGGATCTGCTCCAGACCGATCTTGCACTTGGGGCGGCAGACCACCTCGTCGGGGTCCCCGCCGCCCGGCATCGCTGGCGGTCTGCTGCGTACATCCCACATGAATGATGCGACAGGGCAACATGTGTTTCCGGAAATAAACAGGCCTCCCAAGGGCGCGTCCGGCGGCACCACGGGAGTCGAAGACTGAGAAATGTCTGCAAGTGTTGTCTTGTCGGCAACTTACATTACGATCGGCAGGCGCCGGCACGGTTGTCCGCTGCGACTGGCACACAAACTGCCAGTCTATCTCGCGTGTCCTTCATATCGTGCCTGGCACGCTTGGGAGCACTCGTACCCGGGCGCGCAGGCAAGCAGCGTTGGCGGGCGATTGTGTAAGAGGAGTGAAAGGTTCACTCTCCTTGCACGTACAGGTCTTCAATCCTGAGGAGGAGGTAGTGATGAGGAAGGTATTGGCAGCAGTGGCGATTTGTCTGATGGTCGGTTCTTCGGCCTTTGGGGCCATCGATGTGCACCCGGAGGACGGCTGGCAGATCAGCCGGGCCGCCGGCCAGTACAACGGGTGGAGAGGTTTTACGAACAATGACGTGAACTCGCCGTGGATGGCCAGCTGGGGCGATGCCGACGACTGGGGCACCAACGTGTTCGCCGACGCCGTTGTCACTGGTTACAGCCGCACCGAGATCCAGGACGCGATCAGCCAGGCCGTGGCGGCCGAGGGCGACTGGGAGGCATACTTCCTGGTGTACCCGCGTAACTGGACGGCCGCCCAGGCGGCGGTGCCGGTTGTCGGCGTATTCGACATGGACAACATGGACTGGGCTTCGACCGCGATGAACACGCGCGACGTGTCGTCGAGCTCGGACGATTGGACATCGGGAGGCACGGCCTATCCGTCGTTCGAACTGGCTGTCAAACAGGGCGGCGCGTCGATGTACGAGGAGAATCTCTCCTGGACGCAGGCGACGTTCACCAGCCCGATCGTGCACGACCTGATGCGCATCGACATCAGCAAGGACCTGGTGAACTTCTACCTGAACAACGCTTCGGCGGACGGTTTCTTCGTCAGCAGCTCGCACGGTGACTCGGCGATCGCGCTTCACGGCGGCGGTCAGTGGGGCGGCACTGGCGGCCCGCTGCTGGAAATCGTGGCTGTTCCCGAGCCGGCGACCCTGGCCCTGCTGGCGATGAGCGGCCTGGCCCTGATCCGTCGTCGTCGGGCCTGAGGATTGGCAATCCCCACGGATCATGCCTGCCCATTGGCATGCTCCGGGGCGCAGTGCCATAGTCGTATTGAAGCCGCCGCGGTCCGCTTGGACCGCGGCGGCTTTTCATTTTGCCCCATAGCGGGCACGATGGAGATACGTGATGCGGCCGTCGGCCGTTCCGGCCGGTACTGTCGGGGTGCTGGTATCGATAGCATTGGCGGGTGCCGGGGGGCAATGCAACAGGATACCGGCGCCGGCGGAACAGGCGTGGCAGCGTCATGTCATCGATGGCTCGTCGAAAGGGGCGGACGTGGGGTGGGCAAAAAGGGATCGGGGTGTCTGGTGCGAGAACAGCCTGACGGTCCGGCAATAGTTACAGCCCGCCGCAGCAGGAATGGTGCACTACAATTGCACATGTCGGCGACAGGGGACCGGGAAACGCGATCCGTGAACAAGGGGCTGTGCGATGCAATACCTGGTAATGGGGCTTCTGGTCGTTGCGCTGGGGCTGACGGTTGCGGGCTGCCAATGGTTCGATCGTGAGGAGCCGGCTCGTGTCGAGCCCGGTGGCGGGGAGGCGCAGCCCGACGGGCATCGCGCCGACCGGCGCGACCTGCCCCCCCGGCCCGGCCCTCAACCCGTCGCTCCTGTCCAGCAGTACAACTGCGAGGCGGTGACCGCGGTCGTTTCGCCGTCGAGTCCGTCGGCCGACCAGGCGGTCTCGGTGACGGTGACGGGGACCTGGCGGAACACGTGCGTGCCCGATCGGACGTCGCACGAGATCGAGGGCAACGAGGTCCGCATTCACATCTACGACCCGCATGGACCGGACACGATGTGCGGCCAGGCACTCACGGACTGGTCGCTGACCGAGCGGATCGGCCAGCTGGAGCCGGGCCGGTACACGGTGCTCGTTTCGCTGCAGAAGAACACGGCGACAGGCGCGGATGAGAAGTACGAACAGGCCGTCCCGCCGACGGAGCAGGCGACGTTCGAGGTGGCTGCGGAGTAAGGTGGGCAGGGCAACGGCCGGATGCCGGCCGTCGGTTGGGGGTCCGGCAACAGCGGGAGCAGAGCCTGTTCAAGGCTGCTTCAATGAAGATCCGCCCCCTCTTTCCCCGATCGGCACACAAACAGGGGTAAGGAAAAGGTATCGGGACGATCCATCCTGCGGCGAACGTGTCCCGACACCTTCTCCTTGACACCCGTTCTAGGCCCGGCGCCGACGGGGGATCAAGATAGCGCCCAGGGCCAGCAGGGCCAGCGTCGCCGGTTCCGGCACGATTTCCATCCGGATCTTCTGCACGGCACCGTAGACGCCGGTGTTCGCGCCGACGTAGGCCGGGTAATCCGCAGGCAGGGCGCCCTGGCCCGTCGGAATCGCCGCGGCGGCGACAAAGGAGACTTCGTATCCCGGGAATGCCGGGAGGCTGCCGTCCAGGTAGACGCTGGTGGTGAACGTCTGCTCGACCCCGCCGACGTATACCTTCGTGGTCGTGTGGCGGTAGGTGTCCACGCTGACCTGGTACTCTGCGGCCGGGGCGTCAGCCGGGTTCCACCAGGGGCCGGTGTTCTTGAGCGTCAGGGCTCCGCCGCTGTAATAGGTGACGTAGATCCGCTCACCGTTGCCCGATCCGTCCACCCCGTCGAACAGGAGTATCGGCGCCGCGCTGATGGCAGGGGCCGACAGTTCCCACTCGCCAGCCAGCGCCGATCCATCCCAGCTGGCCGCGTGGACCGCATTGCCCAGTTGGCCTGGAGCACCGCCGACATGGCTCTCCGACCATCGGCCATTCAGGAAATCAGTGCCGGCATCGGGACTGGCGAACACGCCTACGATCGGAGCCCCCAGCGCGGCAGCGGGGATCAAAAGACTCAGACTCAACGTTACTGCAGCTAACCTTTTCATGAAATCCTCCACGTTTGTTCTGTTCCGGACCGACCCATTCGCTCCCATGGCGCCTCCCCTGCGCACGCGTATCGACTTGCGCAGGTGGCTGCGTACCCAAGCATTCGTACGGAAGTCGTAGCAATATGTGTGCCAGAACCTCCGATATTAGAGCACCGGGAGAATCCATGTGGTCCAAGAACGGACAGAACGGGGATTTACACCGATACCCGGATGCCCGGATGTTTGCGATAGTCTCTACCCGATGTTTGCTCAATTCAACATCGCGCGTGTCTATGTTGATCTGCCGCATCACCCTTGCCATCGCCGCTCACGTGCCGTCCTGGGACTGTGCAAGGTCCGCGGTCCCGGGCCTCACTGATCGGTATCGTGGTCATCAGGGGGCACTCCAATCTGTCGTTTCGTAAGGATTGCACGATTTGCAGGGTGGCGGGTCAAAGGCCCGGGATATCCGGGCCTGGCAAGGTCCGGGTGGCGGAACGTGCAGGACGGCGGAGGTCGGGGTAAACTGGTTGGAGCGAGGGCGCAGGAGCGTGGGGCCCTCGCCTGGCCGGGAGGCGTTGGTGGGCAATAGCCCACCCTACAACTATTTCGGGCTCGTTTGGGCGCGGGGCAGGATGTGGGGATCGTACGTGCGGAGGGGGTGGCGGGCACAGCCCGCCCTACATGCGCTGCTTGCGGTCAAGGAAGGTGACGCAGGTCACCGGGCGCGGCAGCGCTGCCCGCAAGCGGGCAGGCTAAATGGGGATGCGAGTCGTCAGGGTTGTCTTTGGCGCCAGGATCAATGGCAGGTGGCCGGCAGGGCGATGCGGGTATCGGTAGCGGTCAAACTGGTGATCTTCTTCGGGCTGTCGACCGTGGTGGTCGTGGCGGCGGCCCTGGCTGTGCCGTGGGCGTGGATGCAGAGCATGGCCGACGAGATGGCCGTGCGGGCGGCCCGCAAGGCGGCGGTGGTGGCGGCCGTGCAGATGGGGGCGCCCGAGGCGGGGGATTGGGGCGAGAAGCAGGATCAGCTCGAGCGATGGTGGAGCCAGTTCAGTCGGCAGTACGACGATGGGCTGCCGCCTGAGGCGCCGCGGCTGCTCCAGGTGGAGACCTTGACCCGCAGCGAGGTCGATGACCTGGACCCCTTCCTGATCAGTGCCATTGCCTATTTCCGCGCTCACCCGGACAAGCGAGAGTGGACCCGCGAATTCGAGACGGAAAGCGGCCGGATGTTCCGCTTCGTGCTGGCCGTGCGTGCCCCGACGCCGCACGGACGGGGGGAGCTGCTGGGGGTGATCGAACCGACGGTCAGTCCGGCGATCACGCAGGAGCAGCTCTGGTGGAACCGGGCGGTGATCATCACGGCCGGCAGCATGTCGCTGGTGGTGGCGCTGCTGCTGTTCAGCGTGGTGGCGCGGAACCTGATCCTGCGGCCGGTGCAGCGGCTGCGGGACGTGGCCGACCAGGTGGCGGCGGGCGACCTGTCGGTCCGGGCGCAGCTGCGGACGCGCGACGAGTTCCAGCGGCTGGCGCAGGCGACGAACAACATGCTGGAGAACCTGCAGCGTTCGCAGGAGGAGCTGCGCAAGATCAACCGGAGCCTGGACGTGAAGCTGGTCGAGTTAGCGCAGCTCAACGAGGCGCTGCACGTGGCCAACAAGCTCAAGAGCCAGTTCGTCGCCTCGGTCAGCCACGAGCTGCGCACGCCGCTGAGCAGCATCATCGGCTTTGCCGAGCTGCTCACGCAGTCGGCGACGGGCACGGACATGGATGTCCGCATCCAGCGCTACGCGGGCAACATCCTGACCAGCGGGCGGATGCTGCTGGACCTGATCAACGACCTGCTGGACCTGGCGAAGATCGAGGCGGGCAAACTGGAGCTGCACCTGCAGGAGTTCCCGCTGGGCGAGGTGTGCCAGGGGCTGTACGATTTCATGAAGCCGCTGGCGGACAAGGCGGGGCTGCGGTTCGAGCTGGAGGTGACAGAGCCGCTGCCGCGGATGCACTCGGATTCCGGCAAGATCAAGCAGATCCTGTACAACCTGCTGAGCAACGCGGTGAAGTTCACCCAGCCGGCCGGGCGGGTCACGCTTGCGGCGCGGGCTTTGGATGACGGATGCGTGGAGCTGAGGGTCAGCGACACGGGTCCGGGGATCTCGAGGGAGCAGCAGGCGGTGGTCTTTGAGAAGTTCCGTCAGCTGGACGAGGGGGCGACGCGTCGCCACGGCGGGGTGGGCCTGGGGCTGGCGATCAGCAAGGACCTGGTGACGCTGCTGGGCGGGCGGATCCGCGTGGCGAGCGAGGCGGGGCAGGGGGCGGTCTTTACGGTGATCCTGCCGGTGGAGGCGCCGGTTGGTTCGGGGGCGGAGGCGGAGGGGGCGGAGGAGGAGAGGGTGTGACAACATGACAATGTGACAATGTGAAACGACGGCAACGACCTTCCGCAGATTGTGCAGATGAACACAGATGTAATAAGACAACGACAACAACCGCGACAACAGGGCGGGGGCCCCGGTCCTGAGCAAGCAGGGCCGTGCTCTTGCGGGGCCGCAAGGCGTTGTCTGAAAGGGTATCTTTTCGTGGTGAGACGAACCGTTCATGCGCCGCCCGGAGGAATGCAAAGCGGCGTCTGCGCCGCCGCACTCCAAAGTCGCGCCGCGGCGCATTGCTCACCGCGTCGCCTTGCCACCCGGTCAGATTGTCACGTCTGTACATTGTCACGTCCCCGCTTGCTGTTCGCCCGCCGTTGCCGTTTCCAATCTGTGTAATCTGCGAAATCTGCGGAAGGACGTTTTCCTTCCGCCTCGTGTACGCCTGCGAAATCTGCGGATAGACGTTGCTGTTTTTGGCCGCCAGTTGATGTCCGTGGCTGGCCGGGATATCGTTTCGGTGCGGAAGTCGCTCGCGCTTGGTACCCAGCGGAGAAATCATATGCAGCTTTCATGGCGCCGTCAGTCGCTTCGCCTGCAGCATCCATTCACCATCGCCCGCGGCACGACGAGCGAGAAACAGACGCTGGTCGTCGAACTCGCCAGCGATGGTGTTGCCGGCCTGGGCGAGGTGGTGCCGACGCGATACTACGGGCAGGACATCGATTCGGCCGAGCGGACGCTGGCGGCCATCGGGCCGCTGCTAGGGGGCGACCCGTTCAACCTGCAGGCAATCCTCGGGCGGCTCTACCAGCAGTTCGACGACCAGCTCGCCACCGTCGCGGCTGTCGACTTCGCCCTGCACGACTGGCTGGGCAAGCGGCTGGGCGTGCCGGTCTGGCGACTGCTGGGGCTGGATCCGGCCGCGGCGCCGCCGACGAGCTTCACGATCGGCATCGACAAGCCCGAGCGGATCGCCGGCAAGGTCCGCGAGGCCGATCCGCATCCGATCCTCAAGATCAAGCTGGGCACCGCCGCCGACGAGCAGATCCTGCGGGTGGTGCGGGAGGTGGCGCCGGGCAAACGGCTGCGGGTCGACGCCAATGCCGGCTGGACCGCCGAAGAGGCGCTGGACCGGGTGCGGCTCTGCGCGGACTACGGGGTGGAATACGTCGAACAGCCCGTCCCGCCGGGCGACCTGGAGACGCTGCGGCGCCTTCGCCGGGCGGAGGTGCTGCCGATCGTCGTCGACGAGAGCGTCGTGCGGCCATCGGACATGCCGGCGCTGGTCGGCTGCGTTGACGGCATCAACATCAAGCTCGACAAGTGCGGCGGCATCCGGCGGGGTCTGGAGATGATCCATGCGGCGCGGGTGTTCGGCTTGAAGGTGATGCTGGGCTGCATGGTGGGCAGCTCGCTGTACATGGCAGCGCTGGCGCAGCTGTCGCCTCTGACGGACTGGCTGGACCTGGACGGGCACCTGCTGCTGGCGGCCGACCCGTTTGGGGGCCTGGAGTACGACGCCGGCCGGTTGGTGCTGTCGAGCGAGCCGGGGTTGGGCGTTGCCCTCCGCGCCTCGCATTAACAATTCCGAGGCCACATGGCGCGTTATGTCTAATTTTTTTCTTTGGCGGCCAAGACTTTCTGCTTGAAATTGGTCGCGCAGGTGGCCTATATATATGTAGGAGAGTGTCTGTGTCGCCACACCCCTTGCTCGCCCAAGGGGCTCGTCCGGCGGCTGGGAAATCACTGTTATAAGGGGTATGTCATGCGCAATGGGTGTCTGTTTGCTCTGGCGGCAGTGTTGCTGTTGCCGGCGGCAGCGGGGGCGGTGGTCACGTTCGGGGAGGTTCCGGCGGTACAAGCCCCGCAAGTGGAAGTTTTGTTCTGGCCCGCCATTGACCTGGACGTCGAAGAGATCTGGGAGCAGCCGGTTCCATGTCCTCTGCCGGATGCCCCGTTGACGTACGTGTATTTCAGCGGACAGCTGAGTGCGCCGGATGGTCAGTTGCGGGCCTGGCTGACGTACACAGATCCGTTCGGGCAGACCGTGGCGACGGACTGGCAGATCCTGTATGCGCCGACCGACACGTTCGCCCAGGAACTGGCAGCGTGTCCGTCGGACCTGACGCTCCACGTGAAGAACCGGCACTGCGATCCGCAGACGATCAGCAACGCGGTTCTGACCGTCGTGGCGGTGCCGGAGCCGGCGACGCTGGCGTTGCTGGCGTTTGCGGGGGGCACTCTGGTTCTCCGACGCAGGGTCTGATCGCTGCCGCAGACATCCTGAAGGAAGCGAAGGATCTCGAACGTTCGTGGCGCAAATCCGCGGGAACGGTCGAGATTCTTTGCTGCGCGCTGTACGCCGCCTTCGCACGTTCATTTTCAAACAGGAACCCGGCCCTGATCCAGGAAGCTTCGCGGACATAAACGAACGTGGCGACGGTATCGGGTGCTGGCGATTACTGCCGGTACCGCTGGGCGATCGGCACGCGGCGGCCGGTGCCGAAGGCCTTGCCGGTGACCTTCAGGCCCGGGGGGGCCTGCTTGCGCTTGTATTCGTTGCGGTCGATCATGCCGATCACGTGGCGGACGACGGTCATGTCGAGGCCGGTTGCGGCGATCTGTTCGGCGCTGCGGTTCTCCTCGACGTACATCTGGACGATCTGGTCGAGCTGGTCGTAGGGGGGCAGGCTGTCCTGGTCGGTCTGGTTGGGTCGCAGCTCGGCGGACGGGGCCTTGGTCAGCACGCTTTCCGGCACGATCGGTCGTCCTTTGCGCTGGTTGTAGTGGCGGCACAGGCGGTAGACCATGTTCTTGGGCACGTCGCTGATGATCGCCAGCCCGCCGGCCATGTCGCCGTAGAGGGTGCAGTAACCGACCGCCATCTCGCTCTTGTTGCCGGTGGTCAGCAGCATCCAGTTGTGCTTGTTGGACAGGGCCATCAGCAGGTTGCCGCGGATGCGGGCCTGGATGTTCTCTTCGGTCACGTCGCGGGGCAGGCCGGCGAAGACCGGTGCCAGTTCGCTCTCGTAGACCTGCCGGATGTTCTCGATGGGAATCACGCGAAACTCGATGTCGAGGTTTTCGGCCAGGTCCCGCGCGTCGGTCAGCGAGGCCTCGGCGTTGAACTGCGAGGGCATCGCCACGCCGTGGACCGCCTGGTTGCCCAGGGCCTCGACCGCGATGCACGCGACCAGCGACGAGTCGATCCCGCCGGACAGGCCGAGCACGACCTGCTTAAAGCCGCACTTGTGCACGTAGTCCTTCAGCCCCAGCGTCAGGGCGGCAAAGATGCTCTGCTCCTCGTCCGGGTACGGCTCGCGGCGGGCGGCGCCGTTGAGGGAGGTGGTGTCCACCACCAGCAGGTCTTCGGCGAAGGCCTTTGCGCGGGCGATGACCCGGCCGTCGGCGGCGAAGAACGTGCTGGCCCCATCGAAGATCAGCTCGTCGTTGCCACCGACCTGGTTGACGAACGCCAGCGGCACGCCGAACTCGGCGATCTGGCCGCCGAACATCCGCTCGCGGAACTGGTGTTTGCCCTTTTCGAAGGGCGAGGCCGAGACGTTGACCAGCAGCTGGGCTCCCGCGTCGATCAGGTCATTGAGGGGGTTGCGGTGATAGAGTCTGCGGTCGACGAAGCGCGGGTCGTTCCAGAGGTCTTCGCAGATGGTCACGCCGATTTTCAGGGTCTCGCCGCCGGCCTGGACCTCGATGGGGTGGGCCCTGGGCGCGGGCTCGAAGTAACGGAGTTCGTCAAACACGTCGTAGGTCGGCAGCAGGGCCTTGTCGTGCTCGGCGACGACCCGGCCATCGGCGAGCAGGGCGGTGGCGTTGAGCAGGTGTCTGCCGTCGGCGCCGGGGTTGCGCCGCACGAAGCCGACCAGCGCTGCGATGCCGTGGGCCCGCTCGGCGATCCACTGCAGGGCGCGTTCGTTGTCCTCGACGAACTTGGGCTTGGCCAGCAGGTCCTTGGGCGGGTAGCCCACCACCGCCAGCTCGCTGAAGATCACCAGGGCTGCGCCGGCCTGTTTGGCCTGGTCCATCGCCTCGATGATCTTCTGCGAGTTGCCAGGAATGTCGCCTACGATGTAGTCCAGCTGTGCCAGTGCGATCTTCATGAACACTATCCCCGCGGGTTTGCCAGCCGCCCGAGCACCTCGTCCGTCGTCACGAACCCCACGCCCGCGGCCCGCATCTGGTCTATCGCCGTCTGTTCACCTTCAGGCGTGATCGATTTGACGGCATCGGTGACAACATATGTCCGCCGGCCGGCCCGTGCCAGCCCCAGGGCAGCCGACTTGACGCAGTAGTCGGTCGCCACCCCGAAGACGTACCACCCGTCGGCCTGGACCTGCTCGAGCATCCGGCGGGCGCCGCGGCTGGTCCATACGTCCAGGGCCTGCTTGCGGAAGATCACCTGCGGGTGGCGGTTAAGAAGGTCCGGGATATCAGCGACGTCCTCGTCCGGGTCGACCACCGCGCGTTCGGCGAGCATCGTCTCGGCGAGGCGCTGCTGACCGGGCGTGCCCGCCACGCAGTGGGGCGGAAACCCGTACGTCGAGAACTCCGGATCGTCCGGGCTGTGGTAATCCGCGGTGCTGATTATGGGGACCTTGTGCTCGATCGCGGCGGCAAAGAGCCGCCTCAGGTTCGGCACGATCTGTTCGGCCCCGGGCACGTACAGCGCCCCGGCCGGGTCCATGAAGTCGTACTGTGTATCCACGTCGACGAAAATCATCGTTGGTCCCAGTCCCATACGCCGGCTCCATGCATCGCCCTAACTGACGCTGGCGGCAAGACCTGCGCCCTTCAAACCCACGGCGGACAGACGCGCAATTGTACTGCGGCGGGGCGGCGGGGTCCAAGCGGGGGCATCCTTTGCCCGGTGGCGCGGTGGGTGACAGGATCCGCAGGAACCGGGGAACCCCAATCCGGACAGTTCAGTAGTCCCTGCCGGGACTCCAACGACAGAAAACAAGGCCCCAATGTGTTGGGGGCCAGCCGACCCCGCCTTGAAAGGCGGGGCTACGTTCGGTCGCCCCTGACGGGGCTCGAAAACAAAGACGATGGCGTCCCATACATACCTCCGAAAGCACGCGAGAAGTGTCATGCACCCCCCCGGCGGGGCGTTCGGCCGGGCGGCTTGACTTAGTCGGGCGGATCTGTTGAGCTATGGCATGGAAGCGTGAGTGCTGGCGCGGGGCGATGGCTGCCTTTTCCGGTTCTGGCCCCTTCGATGGCTCCGTCCGCCCGCCAGGAGGCCTCGGCAGCTGCGGATTTTTTCGCGATATCCGAATGATTTTCCGGATGAACCGCCCGGCCGCGACGGATTGACAGGCCGACCGGACGCGGAACTGCTTGAGCGGTATGTGGTATGTGGAGCATCGTACGGCGCGGGGCATGTTGCCTAAATGGTTTGCAGGCAATACATTGGGCTATGGATTGCCCGTGCGGGCCGCTGCCGCGGCGACCCGGGCGGTCACTGGCACGAGAGTTGCATGCACGATCCGCCAGAGCAGCCAGGTCCAGGAACTGATCGGAGGTCATCGTGGCAGTGGAACTCGACAAACACAACTCGGCGATCCAGGCGCGCGAGCCCATGCAGCCGTCGCCGTTCGAGCTGATCAACCGGATCCGCGAGCGGGCCCGCGCCGCCGCCAAGACCATCGTTTTGCCCGAGGCGTTCGACCCCCGCATCCTGCGGGCCGCCGACGCCGCCACGGCCGAGGGGCTTGCCAGGGTGATCCTGGTCGGCAATCCCGAGGATCTGGGCAAGATCGCTGCCGAAGCCGAGGCGGATATCGACAAGGCGCTGGTGGTCGACCCGGAGGCCAGCGGGATGCTCGACTGGTTCGCCAGCCAGTACTACGAGCGTCGCAAGCACAAGGGCATCACCGAGGCGCAGGCGCAGATGGCGGTCCGCGAGCCGCTGTTTTTCGGGGCGATGATGGTCAACACCGGCATGTGCGACGGCATGGTCGCCGGCAGCATGTCGCCGACGGCGAAGCTGATCCAGGCCGCCCTGCACTGCGTCGGCCCGCGCCCGGGGCTCAAGACCGTCAGCAGCTTCTTTCTGATGGCCACGCCGATGAAGGAGTTCGGCGTCAACGGGGCGTTGATCTACGCCGATGCCGGGGTGGTGCCCGAGCCGACGTCGGAGCAGCTGGCTGACATCACTGCCGCCGCCGCCGATCACTGCCGTCTGCTGCTGGAGGCCGACCCGCTGGTCGCCCTGCTCAGTTTCAGCACGATGGGTTCGGCCGAGCACCCACTGGTCGCCAAGGTCCGCCAGGCCCTCGAGATGATCCGCGGCAGGTACCCGGGCCTGAAGGTCGACGGCGAGATGCAGCTCGACGCGGCGATCGTCCCCGAGGTCGCCCAGATGAAGGCGCCCAAGAGCGAGGTCGCCGGCCGGGCCAACACCTTGATCTTCCCGGACCTGAACGCCGGCAACATCGGCTACAAGCTGACCGAGCGGCTGGCGCGGGCCAAGGCGGTCGGCCCGGTCCTGCAGGGGCTGGCGGCGCCGATCAACGACCTGAGCCGCGGCTGCAAGTGGGAAGAGATTTACGACGCCATCGCGATTACCGCGATTCAGGCGACGCTCAACGACGAGGACAAGAAATAGACGACGCCGGGCGACGGCCCGGTGCGGATCAAAATGTTTGAAGTTTCGCAACATCCTGCCAAAGCGGCCGACCGATCGGCCGCTTTGCGCTTTTTATGCGGCAATTGCGTGCCGTCGTCTGGCGGCATATCCTGGCGTTATGTGTACTGCCCCGGTGCGGCCCGCACGGCCCTGCCTGTTTGTCAATGAGAGGTGATTATCCCCCATGGCCACGAAAGTCCTGGTGATCAACTGCGGGAGTTCGTCGATCAAGTATCGCCTGATCGACATGGCTGACGAGAAGGAACTGGCCAGCGGCCTGATGGAGCGGATCGGCCAGCCCCCCGCGGCGGTCAAGCACAAGACTGAGGGCTTCACGCACGAGGGCAGCGAGGACATCGGCGACTACGACACGGGCATCCGCCGCATCGTCGAGCTGCTGGAAGACAAACGCGGGCCGGTGCTGGAAAACGCGGATGAGCTGCTGGGTGTCGGCCACCGGGTGGTCCACGGCGGCGAGGCCTTCCAGGATTCGATTCTGGTCGACGACGGGGTGCTCAGGGCAATCGAGGAGACGATCCCGCTGGCCCCGCTGCACAACCCGGCCAACCTGGCGGGCATCCAGGCGGCCCAGCGGGCCTTTCCAGCCACGCCGCAGGTCGCGGTGTTCGACACCGCGTTTTTCCAGACCCTGCCGCCGCACGCGTACTGCTATGCCGTGCCGCATGAGTGGTACGAGCAGTGGCGGATCCGCCGCTACGGCTTCCACGGGACCAGCCACCGGTACGTCTCGGGCCGGGCCGCCGAGATCCTCGCCCGTCCGCAGCCGAACCTGATCACCCTGCACCTGGGCAACGGCTGCAGCATGGCCTGCATCAAGGGCGGCAAGGCGATCGATACGACGATGGGCCTGACCCCGCTGGAGGGTCTGGTGATGGGTTCGCGAAGCGGCGACATCGATCCGGCGATCATCTTTCATCTGGCCGAGCGGGGCGAGATGGATTACCCGGAGATCCGCGAGGCCCTGGAGAAAAAGAGCGGTCTGATCGGCATCAGCGGCGTGTCGCGCGACATGCGCGATGTGGTCTCGGCCGCGGCGACTGGCAACGAGCGGGCCACCCTGGCGATCAAGGTGTTCGCGCACCGGGCGCGCAAGTATGTCGGGGCGTTTCTGGCGGAGCTCGGCCGGTGCGACGGCATCGTCTTTACCGGCGGGATCGGCGAGAACGACACGGCGATGCGGCGGATGATCCTGGAAGGGCTCGAGCCGCTGGGCATCTCGATGGATGAGGTAGTCAACCGTACCGCCCGCACCGAGACCCGCATCAGCGCCAACGACAGCAAGGTGGCGGTGCTGGTGATCCCTACGAACGAGGAGTTGATGATCGCCCGCGACGCGTTGCGGCTGATCGATCAGGGGGTCGGGGCGAAGCGCTGACGGCCAGGGCGTCGTCATCCCGGGCAGCGTGCAGGATCGTTATTTCGCAGGACGCCCCCCTGCTGTCATCCTGAACGAAGTGAAGAATCTCTACCGAGCGGGGCGCTCGACCTTGGGCGCCCCGTCCAGTAGAGATTCTTCTTACCGCTCCCTCACGGTCGCGGCGCGCTTCCGTTTGCGTCCGGCAGCACAGGCTCATCCGGCCCGACGACGGGCCAGGCCGGCGACGCCCAGGCCGATCGCGCAGAGCAGGGCCGCGGCGGGGGCCGGCACGGGTGCCACGCCTGCGCCGATCGAGACGCGGAGCACGCTCTGGGTCAGCATGGCCAGGTCGACGATCCCCGTACCGCCGATCAGTTTGACCTGGACCGGCAGGCCGTCGAGGCCGCCGCCGGCGCCGAAGGCCTGGATCAGGTCGAAGGTCGTCGTGCCGTTGCTGGTGACCGTGCCGAGCAGCGAGTAGTTGTTTCCGCTGCCGGCCGGGGCGGCCCAGACCTTCACGGCTTCGGTATCGCCGACGATGCTGTCGATCTCATGGAAGGTCATCGACAGGCTCGCATGTGTGACCAACCCATCCCGGGTCGCCTGGGCGTATTCACCGGGCGTCAGCGGCCCCAGCGATTCGGCAGGGTTCGCATGCATGTACGAGTACGGATTGCTGTAGCCGTACCAGCTTTCCAGCAACACCGGGTTGTCCAGGGTCTGCGTATAGGTCCCCGGAATGACGTCCGCCGAGGCTGGGCCGGCGAGTATCGCCGCCATCAGGCTCGGCAAGATCAGTGTTTTGTGTAGTCTTCGCATCGTGTACCTCCTTACTGCCCATCAAGCCTTTGTCCGCTTCCCGCACGGCCAGAGGCGCATGTCGTAGCCGGCGGTCTGCTGTATTTCACGCGGGCAAAATCCAACCGCGTCCATGGGTTCGTTGGCACTCAAATGGCGGGTGGAAAACCCCCGTTTACTACCCCCGTGATTGCTGTGAACGCATCTGCAATCTACTTATATTCTACACCGCATACGGGTTCGGGCTACCTGGTGGTTGCCCCTATTTGGCGGTCCCGACCGGCCCGGTGGGCTCGGTCTGCCGCCCCCGGCCGTTGGTGTCGCCGTTGCCGGGCAGGTGCACCAGCGGCGGGGTCCGCCGGGACGGCCGCCGGCCCGAGATGGCCAGGGGGCTTTCGCTGCGGCCGCTTGTGGCGGAGTAGGAGTAGTACGATTCGCGGACCGATACATTTGCGATCACCGAGCCAAGCATCCTGGCGCCGACGGAGTGGAGCCGCTGGCAGGCCATGCGGATCGCCTTGCGGTCGGAGTAGCCCACGAGCGAGGCGATGATCACGCCGTCGACCGCATGGGCCCACACGAGCGAATCGGCAGCCCCCAGGGCCGGCGGGCTGTCCACGACGATGTGGTCGTACTTGCGGTTGGTCGCCTCGCGGATGACGTTCTTGGCGGTGCGCATGTTCAGCAGTGTCCGCATCGCATCGACGTTGCTGTGGCCGGTCAGCAGATCGACCCCCGGCACGTTGGTGGGGGTGATGCAGTCCTGGATCGGGCGGGCGTCGATCAGCACGTCGTGCAGGTCGCCGCGGGGCTCGACGTTCATGAGCCGTCCGATCTGCGGGGCCTGGATGTCACCGTCGATCAGCAGCACGCGGGCGCCCGGTTCGGCCAGGCTGATCGCCAGGCTCACCGCCAGGCTCGTCTTGCCCTCGGCGGCCTGGGCGCTGGTGATCAGGATCGTTCCGGGCGGGTTGCCGTCGGGCCCCATCGCGGCCAGGTTCGTGCGGATGAGTCGGTAACTCTCCAGGAAGTGTTCCCTGGTGATCTGACCGGCCTGCAACTCGGCGACGGCCGGGACCGCTCCGAGCATGCGCAGGCCGACGCCGGATTCGACCTGTTCGGTGTTGTGCAGGTAAGGGTCTCGCATGTCGCGCAGCAGGCCGAGCAGGCAGGCGACGCACAGCAGCGTCACTGTCGCCAGGATCGCCATCTTCTTGCGCTTGTCGCGGACGCCGTCGGGGCGGATCTCGGGGGCCGATGCCTCGCTGATGCGCGTGGGGCGCTGGCTCTCGACTTCCAGGCGCTTCAGTGCGTCGGTGACCCTTGCATAGTCGATCTTGGCCATCTCGCGCTGCTCGTGGAGGGCCTGGATGTCGAGCCCCTGCCGTCCGACGGCCATGCCCTCGGCGTCGCGCACATCGAGGCGCTGCTGCAGGACCTGGCGGCGCTGTTCGGCGGCCTGGAGCTCGCCCTGCAGCCGCTGGCGGGCGTCGGCGATCAGGCGATGGTGTTTGAGCTTGATGTCCTGGTCGGCGGTGGTGGCGGCACGGGTGCGCTCGTGGGCGAGTTCGGTCTGCAGGTGGTCGAGGTTTGCCTTGACCGCCTTCATGTCGGGATGGTCTTCGGGCAGGCTCAGCCGCAGGCGGGCGAGCTTGGCGGTCTCGGTGTCGATCTCCTTTTGGACCCAGCGGACGCCGGGGTCGGCGTCGATGAGTTCCTCGCGCGCCGACGACAGTTCGGCGGGCAGCGCGCCGGCATCGAGGTTGGCGATGCGCTGCCCGATCTGAAGGATGTCCATGTCGGTTTGTTCGAGTGCCTGGCGGGTCTCGGTGATGCTCTGTTCGAGCCCTTGGCGGCGCGCGTTGAAGATGTCCTGGCTCTCGGTGCCGTACTCCTCGGCGAGCTGGCGGATCTGGGTGCCCAGCCGGGCGATAGTCGTGCTGAGGCGCTGCTTTTCGCGGAGCAGGGCCTCGCGGCGGTTGCGTTCGGTCTGGGTTTCCTGCCCGGCCGCCTGCGCCAGGTAGGCGTCGAGCACGGCGCGGGTCAGCTGCAGGGCCGTCTCGCGGGATTCGTGTTCCACGCCGATTTCCAGCAGGTGCGTGTAGGCCCTGTCCTCGACCTGCAGAACGCTGCGGAGGGCGGCAATCGGATCGGACATGCCGGCGAGCCAGCCGTCCTGGAGTATCGGGTCGGCCAGGGCGGCCTGCAGGACCGGGCGGCTCGAGACGATCTCGGCCTGGGTCCGCAGGTATGTTTCATAATTCGGCAGCTGCGTGCTGATCTCCTCGAAGAGGATGGCTGGCACGACCGGGGCCACCTCGACCACCGCGGTGGCGCGGTAGGTCGGCTGAACCGTCTTCCAGATCGCCACGGTGGCCAGCGCCGACAGGCCGATCCAGACCGGCAGGACGAGCAGCCAGCGTCGCCGCAGGGCCAGCAGCACCCTGCCCAGCGTCATCTCGGTGTTGGAACCGTCTTCGGTCTGTTCCAAGGCCGCGCCATCGCTCAGCGGCGCGGGCTCATACGGTTCGATCGTTGTACGTTCTGACATGCTAACTCCCCGTGACGTAAGGTCGTGCCGCCCCTGTGCGGCAACCCCCTTGATCAGGCCGATTGTGCGATCGGTTGCATGGCAACCGTATCTGTCGCGGAGCCGCGATCGAACCGCGGCCGCCAGGCGACACTCCCTGGTACATCCCCACGTTTGACAATAGGAGGCCTCCGCCCGGATCTCAAGATATCTGCCGCCCGCGGTACATATGGGGGCAAACCCGGTCCCGTAAACAGGAATCGCTCCGGGGGCGGGCGGTGGTGCCGCGGACTACCGCACGGTCGCCTGCTGCTGCCCGATCAGCACCGCGAGCAGGGCGTCGGCCTCGCGACGGTCGCCGGGCGAGAGGGCGGCGGCGCGGTCGGGGTCGGCCAACAGGGCTTCCAGAATCTCTATGCTTTGCGTGCGATCCAGTTCTGCCAGGGTACGGGCGAGGTGCCAGGTCGCCGAGGCCTGTGTCGCGGGCGAGGCCCCACGCTGGGCAAGGCATTCCTGCAGTCGCCGCTGCGATTCCTCGAGGTGCTCTTTCGCGGCCAGCCGCTTTCCCAGGCGATACTGGATCACGCCCCAGGTGTCCAGCAGCGAGGCGTAGTCGCTGCCGACGCCTCCGGCCTGGACCGCTGCGGCTGCGACTCGCGCGGCAGCTTGCGGGTCCTGCTGCTTCTCGCACAGGATCCACGCCAGGTTGTTGACCAGGTCCAGCCGGTCCGGGTCGATCTCGACCGCCCGCCGCAGATGATCGCTTGCCTCGGCGATTTTTCCGGCCTGCAGGCAGACCAGACCCAGCTCCCCGAGGATGCGAGCGTTCTGCGGCGCCCGCCTGGCGAGCTCTTCATACAAGTCCAGTCGTGCGGCCAGGGCCTTCTCGCTACCGGCGGCGCGTCCGAGCTGGCGCGCAGCCGTCAGCGCGACGGCGATATCGTCGGGATGCGTCCGGCTGTAGGCCTCGGCAATCGAGATGACCTCGGGCCAGTTCTGCTGTGCGGCCTGGCAGAGCACCTGCATCCGCACGACGTCGCCGCGATCGGGGGCGAGGGTTGCCGCCTGCTCGAGCCACGTCTCGGCCGGGGCGTGTTCGCCGCCTGCCAGGTGGATTTGTGCCAGGGCCAGCCGGGCCCCGACACGATGCGTGGCGTCGGGCCTGGCGACGAACGTTTGCAGCCCCTCGAGGGCCTGGTCGCGCTGTCCCGCCAGCAGTCGTCCCTGTGCCAGGGCGATCGCGGCGGCCTGATCGGTCGGGTCGATCGCCAGGGCGGTTTTCGCCAGGTGCTCGATTCGCAGGCCGATCCGCGCCGCTTGACGCGGCTGGTGCGGCTGGAGCATCTGTCCGCGGATCAGCAGCAGGTCGAGATTATCCGGCTCGACCGAAAGCCCGCGCTCCGCGAGTTGTGCCGCACGTTCGGGTTGCCTCCGCTGAATCGCCAGCTGCGCCAGGCCCGCATATGCCCGCGTGGCGTTTGGATCCTGTTGGATGGCCTTTTCGTAGAGCGCCCGCGCCCCAGCCGGCGAGATCGCCGCCAGTTGCCGGGCCTGCATCAGCAACAGGTCGGGATCGTCGGGCCGCTCGGCGAGCATCTGCTGCAGCAGGCGGGCACCCTGGGCGGCTTGTTCCGGATTGCCGCTGAGCAGGGCCTTTGCCAGGGCGCGGCGGACGGCGGACAGGTCGTCGCGCGCGGCGACTGCCTTCTGCCAGACCTCGATTGCCTGCCCCGTCCGGCCGTGCCGGAGGTGGAACTGCCCCAGGCTCAGCCAGGCCTGCTCATCGCTGGGATGGTGGCGCGTTGCCTCGAGCAGGTCGCGTGCGGCTGCGTCGTTGTCGCCGCGGGTCTCGTGAATCGACGCGCGAAGCAGCAGGGATTGCGGCGTCGGGTCGGTGCCGGCTGCCTGGTCGCACAGGGCAATCGCCCGGTCATACTGTCCGGTTTCGGTGAGCAGGCGAACGTGTGCAGCCATCACGTCCGGACGATCCGGGCCGAGGCTTCGGGCCTGGTCGATCAGCTGTTCGGCCTGATCGAACTGCCCCTGCATGCGCTTGATGCTTGCCAGTTCCAGGCGCGAAGCCACGTCGGCGGGGTCGCGCTGCACGCGCTGGGCGAGCAGCGCTTCGGCTTGCGACCAGTTCGCCTGCCGCAGGGCGGCGGCGATGCGATAGGGCTCGGCCGCCGGTTCGTCAGCGGGCAAGGCTGCCAGGACCTGTTCGATCTCGATCCAGTTCTTGCGGCGGCTCGCCAGGTCCAGCAGGCGAACGGCAGCCCGCCGGTTGGTCGGGTCGAGCTCCAGGGCCTTTCGATACATCGCCATGGCCAAGTCGGTCTGGCCGGCCTTATCCTGCCACTGGCCCAGCAGGAAGGTGGCCTGGGCGTTGCCGGGATCCTGCTGGAGGCACTCGCGGAGCATGGCTTCGGCACGTCGCTGGTAGTCGGTCCACTGCGGGTCCTGCAGCCAGAGTCGGGCTTGCCACACACGGTAGTGTGCACTGTTGCTGCCTTCGATCTGTCGCAGGTCGTCGACGAGGTCCTGCCGGTCGGTGGCGTCCGGCGGCAGGATCGCCAGCAGCATTCGTCGGCTTTGCGAGTCTTGGGTATCTTCGGCAGCCGCGGCCGCGAGCAGCTCGCGCGCCTGGTTGGCGGCCTGGTTCTGCAGCAGGGCCCCGGCTGCGCGGACGATCGCCTTGCTGCGAGACGGGCCAGGCGGCTCTTCGAGCAGCGACGTGGCAACGTCGGTTGCCCGGGCCAGATCCTCTTGGTCTGCATACAGTTCCGCCAGGCGAGCCATCAGGCCCAGCCGCTGTCGGCCGACCGCGCGGGTCATCCCTTCTCGACAGACATCGATGGCCTGCTCGTTGTGACCATTTTCGGCGTAGATCTCGATCAGGACACTGGCGGCGCGGGAGGCGGTGTCTGTGGGCTCCTTTGCCTGCATCAGCGGGCGCAGGATGGCTGCGGCCTGGTCGACGTGTCCCAGGAGGCCTTCCAGTCGCGCCAGGACGACGCGGGCGGCAGGTTCGTCCGGGAGCTGTTCGACGAGTGAAGCCGCCTCGGCACGGAGTTCTTCGAGGACCGGTCGTGTGGGACGACTGGCGCGGCTGAGGTCTCGCAGGCCGTGGCGGGCCTGCAGGGCCTGCATCTCGATGCTTGTCAGGCGTGCGGCGACGTCATAGGGCGTGCGCTGTGCCGCCTCCTGCGCGACCCTGGCGGCCTGGTCCCAATCACCGAGTTCGGCGTAGACCCGGGCCAGTTCGAGGCGGACCCGGACCGGCGCGGCCGGCTCGCCGTGGAGGTGGTCTTCGTAGCATCGCGCCGCCTGGGTGAGGTCTCCGGCGGTCGAGCAGGCGCGGGCCAGCGCCAGTCGCGCCCTCTCGTAGCGATCCTCCACCGTCTGCAGCCGGGCGATCGCCTCGTAGATACGCCCCTGCTCGAGATGCAGCAGCCCCTGGACATACAGGATGACCTCGGAGGTCGCGCCGCCGCTGCGGAGCTGTTCGAGGCACTGCTGGGCGCTGTCGAGGTCATGGTTGGCGACGTACAGCTCGACCGCGGTGGGCAGCAGGTCGATGCTGTCTTCCCCTCGACCGGCGCTGACGATGCGATCGGCGATGGCCGCCGCGCGATCCGGGTCTTGTGTCTGCAGGGCGGCGCGGCCGCACACCAGCAGGACGTTCGCCTGGTCGGGCGCGACGTCCATTGCACGGTCGAACTGGTCGTTGGCAAGGTCGTGAAGGCCCAGGTCCAGGAACATCTGGCCGATGCCCAGGATCGTTTCCACATTGTGAGTCGGCAGTTGTGCAGCCTTGTCCAGGTCCGCCAGGGCCTGGGGGAATTGTCCGGTGGCCGCACGAAATCGCGCGCGGGTCAGCAGGGCGGCGGCCTCGCCGGCGGCATCGGCACTGGTCCGCTCGCCGCCGTCGTCGAAGGCACTGGCGACCACGGTCCGGCTGAGGATCTGTTCGGCCTGTTGCGGGTCCTGATCGTTGCGGGTGACGTCCAGCAGCGCCAGTGCGGAGGCGGCCTCGGCGTGGCCGGGATGGGCCGTCAGCAGCGCTTGCAGGGCCTCGACGGCCTCGTCATATCGCTGCTGGGCGACCAGGGCGGCCGCGAGCGTTCGCGCGGGTTGGGGGTCTTGCGGCCGGGTCCGCATCCAGGTGCGAGCGATGCGCTCGGCCTCGATGGGCATCTGCCCGGCCAGGTAGATCCCCGCCAGCCGCCGGGCGGCCTCGTTGTGTCCCCGGTCCAGCCGCAGGATGGTCTCCAGGGCCGTAACCGCCTGCTGGATGGAATCGCGGTACTGTGGGCGTCTTCGCATCTGGGCGTCCGCGTAGCGGAACAAGGCGTCGGTGTCGTGTCCCCGGACAGCGAGGTAGCGCCCCAGATCGGCGGCGGCATGTGTGAAGCGGCCCGCCTCGTAGGCCTTCGTGCCCCTGGCCAGGGCCGCTTCGGCCGCCGCCTGTTTCCGCGATCGGTGCAGATAGAAGAGGCTCGTGCCGATCGCGGCTGTTCCGGCCAGGCCCGTCACCAAAACTATAATGATCTTCACGTTGCGACCGGATGCGGTCATCTCTAACCCCCTTGGATCCTGTCGCCGTTGCGTCGGGCGGCCCGGGTCGTGCCTGCGCGTGTGCCGCCCTCGCAATATCGCGCGGTCGAACCGATCCTCACTGACGCGCGGCGGGGCGCGCCGATGCGCCGCCTTGCGGCAACGGGAATTCCCCTCAAGATCATTGGCGCCCCGCGTCGAATTGTGAAGCAAGGAGTTGTATCGGCCTGGCCTGATCGGCGAGATGCGGCCGGCAGGTGTTTCGGTGTTCGGGGCGGATGTCTATGTTTTTCTGCAATTTTCCACATTTTTTTGCTGTCGCCCCGGCCCGATGGTATCCCGCGGGGGACGCCACATGGTTGGGCATCCTAGGATATTGAAGGACAGGACCTTGGGTGTTCGCGCCGGCCAATGCTTGCGGGGCGTAAACCGAAGGAGACGCGGCCGGATCCGCTGTTTCGTGCGAGGCGGGCAGGGGGATGTCATCTTGACATCGACGTTCCGGGTCCGGTATGGTGCCCGGGCATGCAGCCGGCCTTGTGTTTGGCCGGTAACGGATGTCTGCCTCGACAAGCAAGGCATTGCGGTCATTCCAAAAACAGTCCGGAGTTTGCGGCCTACCGGGGGTTAAGCGCGGAGGTTCCAGTGACAGCCAGAAGTTCACTCAAGGCAGTCGTCGTATTGGCTGCCGTTACCGTTGTTGCCGTTGGCATGGATCTGATCGTCCAGGGCAACGGGTCGCAGGTTTTCAAGGTAGCCAAGGCCCTGTCGGCACGGGTATCGGCGCCGCAGCAGGCAGCGGCGCCTCGGGCGCAGGACCCCGGGCGCGGGCCCGGGGCGCGGGCCGCGGGGGGCGTTCACCTTAAGGTGGATCGGCCCGCGCGTGCTGCCGTGACGGATGCCCGGGCGATCATCGTGCCGGTCGCCGGCCAGACGGGCACCAGCAAGACGATCGACGTGACGCTGATCGTGCCGGAGGGCACCGGTCCGCTGGCCGCTAGCGCCGGCGGGGACAAGTCAATCGTCGCCGGCGGCTCGACGAGCCTGGACGGCTCGGCGTCGGGCGGCACGCCCCCGTACACGTACAGATGGGACCCGGGGACGGGCCTGAGCCGCACCGACGTGGCGGCGCCGACCGCCTCGCCCAGCCAGACAACCACATACACCCTGACCGTCACCGACGCGGCCGGCCGGACCGCCAGCGATGCGGTGCAGGTCACGGTGGGCCAGACCGGGGTGGGTGACTATTACGTCGCGCCCGGCGGCAATGATTCGAATCCCGGCACAAGCGAGGCGCCGTGGCGGACGCTGTCCAAAGCGGCCTCGACAGCCCAGGCCGGTCAGACGGTCGTCGTCCGGGCCGGCACCTACACCGAGACGCTGCGTCCGAGCCGGAGCGGCCAGGCCGGCAGCCTGATCACCTTCCGGAGCGAGACGCCGCGCGGAGCGATCATCGACGGGCAGGGCAGTCGTGGCAACGGTGTGAACCTGCAGGGCCGCAGCTATATTCGCATCGAAGGTTTCGACATCCGCTACCATACGAACGACGCCATGTACATCCAGGACTGGTACAGTGCCGATGTCGAGGGCCTCGAGCTGGTCGGCAACTACATCCACCACAACGGCAACTACACCAGTTGGGGCGGTGGCGGCCAGGGGATGCAGGCCAGCAATCTGCGCAACAGCCTGATCGAGAACAACGAGATCTATCACAATGGTGACACGGCCATTCGCCTGGGCGGTATCGGCTACCGGGCGGCCAACCTGATCATCCGCGGCAACGACATCCACTACAACGGGCGGGACGCGATCACCGGCGGCGGCAGCGACATCCTGATCGAGCACAACCGCTTTTACGACCAGGTTCACACGAGCCTGCACCAGGACTGCCTGCAGCTCAGCCAGGCGAACAGGATCATCTTCCGGTACAACCTCGTCGGCGACTTTACGCAGATGGTTTACGGCGGCATGCAGCCGGACACCACCGACGATTGGGTGGACCTGCAGATCTACGGCAACGTGTTCTACAACTCGCGGTACTGGAATGACTATGGCGGGACGGCTCCGGCGATTTTCATCGACTGCCGCCGGGCGGGCATGCCCAACCGCTTCGAGAAGATCATCGTCCACTCCAACACGTTCCTGTACCTGGGCGAGAAGCAGAAGGCTGTGACCCTGTACGGCTCCTCGAGCCTGCACATGGATGACGTGCGGATCTACAACAACATCTTCCACCAGGTCCGCGGCACCGGTGGCGGCGACGCCTACGAGGTCGACGCGCGGTTTACCAACTTCCGCTCGGACTACAACTGCTTCTACAACTGTTCCCCGAAGCCCGGGCAGGATACCAACAGCATCTTCGCCGACCCGCGGCTGACCGACTATGTGCAGGGCTCGGCCGAGTTCGACGTGCGTCTGCTGCCGGACAGCCCCTGCATCGACGCCGCGGCGCCGCACCTGGGCGACCTGGTGCCGTTGCCGCCCGATTTCGTGGACATGGACGGCAATCCGCGGCCGGCCGGTGCGGTGGACATCGGCGCATACGAGTACTGATCGCCGCGACGCATAAGCGGGTTACTGAAAACACAAAAACGCCCGGGCGGACTGGAAGGTCCGCCCGGGCGTCATGCTTTTGTGCGGCCGGGTGCGGCAGCACGGCCCGGCTTCGCAGGATCGCGGGACCCGGTGAAGGGAGTTGTCATGCTGAACGAAGTGAAGGATCTTTACCTCTTGGTGCGCTCCATGCTGTCATCCTGAGCAACGCGAAGGATCTCTACCTCGCGGGGCGCCAAATCATGAGCGCGTCGTCCAATAGAGATTCCTCGCTGCGCTCAGAATGACAACTTCGTGTGGTGTCCACAAAAGGGATGCTCCCTCATCCGCGGGTTTACCGCTCCCTCACGGTCGCGGCTCGTTTTCGCGGAGCGCCTCGCGGTTGGCCAGGGCGACCACGTGCTTGTAGCTCGTCGTGACGGGTACGGGCACGAAGCCGGCCGGCGGCTTGGACGGCTGCATGTGGACCAGCACCAGGTAGACCGGCCGCGGGTGACGCGCCAGCGAGGCCGTCAGCCGGTCCAGGACGATCTGCATGACCGGCGGCTCGAACGGGTTGTAGAAATAGAGGACGGCCGGGCCGGCCGGCACATCGTACTGTGTCGCGTCCATGCAGAGCAGGTCGATCGACTCGCAGCGACGCTGAGTGGAGGCGAAGGCAGCCAGGTTCCGCAGGGCGATCTCGTGCAGATCGCGGGAGAATTCCACGCCGACGACGGCCTTGAACGGCAGCTGCGACGCCAGCAGCACACAGCGACCCTTGCCCGAGCCGAAGTCCACGAACGTGTAACGCGACAAATCGATCCGCAACGATCCCAGGATGTCGTGGAAGACCTCGGGGTGCGTCGGCATATAGGCCCGCCCCCACCGGGCGTGCGGGCTGTCGATCCGCAGCCGGTCCAGGCGAATCTCGCCGGCCGTGTCGATGCGATGAGCGTTGTCGAACTCGCGCTCGATCCGGCGGTACTGGCGCAGCCCCTTGGCATGGAACAGGCGAAGGTACATACGTTGGGTGGCCAGGCGGACTGAGCCCGCCAGGCCGTACCTGTTGATGACACGCGTCAGGCGAGTTGCCTGCCGGGAGCCGACGAGTCGCCGGAGGCAGGCGTAACGGAGCCCCCGGTCGCCCGGAGCATCATCGGTCGCAGCGGCGGAAGGAGTGTCCACCGGCGGTGTCCCGGCCGGCTGCCCCCCGAGGCGGGAATGATCAAGCATGCGATGTGACCTCCGAGCCATATGACGATACCTGCGCCATATCCGTCTTTACAAAGGCTTGTCAGACCGCAGAGGGACCGATTGTCTCTGATGCCGAGCTGCCTACGATCGAAGCCGGCTGCGCCAGACCCGCTTGAGAGTGTGCCGCACCCCCAGTCTGTCGACGCCGTTCCTGGCGTGACGGTTCAGCCACCCCGTTGAGCCGATCAGCGCCGCGGCGCCGCGGGCCCGCCAGGTGCTGCCGTAAAGCATCAGCAGCGCTTCGTCGCGACAATCGGTGCCATAGTTCCGCTTGTAGTCGGCGTGGCCGAAACCATAGTCGAACCCCCGCACGTTGCGGTTGCACAGGTCGCGCAGGACGTGGGCGTGCAGGACGATGCCGGCTGCGCGGGAGGCGTAGTCGGGGTGATAGCCGATGAAGTCGCCGAAGTAGACGTCGTTGTAGATCGAGCCGATCTGGAAGGCGACCGGCTCGCCGTTGCACTCGAGCCAGTACGCCCGCAGCCGGCCGGCGCGGGCCTCGTGCTCGAGGATGCTCCGCCAGGGCTGCTCGTCGCGAAAGCCGGTGCCCAGGCCGTGCTGGTACGTCCGCTCAGCGATCGCCGCCGCGCCGCCGATCAGGTCATCGACCTCGTCGGGCGCCGCGAAGCACCGCAGCGTCACCCCGCCGGGGCAGTGTTTGTCGAGGGCCCGTTCGCGGCGGCGCATCTCGCTGCGCTGCTTGCTGGAGAAGGCGGCGATGGTCTGATCGTAGGAGCCGGGCACCATCCGCAGCCGCCAGTGCGGTTCCTGCATCTGCTGGACCCCCCCCCGTTCGACCAGCGGCGCGCAGAGCGGGTCATCGACCGGCAGGTGGTTGACGCTGATGGCGTCGACCTCGCCGGTATGCAGATACTCCGCCAGGGTGTCCAGGATGTTCTGCTCCGCCTGGGGCGAGCCGTCGGTGATCAATCCGCCGTGCACGACCTTCAGTACCCGCAGGCGCGGGCTGTGAACGTGCCAGTAGCCCAGCGGACAGCGGAGCCGGCTGCGCGAGATCCGGGCGATGATCGCTCCGCGCGGCGTGCCTGGCTCGCCGAAGATGACGACCCGCGGCTGGATGTCCGGCGGCAGGACGCGAAGCTCCGCCAGAAACCGCTCCGGGTGCGTCCACGGCGTCTCCAGGCCGCAGCGGCTGCGGATCTCGAGCCAGTCTTGCTCGATCTCCGCCAGGCCGGTCGCGCGGACGACTGCCCGGGCGGGCAGGCGGTCGGCCGGGGCGGTGCCGGCATGGCGGGGCTCAATGGCCACAGGACGTGAGCCGTTCATCGTCTGTCTCCGTTGTGAGCTGTGCGGGGTCATTGTCTCGCCATCTGCGGTGTTACGATCGGACCCCGCCGGGCCCTGGCGAGCGAGGCCCCGCCTTTTCGCCGCGCGGCGGGTGCCGGCCTGGTCTGGTGCCGCGCCTGCAGGGTCGACAGGCTGACGATGCTCGCCAGCAGCAGGTACCAGACCATCTGGATCTGGCCGAAGTAGGAGACGGCGAAGAAGGTCGTGACGTGCACGAACAGCGAGACGCCCAGGGCCCAGGCCATGATCGTGCGGTACGGGTTGTCGGTGGAGCTGCGCCACAGGCGTCCCACGGCGTTGAAGGCCAGCAGGATGACCAGGATGAACAAGACCATGGCCAGCAGCCCGCCCCGCACGCCGGTCAGGATGTACTGGTTGGTTACGTCCTTGAGCAGGAAGTGCCACGCCCCGGTCGACTTCGTGCCGTTGAGCCACCAGTCGTGGAAGTTCAGGACCGTCTGGTGAATCAGGTGATAACGGTGCCAGCCCGTGCTGCCGCTGACGATATTCATCCGGGCGATCAGGTAATAGACCGGCCGCTCCATCACGAAGTGCAGCGTGACCAGCATGCCCAGCGAGCCGACCTTGACCAGCATCATGCTTCGTCGGGCCAGGAACATCGCCATGCCGAAGATCACGAACACCACGGCCATGACCGGTGTGCTCGAGGCGGTGAAATAGATGATCGCGAGGCTGGTGATCAGGCTGACGACCGTCAGGGTGCGAGCATTGGGGCCCAGCCACCGGCGGGCGGCGAACAGGGGCATCAGCGACGCCCAGAACGCGCCAGCCAGGATCGGGTCGCTGAACGCGCCCTGGCAGCGCAATCGTCCGTCGCGGACCACCGTGATTTCCGGTACGCCGCCCAGAAACGCGAAAAGGTTGCGCCCGGTCTGGTGCTCGATGAAGAATGCCAGTGCCACCGGAATGCTCACCAGGGCAAAGCCGACGACCGTGCGATCGAGGTCCTGCCAGCCGCGGATCAGGCAGCGGAACAGGAAGTACATGCCGATCGCGTCGAACATGTTCCCCAGCATGAAGATCAGCGCGTCCTGCGTCTGCCACAGGGTGACGTACGCGATCGTCGTGGTGATGGAAAACGCGACCAGCGTCACGTCCACCGCGTGAGGCTTGAAGCCCGACCACTCCCCACGTGCCAGGACCCGCGTCCAGCCGAACAGGACCATGATCCGCAGCAGGTTGAAGTCCAGCCCCGCCACCACGAGCCGCTGGGCCGGGGCGATAAAGCACGCGATGATGATGAACGGCCAGATCGCCAGGCGCCGCGGCAGCACGAGCGTCGCCGCTCCCAGGACAAGCAGCGCCGCCAGGGCCGCCGGGTGCAGCGACGTCTGGTTGGCCCAGGCGACATCCGAGCCCTGCATGACCGGTACGTCAGCCACGAATCACCGCTCCTTCCGCGAAGTTGCCTCGGCGCTATCCCTTGTCCCAGCGGCCGCCGCATTTGCACGGTGGGACGAACCGCGGCCGCCGTGCCCCTTGCCGCCGTCCAGCCGCTTGATCACCCGGGCCGGATTGCCGGCCACCACGCTGCCCGGCGGCACGTCGCGGGTCACCACGCTGTTGGCGCCGACGATCGAATCGCGGCCGACCGTCACGCCCTTGAGGATGACCGCGTTCTGGCCGATCCAGCAATTGTCCTCGATCCGCACGGGGCGCGTGACCAATTGCTCGCTGCGGGTGACCGGCATGCCCCCGGGCTCGACGATGTGATCGCTGTCGCCGATGAAGACGTTGCCGGCGATCAGGACGTAGCGCCCGATCGTGACCCGCTCGGCGGCGTTGCACTGGAAGCGATACATGATCGTCGTGCCGTCACCGATCGTGATCTTCGGATATGTCCCCCTGCCGACCGCCAGGTCCGCCAGGACGTAGCCTTCCAGGATCGTCACGTGCGATCCGATCGCCACGGCCCGCGGGTTGTTGACCTGCAGGGGCCGCGCCAGGTTGCAGCGGCGCCCCAGGGCGTGCATCCGCCAGCCCCACCGCAGGCGCGTCCATGTCACACGCCAACCGCGGATGCTCTTGTGGCCGATACACGCCAGCCGACCGGTGCCGCCGGAGGCGTCTGTTGGGGATCCTGCCGTGTGTGCATGACCTTCACGGCAGCTGTGCCCCCGGTGAGGTGTGCCTGTGGTATTCATCAGTACACTGCCCTTCCTGAATCGAAACACCCTGTTGACGATGCGATGTCAGATGCTGCCTGACGATCTGCAACCAAAGGCCCAGGGCAAAACCCGCGGTCACTGCAAGCGCCTGCCAACGAATCCCACGAATCGGGTAGCCGGCCGCGTCGATCCGGACCGCGCCGATCACCAGTACGACGACCGCCGCACCCGCCAGAACGGCCAGTCCGACCAGCACGAGGCGCCCTCTCCGCATGCGCCCGGCCATCCACCAGGCCGCCAGCAGCGCCAGCGTCGCCGAGGCCGCCAGCGCGGCCAGTACCACCGCCTGCCACGGCCATAGCGCCGCACGATAGACCTCTTCCGGCCAGAAGACCGGCGCCGCCGGGTTGGCCAACGCCCCCAGCCCGGGGATGTCCACGGCGATATCCCGCGTCCGCGCATAGCGGACCGCCAGGGCGAACCGCTGGTTCATCCGCTGGATCGTTGAGGCCGGCAACTCGGTCGGGCTGATGCTCGCCCACTCGGGCGAGGCCCGCACGCGGGCCAGCAGCCGCTCCAGCGAACGGAAATACCGCTGGCCGGTCGGTCCCACGAAATCGAACGGGTGCGTCGTGAGCACCAGGATCGAGCCGTCCGGCAGGTCCGACGTCTCCTCCAGCAGCGGGAGCAACTGCTCCGGGTCCCACCCCGTCTGGGGCAGAAAGCGGACCTGCTCGCCCATGCCCGTCGCCCTGCTGCCGTCCGGACTGCACCAGTCGAACTGCGCCGCCGCCAGTGCTGCCGAGGTGCCCTCGTCCCATGCGTTCCATGGCGGCACGAAGACGGTAACCGGCCGGCCGAGCGCCTGGTGCAGTGCATCGCTGCCCAGGCGGACCGCGCTGAGCTGCCACGCGTGGGGCTGGCCGGCGAATTCGCCCGGTCGGTGATCGGGCGGCGCATTGCGGCGGTGCTCGTAGCCGTGCAGCGCGGGCACGACCGTGCCGTCGGCGACGTACTCCCGCAGCAGCACGACCCACGGGTCCTGCGGGTCCGACAGCCAGCTGTCCGCGACGCTCGTGGTGGCCGGCGTCTGCGGCGGAGCGTCCGGGCTTTCGATGGGATAGGGGATGACCCCTACGACGATCCGCGCGTCGTATCGGCGGAACAGGTCGAACAGCTGCTGCTCCATCTGCGCGCTGGTCCGCGGCGGCAGCCCTTCGTCGCCGCGTCCGGCTGTGGCGCCCGCCTCGGCTGCCCGCGTGTACGGCGACATCGGCGCGTAATCGTCGTAGCGGACGATCAGGTACCTCTCGGCGCCGACCCCGATGCTCGCCGCCAACAGCGGCACGAGCAGGGCGGCTGCGATGGCCGCACGACGCGCTGCCTGTATGGTTTTTGCGGTCGAGTTCACCTAACCGCTCCCCCCGGTGCATCTGGCTGACTGTTCGGCCAGTCTGTCGTGACGTGCACGCGGCGCTGCCCGGCGTGCACAATCTACCCCTGCAAGATCATTCCCCGCTGCGCCCCACAGGTCAACGTGCACCCGGGGCGGTCGCCGAGTGGTCTGTCGCGGCCGGGCGACGGTCTGCCCCCACCTGCGTTTGCACGGACCGATCTGCCTGGTTGCCGCCGATCGACGCCTGCCCCCGGCCCGGGTCCTCGACGATCGCCCGCAGGGCCTTTTCGAACGCGACGACGGCGCCACCCCAGGTGAAAAGATTGAGAGTCGGCGGGCCGGCCTCGACGAAGCGGCGCCGCAGGTCCTCGTCATCGAGTATCTGCAGTATCCGTCCGGTCAGCGCCTCGGCGTCGCCGGGGGGCACGAGAAAGCCATTGTGGCCGTCGCGGATAATGTCCGCCGAGCCCCCGCAGTCGGTGCTGACGACCGCGCAGCCGCACGCCATCGCCTCCATGACCGGGTTGGGCAATCCCTCGTCGCGGCTGGCGAGGAACCAGACCTTGCTGCGGCTGTACATCTCGCGCGCGACCGGCAGGGGGGGGAAGCGGACGTAGTCGGTGTCGGGCGGCAGCCGCTTGGGTCTTGGAAACGCCCCGAAGACGCGCAGCGGCAGCTGCGGACGCAGGCGCCGCAGATTGCCGAGCACCGCCAGGATCGTCTCGGGGTCCTTGACCAGCGCGCCGTGATAGACCGTGCCCACCCCGTCGCGATCGGCCTCGGGCACGGCCGGGTGGTACTGCGTTGTATCGACGCCGTTGTGCGCGACCTGGATCGGCCCTGTCATGCCGGCCTGCCGCATCTTCTCGGCGAGGTGGTGCCCGTTGACGATCCGGGCCATCGGGCTTCGCCATACCTTGAGCATGAGGTCGTGGATTGGCGGTTCGACCCCGCGGCAGTTGTCCACCTTGATGCCGCACGCCTCGGGCAGTGCGGCGACTCGATAGGCGCAGTCGACCCCGACGCCGATGACCGCGTCGTTCTCGCCGACGTCTTCAGCCGAGAGGTGCCGGTACGGGCGGGCGTCTCCCGCAAATGTGGCCAACCACCCGTTCTTCTGCCCATACAACAGCCGGAGGTAATGCCGGCGGAGCCACCAGCTCCATTTGTCGGGGGGATTGTCATAGAGCAGGGTCACGTCGTGTCCCCGCTCGATCAGGCCCGTGGCGATCCGGACGACGCTGCGAACGCCGCCCCCTTCGTGGCCGGGAAGCACAAACGTAAGTTTCATGGCTATAGATGTCCTCTACAAGGCCGGTTGTCCCGTTGCATGACGCAGCGCATCAGCCGGTGCCAAACCGTCAGTCTCCCGCGGCCGCGACTTCGAGCCGGACCGATGCCCGGCGTGCCCGCAGCCGCGCGAGCAGTCTGCCAAATCCCTCCCGCACGAGCGGCACCGTTGCCAGGCTCGCGGCGGTATAGACGATCGTGAACAACAGGACCTTCAGGCCCAGGTGCAGCCCCGGCGACGTCCCCTCGCCTGCCAGCCAGTTGCCCGCCAGCGAGGCCAGCGTGATGGCCGCAAGCGTGCACCCCAGCGGGGCGACGGCCGGCCGGATCGCGTCGGATGCCTTGAAGACCGAACCGCCAAAGCAGTAGGCGAACCCCGGCACCAGCGCCAGCCAGTTGACCACGGCATAGCCGGCCGCCACCCCCAACGCCCCCCACGGCAGTCCCGCGGCGAAGGCGAGCACGACCGCCGGCGTGTACAGCAATTGCCAGCGGAGCATGCGCCCGGGCCGACCCGTCGAGACGTAGACCCAGCCGGTGCACGCCAGCAGCATTCGCGGCACCACCGCCAGGCACAGCATGCTCAGGATCGGCACGGCCTGGGTCCATTTCGGGCCCAGCAGCACGGCGACCGCGTCGCCCGCCCAGACCACGCCTGCTACGCACAGCGGCAGGCCCAGCAGGCAACTGAACTGGAACATCCGCCGGTAGACGCTGCGCAGGCGAGCAGGATCGCTTGCTACGCGACTCATCGCCGGGATCGCCGCCTCGCCCACCGTGTAGCTCGAGAGCACCATGGCCCGGCTCATCAGCATGTACGAGGTGCTGTACAGGCCCAGGGCATACGCCCCGACGAAGCGGCCGAGCAGGACCTTGTCCATGTTCTGCGAGAAATAGCCGGTGATCCCGTGGGCCGTCAGGCAGCCGCCGAAGCCGAGCATCTGGCGCAGTTCCGGACAGCGGCGCGGCCGGCCCGGCAGCCAGCGGTACGACAGCCACGAGCTGCCCGTCGAGGCGACCACCATCCCCAGCGTCTGGCAGACCAGGGCCCAGTATCCCCAGCCGGCCAGGGCGGTGGTCACGCCCGCGATCGCCGCCCCGCCGGTCGACGCCAGGCGGATGCACGCGAGCCGGCGAAACAGCATGTGCCGCTTGACCAGCGCCTCGTGCTGGACCCCCAGGGCAAAGCCCGGGAACACCAGCGCCGTCGCCAGGGTGATCGGCAGGACCCGCGGGTCCTGGTAGAACCACGCCAGCGCCGGCGCCAGCCCGCAGGTGACCAGGCCCAAGGCCGTGCCGATCCCCAGGTTCACCCAGAACAGCGTCGAAAGCTGCTCCTGCGTGATGCTCGGCTTCTGGATCGTCACCAGCGACAGGCCGAAGTCCGACGGCACGTTCAGCAGTGCCGTCACGCTGACGACCATCGCCACCAGCCCGTAATCGGCCGGACTGACCAGCCGGGCGATCACCGCGGTGGCCCCCAGGCCGATTATCAGGCTGAGCAACTTGGAGATCGTGATCAGGACCGCTCCGCTGACCGCCCCGCCCTTGCCGTGGCCGTGTGCGCCCGGCTGCGTGGCATCGGCGGGTACCGCCAGCGGTTTGTCCGGACCGGCGGGCGGATGGCTATGAGCTACGCCGCGAGCGCTGGGCAAATGCGGGCTCCTTTCGTGAGCTCCGATCGAGACAAAAGACGTGAATCCCCTGAAACGCAACTGCCAGATGCTATGCCCATCAATGGATCTCGTCCATTGTCATCGAGCCCTTCTCGCGGGGGTGGGCCGTCAGCCAGTCGGGGCGACGGGCCGGCTGCGCAACGCCCTGCGCCGGTCTGGTTTCCGGCTGCGCGACGTCCTGTGCGGCGTCGGCTTCGCCAGGCCCGGGGATCGGGACCTCGGTCTCCCGCGCCAGCAGGCCCAGGCGGGTCAGCTCGGCAAGCAGCAGCCGCCCCTTGGCTCGCCAGGTCTCCCGGCGGACCCGCTCGCGCAGGGTCTCTTCCGTTTCGGGCGCCACCAGGGCGTCGCGGATCGCCTCGGCGAACGAGTCGGCGTCGCCGGCCACCCGGACGAACCCGTCGTAGCGGTGCAGCTCTTCGAAAAATGTGGTGACCACGGGCCGCCCCACCGCGAGGTACTCCTTGAGCTTCACCGGGTTGCACGCGCGGATCCAGTCGTTGCGGTTCCACGGCATGATCAGCACGTCACACGCGGCCATGTACGCGGCAACCTGTTCGTACGGTCGCTGGCCGACGTGCGTGACATTCGGCGCGCGGCACCACCCCTCGGGCAGTGAGCAGCCCCCGACCAGCACGAACTCCACCTCGGGCAATTGCCGGACCACCGCATTGAACAGCCCGGCGTCGAACGTGTGGCTATCGATCGAGCCGACAAAGCCGATCCGCGGCCGGCCCACGCCCTTGAGCGGGTCGAGGTGCAGCAGCTCGACGTCCGAGCCGTTGCGCCCGGCCGCGGCGAAGCGGTCGAAGTCCACGCCATGGTCGACGAACATCGGGTTGCGGCACTGGGCCTTTTCCGTCTCCATCACGTAGCTCGAGCAGAACAGCGTCACGTCCGCGCGCTTTTTCATGAGCCGGTCGAGCCGCCGGATCTGTCCGGCATCGGCCCCGGGCAGGTTTTCGTACGCGTCGGTCCGCTGGTAAATGACCGCCGCCGGCCGCAGTCGGTCCACGACCGTCGCCGCCGTCGGGCAGGCGACCCAGACCAGCGGGTGATGGATCCCCAGCCGCCGGGCGGCCTGGCGGACCTGCTGGACCAGGACCGGGCGGGAGACGACCTGCCCCAGCCGCCCCGGCACGCTGAGGGGGCTGAAGACGCTGAAGTTCGGTTCGGCCGCGGTCAGGCCCCGCCCGAGGCTCTGCATCTTGCGGCGGATCCGTCGTAGGAACATCCCGCCCTCGCGCAGCTGCGGCATGCGCACCCCGATGCTGTTGACATACAGCACCGGCATGTGGGCGGCCATCTGACGCATCATCTGCATGTCGTAGTGGCCGCGGTTGTGATACCACCAGTCGGAGTCGCCGAAACAGATCACCCCGTCGACATGGGGCGCACCGGCCGCCGGAAATATCCTCATGTGATTCCCCCCGATCTTTGCGTCCTGCTCAGTCCCCCAGGTTGTCATTCTGAGCGCGACGAAGAATCTCTACTGGACAGCGCGCCCATGGTTTAGCACTCCGCTTGGCCGAGATCCTTCACTCCGTTCAGGATGACAGCGGGACAGCGTGCCCATGGTTTAGCGCCTCGCTTGGCCGAGATCCTTCGCGTTGCTCAGGATGACAACGGGACAGCGTGCCCGAGGTTTGGCGCCCCGGGCTGTCTTTCTGTGCGCCCGGACCGGAGCAACCCCCTTGTGGCAAGTCTATGCGCCCCGCCTACGTTCGTCTGGCCAGCGCCTCGCGAACGAGCATCCCGATGAACATCACGTTGGTCACCAGGTACCGCTTCCACATCCGCCGCGGTTCCTGCAGCACCCGGTACAGCCACTCCAGCCCCAGGCGTTGCCACGCCTGCGGCGCGCGGTGCACCTTGCCAGCCAGCACGTCGAACGAGCCGCCCACCCCGTGGCATAGCGGCACCTGCAGCTGCCGCGCCCAGCGGGCCTGGAACTGCTCCTTCTTCGGCGAGGTCATCGCCACCAGCAGGATGTCCGGCTGGGCCGCGGCGATCTGTCCGACGATCGCCTCCTCCTCATCCGGGCGGAAGTAGCCGTTGCGCGCCCCGACCAGCTGCAGGTTCGGATAGTCGTGCCGGATGATCTCCGCGACGCGCCCGATCACCTCGTCGGTCGCGCCCAGGCAGTACACGCGATAGCCCCGCCGATCGGCCAGGGCCAGCAGATGCATCATCAGGTCGATCCCCGCCACCCGCTCGGGCAGTGGTCGGCGCAGCAGCCGCGACGCCCAGACCACCGACATGCCGTCGGCGAGGATCAGGTCGCTGGACAACACCGCCTGATTGAGCTCCGGGTCGCGGCGCATGTTCACCACCTTGGCCGCGTTGATCACCCCGATCCGCAGGGACCGGCGTCCGGCGATCGCCCGGTCCGCCGCATCGACCACCTCGCCCATCGTCACGGCGTCCACGGGAATCCCGAACAGTCGCCGGACCGGCCGCTCTGTGCTTATGGTGCTCATAGTCCCCCCAGCCACGTGTCCAGGATCCAGCCCAGGTGATACGGCCGGCACTCGTAGTCGATCGCCGTGGGCGGCAGGAAGAAGTTGAGGCCCTTGACCCGGATGCGGGGATGGATGCGGCTGGCGCCGGCGCGAACGGTGCGGGCGAAGCGGGTCGGGCCGGTCCGCGTGACTTTCCGCCAGATCACCCCCGTGTCGTCCTGGATCAGGCAGCGGTTGACCTCCGCCGCCCGCTGCATCCACGTCAGCCCCAGCCGGATCGCCCGCTCGTAACCCGTGCCGCCCGCCTCTGTCAAATCCAGCAGCGCCATCGGCGCCATCGAGTCCTGGTGGACCGAGTAGACGGGATAGCCCTCGACCACCGCACCCGTTCGATGGTCGTAATGCCACCACCACTGCCCGTGATGCCCCTGCAGGCGGCAGATCTGGTCGGCACACCGCGTCGCCGCCATCAGCGACGGCCGGTGGTCCATCGCGTGGTGATACCGGGCCAGTGCCTGGATCGGGTAGACCTGGTCGGCGAAGCAGGCGACGTGCCGGCGGTACCATGGCGCGGCCGCCGGATTCGTCCAGTGCGGGAAGATGCCCGACCGCATCGACGAGGCCGTCAGCAGGCGGTCTCGCGCGTCGCGCAGCAGGTCCTGCACGTCTGCCTGCCCGTGCGCTGCCGTCAGGGCCGACACCACCCACGCCGCTTCGACGGTGTAGGCGTCGCACGTTGCCGCGTTGCAGCGTCGCAGCCGCTCGATGGCGATCGGCAGCTCCTCCAGCGACATCGCCGCCGCCGCCCAGGTCAGCAGCGCGAGGTCTCCGAGGTTGACATCGGCCGGCAGCGAGCGAATCGCCCCGCCCACAAACGCCGCCGCCGTGTCGCCCCCGAAGATCGCCCGCTGGGCCGCCTCGTCCAGGTGACGGGCTCCCAGGGCGGTAATCGCCCCGTACCGCAGGCTGGTCCCTTCGGCGGTGATCCGCCCGTCCGGCTGCCGTGTGCGCGTATAGGCGAATTGCCCGCAGTCCCGCCGGAACATCGCCGGCAGCCCCTGGCTGGCCAGTCCGACCATCCGTGTAATCAGGGCCTGCAGCTGCGGATCCTCGGCCGCGATGTGTCGGATCCGCTGGCTTGTGGCCGCCGGGGCGGCATGCGCCTCTTGCAATGGGTCCACCGACATGATCCCCCTCTATCAATCAGGTCCTATGGTCGCGATGTCGTGCGTCCTGGCTCCCGGCGGCGCAGGCCGCGGACGGTGCGGTACATCCGCTCGCAGCTCTGCACGATCCGGCGCCGGGCGCCGCCCCGGGCAATCTCGAACGGGCCCGCCCCCGTCACCTCGATGCCCCCGAGCCCCTGCTTGAAATGATAGACCCCCGGATTGCCGTCGGGGTCGATTCCGCCCAGGTCGTACCAGAGGCAGCCGTGCGATCTCGCCGTCTCGATCGCGTGCCACTGCAGCAGGTAGCTCGCCTTGCTTTGCATGCCCCGGGCGTTGCTGGCGCCCAGGAGGTAAACGCACGTGTCGCCCAGCAGGCTGGCGACGTGACCGGCCGCCGGCTCACCATCGACGTCGACGAGGCTCACCGTGAACCGTTGCGGTTCGGGCAAGTCGCGCTGCACGCGGGCGTAGAAGTCGGCGTTCAGGTCCACGTCGAACCCCTTGCGGTCGAGCAGCTCGGCGTACAGCCTGCAGAACTCCTCGAACAGCGCCTCGCCCGTCCCGGACCTTACGGCCAGTCCGTTGCGCTCGGCGCGGTTCAGCCCGTTGCGCCACTTCTGGGCGAGCTGCTTGCGGATCTGCTCCAGGGGCGGCTCGAGCGAGACCAGCATCGTCCGGTAGGGCTCGGGTGTTTCGGCCGGGACGAACCCCATCTCGGCGAACACATCTTTCTGCGCCGCGATCGAGGCCGGGTCCCTCACCGGCGGCAGGACCCGCAGGACCAGCCCCCGGCGGTGCACGTAATGCTCGATCAGTCCCCGCAGGCACGCGGACAGGCACTCCAGGCCCTGCCCGCCGCGCCGCACGAGCGGACCGCCGTTGACGTAGGCGATCCCCGCGCCGACCAGCGGCACCCGTTTGACCCGCACGTCAGCCAGCCCGACCAGCCGCCCGCCCTCGATGATGGCGACGTGCTCGCTGCGGGCGCCCAGTCGCGTGGCGCAGGCGTGGCCGAACTCCCACGCCTGCCGGTAACTGAGGTCGTCAAAGCCCGGGGCCAGTTCGTGCCACCTCGCCCGATCGATCAATTCGATGCAGATACTCATACCAGCGCGGGCTCCTGATTGTCGGTGCGGCCGCGCGCCCGGGCGATCCGGCGCACAAATCGGCGCCACGGTCGCAGCCAGGCGTACGCGCCGGCACATGTCAGGCGAAACTCGATCGGCCACATCTCCGGCTCGGCGGAGAACCGTCCGATCACCCCTTCCGCCAGCGGCTCGAGGCACGGGTCCAGTGTGAAGATCCGCCGGTAGCCGGCCCGGCGAGCCGCGTCGATCACCCGCCGGTTGTAGTCGCCGAAGGGCAGGGCCAGGTCGTGGATCGGCCGGTCCAGCAGGGTTTTCAGTTGGCATCGCGACTCCGTCAGCTCCTGGAGCAGCTGCTCCGGGGGCAGCGTCGTCAGGCGCCGGTGGTTCTGCGTGTGCGATCCGATGCGGCACAGCGCGCTCTGCAGGTCGCGGAGCTGCGAGCCGCTCATCGTCGGTTCCGTCGCGTCCGGGTGGTCCGCGGGCATCGGCCAGCGCGGCATGGCTGCCAGGTTGCCCGTGACGGCGAACAGTGTCGCGGGGACCTCCAGCTGCTGCATGATCGGAAGGGCGTTGCGACAGAGGTTGGCGAAGCTGTCGTCGAAGGTGACGCAGACTCCCGGCAGTCGCCCTCTTGTCCGATGGACCCGGCCGGCATGGACCGCGTCCACGGCCCGGCTGGCGATGTGGGTCATCTGCCGCCGGAACCGTGCCCGCTGCCAATCGCTGATGCCGTGGTAGCACAGCACAACCGTGCCACGGCAGTGGCCGGCCAGCTTGCGGCGCAGCATCGCCCCGGCCCACCAGGCGCAGGCGATCAGCAGGTAGACGAGCCGTACAGGCAATCCGTGCTTGGCGTAAGGAGTCATGATCTGGTCTTCATTATCGATGGCCCGCCTTCGTCAGAGGCGGCACCGGGTCCAGAGATTCCACAGCGGCCGGCGCGGCAGCGGCAACCGCGGGGCGATCCTGACGAACCAGAGCCGGTAGTAGCCCAGGTGCATCGCCCGCGAGAAGCCCTTGAGCCAGTGGGCCCTGGCGATCGCGCCCGGCCTGTTGGCCGCGATCAGGACCGACCCCAGTGGCAGGTCCTCGAAGCCCAGCCGGCGCTTGTACTCGTACTGGCAGTTGCCGCTTTCCACGACCTGCACGCCCCGGCGGATCGCCTCTTTGGCCAGCAGGAACCCGCAGACGCGCCCCAGCCCCAGGTTGTCCCAGGGCTGGCCGGTCAGGCGGGCCGCCAGTCGCCAGAACAGCCGCCGCCCCAGCAGGTAGGCGTACTCCACTGCCACGGGTGTGTCGTTTATGCTGACCCGCATCAGCAGCACCCGGCCACGCGGGGCCAGCGTGCGGACCAGGTCGCGGTTGAAGGCGTACGCCTTGCGCCAGTCGCCGAAATGTCCCAGCCGGCCGTTCGATTGCCACTGCTGCTGGTGCATGCGGACGAACTCGTCAAAAACGGTCTCGGCCCGCTCCGGCTCATCGACGAAGTCCACCCGCGATCCTTCGGCGTCGCCTTCGCCTCCTTGTGCCTGCAGGTGACGCTCGCGCCGCTTCAGGTCCCGCCTCTGATGGCCGGGCAGGTCGGCCAGGTACGCCTCCGCCGTCGGCGGCAGCCGGCAGATCGTGTGCACGCCCATATCGGCATCGCAGATCAACCGGGCGAAGTCGTCGGCCCTTTCGCAGGCCGCGCCCACCCACTTGCGATGCGGCTGCTCTCCCGAAAGCGGGCCCAGCCACACCAGATCGCACCCCTGCTGACGGACCAGGTACTGCAGGGCCGACAGGTACACCGCCTCGGCGTCGGCCGGTTCGACCGGCGGGTTCAGCACCACCGACGTGGAGTCCGAGCCGACGATCTTGGCGATCCGGATCGGCACCGGCCCCGCCCAGAGCCGTTCGATCATCATCGGCAGCACGCCCACCAGCCTCTCGCCGCGCCGCCAGGCCAGCACGTGCAGGCGGCGGCGCATGCCGTAGTGGGCCCACCAGACACGACACCAGTCGCAGGACAGGTACACGTCCGAACCCAGCCTGTCGATCAGTGCATCATACCGCTCCCGCAGGAGTTCGAGCGTAGACCAGTCATTGTGAACCTCCCACGAAAGATCATGACCGCTGAACGTCGCGCCCGGACCGATGTCGACAACCACCATACAGAGTCCCTTTCCTTGTCACCACCAATGCGATTGGCTGTGGATCTTCTGCATGCTGTGGGCTGCATGTCCCCGCATCGCCTCGGCCACCACGGATTTGTCCGCAGCAGGGGCCCCTCCCCCGCGGCGGCCCCTATACCTTCGAACGGATCCACAGGCTCCACAGCGGCCGGCGCCGCAGCGGCAGCCGCGGAGCGATCCTCGCAAACCAGAGCCTGTAGTACCCCAGGTACATCAGCCGCGCGAATCGCTGCAGCCACCATCCCCTGGCCAGCGCCAGCGGCCGCCTCGCGGCGACGATCATCGCACCGAGAGTCAGCTCGTCGGCGCCGAGCCGCCGCTTGTACGCGTATCCGCCGCTGCCCGCCTCGATCACGCGGATGTCGCGCCCGACCGATTCGCGCACCAGGTACGACAGCGACACCCGCCCCAGGCTCAACGTATCCCAGGGCTCGCCTGTCTGTCGCGCCGGCAACCGCCAGAACAGCCGCCCGCCGTGCACGAAGGCGTACTCGTAGGCAATGGGTTCGCCTCCGACCGACAGGCGCATCAGCAGGACCCGGCCGCGCGAGCCCAGGGTCTCGACCAGTTCGCGGTTGAACGCATACGCGCCACGCCAGTCCCCGAAGTGGCCGAGCTGGTTCTCCCCCTGCCACTTGCTCTGGTGCAGCCGGACGAACTCGTCGAAAGCGGCCTCCACCTGCCCCGGCTGGTCAACGAGCTCGATCTGGACCCGGCACTCTTTTTCCAGGCTGCGCTGCCCGCGGCGAAC
>JAWLBS010000007.1:0-46440 GCA_041687575.1 Phycisphaerae bacterium | reverse complement strand
TGCGGCGACGTGGTCAACCGGCTGCGGGAACTGGGGCTGGTCAAGATCGTCGGCCGCGCTGAAGACGTCGGCCGCCCGCTGCTGTACGGCACGACCAAGAAGTTCCTGCGTGTCTTCGGCCTCGGCGGGCTGGACGATCTGCCGCGGGTGGAGGAGCTCAAGCCGCCGGAGGCGAAGTAGGGGGCACAGAAATGGCGTTCACGCTGGGGGCACGCACCGCCGGGCATGCGTACGGCCGGGTTGGGGGATCGGGCCTGTTGGCCTGCCATTTCTACGTGCCGCTGCTGTTGGTCGGGGCGTCGCTTCTGATCGGGGCCTGGCGAATTCATACCACCGTTGTTGTTGCGCGGGACAGCGTGACGTACATCGAGATGGCGCAGCAACTGGCGAGTGAGCCGTTGGCGGCGGTGCAACGTCGACCGGTCGGGTTTCCGGCGATGATCCTGCTCGTGCACCGGGCAATGACGGCCATTGTCGAACGACCCGGGGTGGAGGGCTGGATCCTGGCGGGGCAGGTTGCATCGCTGTTGTCGCAGATGCTGGCTGTGGTGGTGCTGTATTATCTTGGGCGGCACCTGGTCGGTCCGGTGCATAGCGCGTGGGGGATACTGATCCTGTTGCTGCTGCCGCTGCCGGCGAGAATGGCGGGCGACGTGTTGCGCGACTGGCCGAATGTGTTTCTCCTGTCGATGGGTTTCCTGCTGCTGTTGCGTGCCCCCCTCGGCCGGGTCTGGTGGTACGGGCTGGCCGGGCTGGTCGCAGGGCTGGCGGGGCTGGTCCGTACGGAGGCCGTGCAGCTGGTGGTGTACGGATTGGGGTGGCTGGTCTGGAGCGGTGTGTGGGGTGAGGGCAGGGAGATGCGGCGCCGACTGGCGGCCTGCGGGATGGTCCTGGTTGCGGCGTATCTTGCAGTGCAGGGCCCGTACCTGGTGGCGCGGACATCGAACGTGCCGTACGAGTTGGAGGTCATCTTTCCCGACAGGATACAGGGGGCGGCAGCTGCCGGCGGTGAGGCCTGGACATCCGATCTTGCCAGCCGGCAGGTGAAGGTGGCGGCCGAAGCGGGTGCCGGGGGAGGTTTGCCCGCAGCGGTGGGGGCGGATCTCGCGCCGCCGCTGGACATCGCGAATGAGATCTTTCAGGAGACCGGCGAACTGCTCTTGTGGGTGCATCTGCCCGCCTTGCTGGTCGGGCTGGTCTACCGTCAGCGGCGGGGGGCGGGGCCGCGGGAGAGGTTTTTCTTTCGCGCACTGATCGCTGTGAATCTGGCGCTGCTGGTGAGCCGGTATTTCCTGGTCGGGCCGCAGATCAGTGCTCGGTACGTGTTGCCGGCGGTGGCATTGCTGCACTTCTACATACCGGTGGGTTGGCAGATGATTGGCGCGGCGGCGGAACGCCGTTTCGGCCGGGACGGCACGAGATCCCGGGGTGCCGAATCGGCCTGTCCGGGCTGGAACCGTGCCGGTGTGGTACTGATGGTGCTTGCGATGGCGGTGTGTCTGCCGAAGCTGCTGGCACCGTACCGGCAGGAGAAAAAGGCGCTCCGCAGCGCGGCATCCTGGCTGCGGGAGCACAGTCCGACTGGTGTACGGGTGGCATCAGAGGAGCGGCTGGTGAACCTGTATGCCGACCGGCCGGTCGGCACCAACCAGACCGGGTTCGGCTATGTGGTGCGGATACTCGAGCCGGATGACAAGCGTGCGGTGCCGCGAGGGTGGGTGGTGGTGTTCGAGGAGTCGATCGGCAGACCGGCGCGCGGCGAGCGGCTGGTGATCTACAGGGCGCCCCCTTGAGCTTGCCGGGGGTGCGCGAGGCGTGGTATACAGGTCCGGTTCCATACAGAAGATCATCTGGAGGTGCGGGTGAGGCAGTTGCTGCAGGCGTACAAGTCGGGTGAGGTCGTGCTGGCGGAAGTGCCGGTGCCGGCGGTCCGGCCGGGCGGGGTGCTGGTTCGCACGTGCGCTTCGCTGGTTTCGGCGGGCACGGAGTTGTCGCTGCTGCGAGAGAGCCAGAGTTCGCTGCTGGAGCGGGCTCGTCGCCGGCCCGAGGCGGTCAAGCAGCTGATCCGCACCGCGCGGCGCGAGGGGATACAGCGGACCCTGGATCGGGTGCAGGATCGACTCAGCGATCTGATCGCGATGGGGTATTCCTGCAGTGGCCGGGTCGTGGCGGTCGGGCCGGGGGTTACGGACCTGCGCGTGGGGCAGGCGGTGGCCTGTGCGGGCGTCGGCTACGCCTGTCACGGCGAGGTGAACTTCGTTCCGCGGAACCTGTGCAACCCGATCCCGGAGAAGGTCGGTTTCGACGAAGCGGCGTTCGTGGCGCTCGGGGCGATCGCCGCACAGGGGGTGCGACAGGCGGAGGTGCGGTTCGGCGACGTGGTGGCGGTGATGGGGCTGGGCCTGGTCGGGCAGATCACCGTGCAGATTCTGATCGCAGCCGGGTGCACCGTCATCGGCACCGACCTGATGCGGGACAAGTGCCGGCTGGCGGCTGAGTATGGCGCGCGGGCGGTCGGGCCGGGCGAATTCGCCTCGACGGTGATGGCGGCATCGGACGGCCACGGAGCGGACGCGGTGATTGTCACTGCTTCGAGTCAGTCAAGCGAAGTGATTACCGGGGCGGCCCATGCGTCGCGGATGCGGGGCAAGGTCGTGATCGTCGGGGCGGTGGGGATGGACTTGCCTCGCGGCCCCTTCTACAGCAAGGAACTGGACATCCGGTTCTCCATGTCATACGGCCCCGGGCGGTACGATCCGCGATACGAGGAGAACGGGCTGGACTACCCATACGACCTGGTTCGCTGGACCGAGGGCCGGAACATGAAGGCGGTCCTCGATCTGGTGGCGGCCGGCAAGCTGGACCTCAAGGCCCTGGTTACCCACCGCTACAGCCTGGACGACGCGCCGGATGCCTATGCGATGATGAGCGACGGGGCCGAGAGTTACCTGGGCATCCTGATCAGCTATCCGCGTTCGACTGAGGAGGTGCTGGCGCGGCAGCGGGTTGACCTGACGGGCGAAGGGACGGCTCCGGCTGCGACGGGCGAGGTACGGCTGGGGATGCTGGGGGCGGGCGAGTATGCCCGGGCGACATTGCTGCCTGCCATGCGGGCGTGCCGGAACGCGCGGCTGGTCGGGTTGGCGACGGCGACGGGGCGGTCGGCGCTGACGGCGGGCAAGCGGTACGGGTTCGCGTACTGCACGTGTGACGAAAGTGAGGTCCTGAAGGACCCGAACGTCGATGCGGTGGTGATTGCCACGCGACATGACGTGCACGCGCGGCAGGTGGTCGATGCGATGAAGGCGGGCAAGCACGTACTGGTGGAGAAGCCGCTGGGGCTGTCGACCGACCAGTTGCGACAGATCGAACAGGCATACCGCGCGGCAGGCGGGCGGTGTCATCTGCTGGTCGGTCACAACCGCCGGTTCAGTCGGGCGATGCAGGAGTTGCGGCGGCTGTTTGCGCATCGGGGCACGCCCATGGTTGTGAACTACCGGGTGAACGCGGGGGGGATGCCGGCGACGCACTGGACACGGAGCCAGGAGGGTGGCGGCCGATGGCTGGGCGAGGGCAGCCACTTTGTCGACTTCGCCTGTGCGCTGTGCGGCGATGTGCCGACGGAGGTATTCGCGGCGCGGACCGTCGGTGGCACAGCGGCCCCCAGGGGCGACAGCTGGAACGTCACGCTGCGCTTCGCCGATTCATCCGTGGCGACCATTTCGTACTGCGATCTCGGCCACGCGGCGGCGGGCAAGGAACGCTGCGAAGTCTTCGCCGACGGCAAGACGGCGGTACTGGATGATTGGGAGCGGCTGGAACTGTACGAGGGCGCAAAACCACGAACTGTCCGGCTGGCCGACAAGGGCCATGACGCCGAGGTGGCCGCGTTCTGCGCGACTGTGGGCGAGGGCAAGCCGCTGGGGGTGTCCTTCGACGAGCAGCTTGGCGTGGCCTGGGCGACGTTGGCGGCGGCGGTTTCCGCGGAGCAGGGGCGATCTGTATCGGTGGCTGGTGTGCGGAGCGGATCGATCGGCTCCGAACAGAACATTGTCTGCGAGGCATCAGAGGTAGACCATTGATCTTCCAGCGGCTGGATCTGTTCAAGATCGCATTCGCTTGCTACATCGGCGGCGCGCTGCTGTACGACCGCCTGCCGCTGCTGATTCCGCTGCGGTACGATATCGACCGCTGGGGAGTCTTGCTCGTAATGGTCGTGGGTTTGGCGGGGTACCTCGCGGGCAGCCTCGTACGGCGGCATTTCCGGCCGGATCGCATGCAGGTCGGGTTGGAACTGGAGCAGGAAGCCCTGCGGGCGCAGAAACAGTTTCTGGTCGGGCTGTCGGTGGCGACGGTGCTGGTGGTGCTGGGCCTGCTGCTGTTTCTGAGGCGAGGCATACCACTGCTGGCTGAGAATCCGCAAGAGGCGGCGGCGATCAAGACGATGTTGAACGTGCGGGCTTACGGTCTGACGCGAGCGACGGACGTGTGGCTGCCGTTCGTGGCGATCTATTGCGTGGGCCTTTCATTGCGGTACAGCAACAAGGTGCATGTGCGGGGGGTGGCGCTGGGGGTCTGGCTGGGAGCGTTCGGGCTGCTGTTTCTCAAGGCGGGCAAGGGCAACGTCCTGGTGTTGTTGTTGGGGCTGCTCTACATTTATGACGTCACCAGGCCCGGTCGGCTGAGGCTGCTGAGTTGGAAGACCTTCGCCACCCTGGGGGCTGGGGCGGTGGCAGCTTCGGGGGCATTTTACGCGACGGAGGGGGCGGACTGGATCCATTCATTCCAGTACGTGATGGCCCGGATCCTGGTCTACTCGTGGGAGGCGTTCAACTTCGTCGTTTCCAAAGGAGTCGAGCCGGACCTTGGGCACCAGGTGGCGGTGTTCCTCTCGCTTCGCAGCGGGGACAGCCCGGATATTGAGCTTGCACGGCAGATGCTCCAGAGGCAGGACGTGCCCTTCGGTGTCGTCCCAACGCTGTTCGGGTTCCTGTATCGCAATGGCGGATTGATTGCGGTCGCCGCCGGTTTCGCGGTGCTGGGGTTCGTGGTCCGCAGCGTGCTGATCGCGATGCAGAGGCCGCGGGGCGATCTGCTGACGATGACGGCGCTGTTCTTCGTCTACATCATGTTGTGGAAAATGCTACTGGTCGGGAACGTCTTTCATTCGCTGCGCGGTTTCGGCCTCAGCGTGCTGCTGATCTTCCTGTTGTTGCGGGTCGCGAGAATGACCGTCATTCGCCTCGGAATGCCACCTGACGGGTTCGGCCGCGAGGCCCCGTCGGTGCGGACTGGTTGATTCCCGGACCAGAACGAGTACGACAGCCGCAGCGAGGACGACAGCGAACGTGGCGGCCGCAGCCGAGGCGGTGCCCTTGGGGAGCCTGTCGACGGACGGCTCGGTCTGGGATCGCCAGCGACTGGGCATGTTGAGCTCCACATGGCTCTGCATCCGGCTCAGCATGCCGGCCAGTTCGGGATCGTTCTGGTGGTTTTGCGTCAGCTCCACAAGGTAGGTGTGAAGGTTCTGGATGGTCTGGTTTTGCAGGATCTGCCGCTGGATGTACTGGTCGACCTGCTCGAGCAGTTTGATGGTCTTGCGCGCGTAACCGATTTCGAGGTCGGTCTGGGCCAGTTCCCGATGCAATGAAGCCACTTCCGTCTGGTTCGCCTCGATCTGGTATTCGATCGGGAGGTAGTCTTTTCGCCCGGCGATCACGACGGCAGCAAGCAGGTCATCGCCAGTGGGGCGCGTGGTGGGGGATTCGGCCGCGATCTGTTTCAGGGCCTGCAGGTGCGTCTTGGCCGATTCGATTCTGCGCTCTGTCTGCACCCTTCTCGTCTGGGCCTCGATGGCCTGGTCGAGCAGTTGGCGGTGCTGTTCCTTGTACAGGTATCGGACTCGCCACAAGGGGAACATCGTTTCGAAATAGCTCCGGACGGTGTCGGCGATATCAACGGGGTCGGCCCGGGTCGTCACGGTGACACTGAGCGTAACCAGGTTGACCCGGGCATTGTCGGGGTTCGCCGCTGCCGTCGGCGGCGGGAACGCGTCGAGCGTCACGATCCGGTCGACCTGATTCGATGACTGTACCCTATCGAGTTTGCTGGCGAGTTCCTGGTGCTGAGCCTCTTCGAGCACTCCGGCGAGCTGCTTGAGGCTGCCGGTGGAGTGCAGGTGTGACTGGCACAGCCTGAAATCCGTCACCGTCCAGGGAAAGGTGTAAGAGTAGGAGACGATCTGCTCGGCCGGCATCAGAAACAGTGTGCCGCCGACGAGGCCGGCTGGAATCAGCGCCGCCAGGAGAATGAGCCACTTGCGCGCCCAGACGGCGCGGGCGTACGGGGTCAGATCGATTTCCTGGATGGCTGGTTCTTTCATCGCACGACTCCTTCAGGTGAAGTCTATATTCTAACTGACTTGAGCCTGTTGGGAAAGCGGGGTGCGACCGTATCGAGCTCCGTCAGCAGCCGTCCGTCCAGGTGATTCGCCATGGGATCTCCGGTTCCTCGCTTTCCAGGCACAGGACCCCTGCGGGCTGCAGCACACCATAGGCAGGGGAGTGGTCCGATCGATCGACCGACCACTGGCCGGCACCCGTGAAGCGGACCTGCAAATGGCCGGCTCGGACCACGGCGCCATCCGGTTCGACAGTCGGCTGCTGTCCGATGGACGGATCCAGGTGGAAGCGGACCCGTTTCGGCCCGGGCAGATCGAGTCGGTCGACGCCGACAAGTCGGTCGGAGTGGATTTCGATGCGGCGTTCGGTCGGCCGGGCCAGGCCGTGGTGGACGCCGCGGAAGGTCGTGGCGGTGACTTCGAGGGCCTCGGCACGGGTGCGATCCCGCATGCGGAACGCCCCGAAAAGGCCGTCCGCCCACGGATTCTGTTCGACCCCGTCGTGCTGGAGCACATTGTGCATGGCCGTCGAGCGGAAGCGGTTACGCTCCGCGAGGTTCGACGCATACACGTACGTCCCCGGATCGACGACCACGGGCCGACCGCCCAGGCTCAGCTCGAAGGACAACTGGTCGTTGTGGGCGTGCCCCCCGCATCCGTGCTGTCCGACCGGTCCGCAGCGCACCGCCAAATACACGTGCTCGGTCTGCCAGACGTAAAGCCCCAAGCCGGGGTATGCGGCCGGAACGGCAGGGCGGTTATCAGGCGCGACAGGTTCCAGCCGGTTCCCACGGGACAGGTGGCGGACCAGCCAGCGCTCGGCCGGTTCGGACTCGTCGTCCCCTTCCGCTTTCTCGGCCAGCAGGGCGCGGATGGTCGGCGGCAGCTGGTCGTGCCGGTTGCTCTCTTCGGGGGCGACGTCGGAGATCTCACCGGGTTTGTTTCGTGCGGCCTGCTTGCGGGGATCGGTTACCGGGCCGGTCCTCTCGGCTGACGGCACCAGGCCACGGAGCTTCAGCAGTCTTCCGCTGTCGTTGTCGCCGAACTGGGGAGTCTGGCCGTCCGGGCGCCGGATCTGCTCGATGAACCGCGCCATCCCGTCGAGTCGTCGGAGGTAGCCGGGCGGGAAGGGCACGTCTCGACCATCGGGTCCCGAGGGGTAATGCGCGACCGGGGCCGGACGCAGGATCGGTGGCCCGCTCCACCGGCGGTGGTCATATTCCCGCAGGGCCTGCCGCTTCCGTTCGTTCAGTCCGAGCACTGCGGCGGTGGCGATAGCAACCATTTCGGCGCTGAGGCAATGGTAGCTGGTGGAGGCCTCGAAGTTCGAGCCGTCGGGGTGGAACTGCTCCTGGGCGGTGGCGACCAGTTCCTGCACCGCCAGGGCGAGCCAGACGTCGGTTTGGGGCGAGCGGGGCAGCCAGGCCGAGGCGACAAGCAGGCCGACGAGGTCGGCGAGATAGTGGTTGTTGCGCATTTCCTCGAACCATTCGAGGTGCGTGGCGATGAACAGGGCGTGTTCCTGCACCGCCCGCTTCAGGGCCTGCCGGAAGGCCGCGTCCAGCGGTGCGCCCGCGGCGGCGAATAGGTCGTGGGCGACGATCAGGTTCACCGCGCGGATCGCCACGTCCATCGTGCAGGCCCACTGTACGCCGAACCGCGGCGGGTTCGAGGCCAGAAAGTCCAGCACCTGATTGCGGTATTCGTTCAGGTAGCGATCGGTTTGCGCGGTGGGCGCGTCTTGCGCCAGGCCATCGGCGTACGCCAGCGCCATTTGCGGGAGGTGCTGGAGCCTTCCAAGTTCCCACGGCAGGCGGATATCCGCCCCGCGCCCCGGATGCAGCGGCAGGCGGTACGTGTGGACGTCGCCGGCCCAGCGGTGCCCGCTCTTGGGGTCGATGTGCCAGTCGATCGGCTGGTACGGCTCGCGGATCAGGTCTCGCAGGCGCTGCGACTCGCCCCGGTTGCTCCGGTTCACCGCCGGCGGTCCGGACGGGGCGGCGCTGAGCACGGGGCCCGAGCCGAGCAGGTCGAAGCGGTGTTCGAGGCAGTCGTCGATCGGACTGCCTGGTCGGGGCCAGGGACAGTCGGCGGTGGGCGGGGGGGCGTCAATGAGCGGGTGCGACGATGCCGCCTCGAACATGTCGATCGGCAGGTGACTGCCCCGCAGCAGGTCGCGGTTCATCCGGGCGGCGCGGCGCAGGCGCGTCGAGGCCTTCCGACGGGCCTTGTCCCAGACCACGCCGGCCGGCAGGCAGCGGATGCGGGTGTAGTAGTAGGTCAGCCGTTTCACGTCGGGTTCATACCTCTACTGCATGCACAAGGGGTCGGCGGGCATTGCCACGCTCGACATTGCTGACGTCATGAACGTTCGCCGCTTGCGGGGCGCATATCGCTCGTCTCGCCATTGCGGAGCGGCTCTCCTGCAAAGAGCGAAACGTCATCCGTCCGTCGCGGCCGGACCGATCCGCTTCGGCTGACCGGCCGCCACGGGCAAGGCTCCCTCGGTCGCCGGCGCTCGCCAGATGAGCCAGACGGCCGTGACGTTGATCACCGCGTTGGCGGCTACGGTGGCGGTCGCGCTGCCGATGCCGCCCCAGATGGGGATCAGCCAGAGGCACACCAGGTATGAGGTCAGCAGGCCGGCCGCGCCCAGCGCGAACAGGGTGCGGAACCATCGGCGGCTGACCAGGATGTTGACCTGCGGGCTGGCCAGCAGGCTGATCCAGATTCCGACCGACAGGACGACCCATATGGGCCACGCCTCCTGGTATCGGCCGCCGTTGAGCCAGACGAACAGGTCTCGCCCGAACACGTTGATCAGGACGATCGGCAGCGCGATCACCGGCGCCAGCCGGAGCCACCGGCGCGTGAAGTCCCGCTGGCGTGCGTGGTCCTGCATATCCACGCGAGAGAACTTCGGCAGCAGAACGGCGTGGACGACGCCCAGGCTCATCAGTGCGAGTATGTAGTATCGCAGGGCCACCCCGTAGCTCGCCAGGTCCGTCTTGCTGGAAAGGTGAGAGAGCATGATCACGTCCATCTGCGTGAGGACTTGCAGCATGGCCGAGTAGGCGACCAGCCAACCCATCGCCTTGAGCAGGGGGGCGATGGGCACGGGCTCCGCAGGAGACGTCGTGGTCCGATCGGTCGCAAGACGCCGCGCGAGCAGCGCCATGCTGACCAGCAGGTCGGCGACGACGAAGCCCGGCACGACGTACCACAGGCTCAGGCGGTCCGTGGCCAGCAGCGCCGTCATGTACAGCAGGATGACCGCTGCCTCGATCCACATCGCGGCCGCATACTCTTTGAACCGCTCCTCGGCCTGACAGATGCCGCGTCCGAACTGGAGCAGAAGATAGCCCGCCCCCCCGAACAACCCGAACATCAGCACGTGGCCGTATTCGGTGCGACCGAAGAAGAGTCCGGCAAGGCGGTCGGCGAATGGGACGCCGACCGCCAGCACAACCAGGTAGATTCCAACCTCGATCTTGAGTACCGCTCGGTACAGCCCGATCGGTCGGGTGCCGGTGCGGGAGTGGGAATCGGTCCCGAAGCGAACCAGGGCGCGGTTGATCCCGCTGCCGACCATCCCGGCGAACAGCAATCGCACTGACTGGAAGACCACCAGGCCCGCGTATTCGGCCTCGGGCAGTCTGCGGATCAACAGCAGCGTGTACAGCAGGACGAAACTCTTGGCCAGAATGTCCCCGATCAGCACGCGCCCGAGGTTGCGGACGGTGGGGGAGGATCTGAATCTGTTGAGCGGTGATCCTGTCGGCTCCATGGAACGCCTTTGTCACAATCGCATACGAGGCTGCATTTGCGGACATCCCGGTCGGCCGACCGACCGGCTGTCAGAACCGTCGATTGTCTGCAAGGCCGGCATTGTAGCGGTACAAACGATGGTTCGCACGGCCGGCGGGGCCTCAACGGTATGACAGGCGGTAGAGATGGCGGTAGCCCGCAAAGCCGGGGACGAGCGGTTCGGTTCTGTTGCGGATGTTGGTGAAGCGGATGCCCTGGATCTCCGTGGATTGGCCCTGGCGCTCCCCGGTCTGGTCGACGACTTCTTTCAGGATGCTCCTTCGCAGATAGGGGCGGTAGAAGACGGCGTCGTTGGCGAGCCAGTAGTCGGGTTTGTAGCGTCTGAGGAAGGCGGCCATGTCGGCTGAGTGGAGATAAGGCTCGACCTTGCCGTCGGTGATGCCGTCGAGGCTGAGCAGACGGAGGTCGGGGCGTAGGCCTTCGCGGATCTGCACTTCATAGGCGAGGACGGTCGCGCCGGGTTCGAGCGTGTGGTTGAGGTGGTCGACCAGGTCCCTTTCCAGGATCTTATCCAGCGTGAAGCCGTGGCGGGCTTCGTTGATGACGCGGCTGCGGACGTCGCGCAGGGGCGCCCAGACGAGCAGGTAGGCGGCTGGGATCAGGATCAGCACTGTTCCTGCCCGCGGTCGCATCTTCCACAGGTGGGCTGCACCCGCACTGATCAGTGCCAGCAGGAAGGGGATGGCAGGCAACAGGTAGCGGCGGGTGTCGCTGACGCCACCGGCTGGCGAGACGACAGTCAGCAGGAGGGCGTACGTGGCCAACACGATCAGGGCGGTTGTTGCGAGCAATCGACGCTGCGGGTTGTGGAGACAGGTTCCATAGCCCCATGCCGCCAGGGCCAGCCAGATCATGACGGGCCAGGTCCGCAGCACATCGAACAGGGCGGTCGAATATGCCATGCCCCACAGGTGCGGGGCCCGCTCTCGCAGGGAGAAGGTGCGACACTCGGACGAGGCTGACCAGCAGCCGGTCTGGAGGACGGAGTAGCCCCAGTACGCCGCGAGCGGAACCAGGGCGAGGACGCCCGCGGCGGCCAGGCGACTGAACGATCCTTTGGTGCGGCGGTGGAGGATCGCGAAGTGGGCGAAGCTGATCGCGGAGATCAGCAAGGCTTCGGGTCTGGCCAGAGGTAGCAGCGCCCAGAGGATGCCCAACTGAATCAAGCGTCTGGTTGAGAGGGTTGCATCGCTCATGGTCCGGCAGGTAACCAGAACCAGCAGGCTTACCAGGAACACCGCCAGCGGCGACTCGTACATCAGCAGACCTGGTTCAGTGAGGAAATACAGGAGGGCCGCCGTTGCCACGGCTGCGCCGATGGGGGAGCGGGAGGCGGTACGCGTCATCCAGAAGAGCGACGCCGCGGCCATGGCGACCGCTGCCGCCGCGATGGCTTTGGCTGTATAAGCAGGTTCGCCGGGCAGCAGGTATGCCGGCGACAGGATCAGGGCCCAGATCGGCGAGGTGCTGCCGGAGGAGAACTCGCCCGGGTTGAAGGAAAAGAAGTCTCCGTTGGCCATGTTTTGCGCGTAGGGCAGATAGATGCTCGGGTCGCCGTAGAAGGTGTTCCGGAGGCGGAAGGCGGCCCAGGCGATGAAGGCAAACGCCGTCAGCAGAGTAAGCGCGACGGCCGCGCGGTCCACGAGGCGGGGTGTGACGACAGTTTCGGCAGCTATGGGCCTATCGGCGACCGTCACGATCCGGTACCTGATTCGGGCCTGCCGTGTGCGCTGCCTGTCTCTTTCCGGCCCGCTGATCGAGAGGCTTTGCGGAGCAACTCGTTTGTTGTGGCGACGGCGGAGTAGAACGGATTGTGCTGTTGAAGTCCTGCGCTTAGCGGCCGTGACGGACGCACCTGTCTTTCGCTCCGCATGCCCACGGCCTTGAAGCGCCACCGGCGGCCGGTCGTGACCCTGCGCAAGGCGCCGGATCGACAGCACGGGCATGTTTCCGCTGGTTTCATTGCAGCCACACCTCGCGTCACGTGGGACGTTCAGGAACAGGCGATGCACCATATCCCTCGTCCGAAAGGGCGTCAAGGCGTAGGCGGGCGGCGTCGGGTTGTCCGAAACCGATACATCATGTTCTGGCTTCCGTTGAACGAGTCAGCCCGCAGCTGTATGCTTCGGCCCGCAGGTCGTGCGGCTGGGTTGGAGCCGCAGGGCCGTTGCGGTCCCGGGAAGTGCGAGGAGGCGTGTATTGGCCAGTCCGATTCGTTTTGCCAGTATCATCGTGACCTATCGCTGCAACGCGAAGTGTCACATGTGCAATACGTGGCAGCATCCGAGCGATCCGAAGCACGAGATCGGGCCGGAGGTGATGGAGAAGCTGCCGGATATCCCCACGATTAACGTGACGGGTGGAGAGCCGTTCCTGCGCGAGGACATCGATGATATCGTCGGGCTGTTGAAGGCGAAGAGCAAGCGGGTGGTGATCAGCACGAACGGCTACTTCACCGACCGCATCTTGCGGCTGTTCGAGAAGCATCCGGATCTGGGGATCCGGGTCAGTATCGAGGGGCTGCCGAAGGTCAACGACGAACTGCGGGGCATCCGGGACGGTTTCGACCACGGCCTGCGGACGCTCGTGGAACTGCACCGCCGCGGCGTTAGCGATATCGGCTTCGGCATCACCGCCAGCGACCGTAACTTCGAGGATGTCGTCCCGCTGTATCACCTGTCGAAGATGATGGGGATGGAGTTCGCCACCGCGGCGGTGCACAACTCGTTCTATTTCCATAAGCACGATAATGAGGTGTCGCGACAGGACGCGGCCCAGCGCGAGTTTGACAAACTGATCGACGAGATGCTGGCCGGCTGGAAGGTCAAGGACTGGTTCCGGGCGTATTTCAATTACGGGCTGATCAATTACATGAAGGGCAAGCCCCGGCTGCTGCCGTGCTGCATGGGGCGGGACGCCTTCTTCCTGGATCCGTACGGCGAGATCCTCCCGTGCAACGTCCTGGACGAGTCGATGGGCAACCTGCGGGAGGGGACGTTCGAGGATCTCTGGCAGTCCGAGCGGGCGCAGCGGGTCCGGCAGCAGGCGCAGAACTGCACGAAGAACTGCTGGATGATGGGCTCGGTGGCCGAGCAGATCAAGAAGAACGCGCTTCCCATCGGGATGTGGGCCCTGCGCAGGAAGTTTGCCCGGCGGCAGGACGGCGGATGCGATTGCTGCACGCCGGCAGGCGACCGGTAGGATCGGAGATCCATTGCTTGCGGAGGGCGGCAAGCGGGATTACGATCTTCGCCATGCGTCGGAAAGTCATCTGCCTCGAGAATATGCCGTTTCAGTCGCCGATCCGCGTGGGTTCGCACCACTACGCCGAGCGGTTCAGTCGCCATTTCGACGTGCTGTGGATTTCGCTGCCTTGGCACATCTTCCAACTGGTCAAGCGGGCGGATAACAAGCGGTATGCCCACTTCAACCGGGGACGGCCGGTCCCGATCAATGATCATTTGCAGGCCCTTGTGCCGTTTGTGACCTGGCCGTACCGGCGGGGGCGGCTGTTTGATGCCGGCTGGATCGTGGACCGCTATTACCAGATGATGTGGCCGCGGATCGGTCATGTGTTGCGGACGTACGGGTTCGAGGAGCCCGATCTGCTGTGGTTCAGCGATCCGCGGCATCTGTCGATCCTGCGGCACGTGCGGGGGCGGAAGATCGCGTACCGCTGCGTCGATAACCTGGAGCACTTTCCGGATGTGCCGGCCGGGCTGATCGATCGGGAGGTCGAACTGGTCCGGCGGTCGGACGTGGTCTTCTGCACGGCCCGACCTCTGCTGGACAAGTTCTCGCCGTACAACGGGCGGACGGTCCTGCTGCCAAACGGGGTGGACTACGAGTTTTTCGCGGAGGCGCAGGGGGATGACGCGCTGCCGGCCATGGTGCACAGAGCGCTGGCCAGGCGGCGCGAGCGGAACATCGTGTACATGGGCGCGGTGGCCGAATGGTTCGACTTTGCGGCGCTGGAGCACCTGGCCGGGGCACTGCCGGAGCACCGGATCGTCGTGGTCGGCCCGCTGCGGGTCCGGCCGCCGGATTCGCTGCGGCGGCGTGAGAACGTCTGTTTTGCCGGTCCGGTGCCGTACGAGGTGTTGCCGGGGCTGCTGCGTCGGTGTCGGGTCGGGCTGGTCCCGTTCGTGATCGACGAGATCACCGACTTCGTCAGTCCGATCAAGTTGTTCGAATATTTCGCCGGTGGTCTGGAAGTCGTCTGTTCGGGCATGCGGACGGCGCGGGCGCTGAACTCGCCGGCCTGGATCTACGAGCCCGGGCGTATCGTGGATGCGACGAAGCGGGCTCTGGCGGCGGCGGACGGGCCGGGGCGGGCTGAGCAGGTGCGGGCGTATGCTCGCGAAAACTCCTGGTCGCAGCGGTTCGCGACGATCCTCGAGCAGGTGGGGATGACGTAATCCTTTTCTTGTGAAACCGGCCGGTGGCATCTACAATACCAGCCGCGGTCGAATCATGGCTGTATGTATCCGCGTTGGGAGAGTTCTGCTGCTGCTCGGCGGGGGACGAGCGCAGGCACCGTCCGGCGACGTGTTGAAGCGCCTCTCGAGTGCAGGGAGCGAATCGGACATGATGTATGCCTTGCTCTATCTGGCCGGTTTCGCCGGGGCCGTTGTGAGCACCCCGGCGGTGGCTCGCGTGGCGCGCCGTTTGAACCTGATGGACCGCCCCGGGCTGCGGAAGGTGCACACCCGGGCGGTGCCGCGGCTGGGCGGCATCGCCGTGATGGTTTCGTTCCTGGCGGTGGTCGTGCCACTGCTGTTCGTCCAGAGCGAGGCCGGTCGGCCACTGGGCTACGTCTGGACCGAGCTGGTCGTGATGCTGGCCGCCAGCGTGGGTATGGGCCTGGTCGGCCTGTTCGACGACCTGCTGAACATCCGGGCCCGGTGGAAGCTGCTGGCGCAGATATCCCTGGCCGCGGTCGTCTGCGCAGCGGGCATCCGCGTCGACCACATCACTGTTTCGGGGCTGTTCGACTGGCAGCTGGGCTTGCTGAGCTGGCCGATTTCGATGTTGTGGATCGTCGGTGTGACCAACGCCATGAACCTGATCGACGGGCTGGACGGTCTGGCGGCGGGGATTGCGGCGGTTACGTGCGGGACGATCGCGGTAGTCTCGTTCTACACCGGCGAGATGGTGATGGGGCTGCTCATGCTCGTGATGCTCGGGTCACTGAGCGGGTTCCTGATTTTCAACTACAATCCGGCGAAGATCTTCCTGGGCGACTGCGGCAGCAACTTTCTGGGCTTCCTGCTGGCCAGCGGGAGCATCCTGTGCGCGGTCAAGACGTCCGTGCTGATCGCCTGGTTTCTGCCGGTTCTGGCGCTGGGGCTGCCGATCCTGGACACGTTGCAGGTGATGCTGCAGCGGACGCTGGAGCGCCGGCCATTGTTTGCGCCGGACCGGCGGCACCTGCACCATCGCCTGCTTGATCGCGGGTTCAGTCACCGTCGGGTGGTGCTGGTCATGCACGCTTCGACCATCCTGGCGGCTGCGATGGGGCTGGGCTTGCTCGTGGTCCGGGACGTGATGGCCGTGGTGGTTCTGGTCTGTGCCTTCCTGCCGTTGGGGCTGGTGGTGCGGGTCTTCGGCGGAATGCAGCTCGGACATTTGCATGCTGCGGTGCGGAAGAATCGCCAGTTGGCTCGGACGATCCGGCAGGACAGCGAAAGTTTTCAGCAGCTGCGCCTGCGGTTGCGGGAGGCGAAGGACGAGCAGGCATGGTGGCAGGTGATCCGGCGGGCGGGGCGTTTTCTCGGCTTTTCGCGGGTGCGGATCGTGGTGCACGAGCCGGGCGGAGATCTGCCGCGGGTCCTGAGCTGGACGCACTCGAATCTGCCGGACTGCCGCAACATGATCACGATGAACTTCCAGGCGCACCCGTTCGGTCCGGATCGGCCGTCGGACGTGACGCTCGAAATCGCGCTGACGGACACGATCGAGGCCGCCGGACGGCGGTTGACGCTGTTCGGGCGGCTGCTCGATGAGCAGGAGGAGTTGCACCCGGAGCAGGCATGGGGCGGGCCCCGGGCCCCGGTGCCGGCAAACCGGACAGGGCATGCGGCGGGCGTTTGACCGCCGGCACGGGACAAGGAGGTCGGAGTGAACATCGTTGTCAACGGTCGATTCTCGGCATTCAAAACGGGTGTCGGGAGGGTACTGGAAAATTACCTCGTACATCTGGCGCGGATCGACGATCGGAACCATTACTATATTTATGTGAACCCGGAGTTCGTCGACCTGTTCGACCTGGGCAACCCGCGCTTCCGGGTGATCTCCAACGGCGTGCCTGCCGGGGCGAGCCTCAAGAACCATCTGTGGACGCAGACCGGCTTCGTCAAGGCGGTTCGGCGTCATGCGGCCGACCTGGTGATCCTGCCGCAGATCAACCTGTACATCCGGAAATTGGCCCCCACCCTGCTGTTCCAGCACGATCTGATCGAATACCACGTGGCCAACCAGGTCGTGACGAAGATGTTGTTCCGCAAGTTCGCGATCCCGTATGCGATCAGGTTGGCCGATCGGATCCTGTGCGTGTCGCAGAACACCGTCGAGGACATGCGGCGGTTCCTGGACGTGCCGGCCGAGAAGATGGTGATGATCCACTCGGGCATCAACCACGAGCAGATGTACCCGCGGGATTCGGCGGAATCGATGAAGGTTGCCCGCGAGCGGTATGGCATGAGCAAGGTATTCGTCCTGTACGTGGGCACGCTGACGCTGCCGCAGAAAAACCTGTTGCGACTCGTGGAGGCCTTCGCTGCCGTTCGCGGGCAGGGGCACGATGTGCAGCTGCTTTTGGCGGGGGCCTTCGGAAAGGACCATGAGCAGATCCTCCAGCGGATCGAGGACCTGGGCCTGCGAGAGCACGTCAAGACGCCGGGCTACGTGGCCGACGAGGACCTGCCGTTTTTATACAGCGCCGCCGGGCTGTTCTGCTTCCCATCGCTGTACGAGGGGTTCGGCTTGCCGGTGCTCGAGGCGATGGCCTGCGGCTGCCCGTCGGTGACGTCCAACGCCTCGAGCCTGCCCGAGGTGGCTGGAGACGGGGCCAGGCTGGTCGACCCGGCCGACGTGCAGGCAATGGCGGCAGCGATATCGGACCTGCTGACGGACGAGGCGCAGCGGAAGGACTACTCGCGTCGCGGGATCGAGCAGGCGCAGAAGTTCTGCTGGCCGAAGGCCGCCCGGCAACTGTTCGAGGTGATCGAGTCGTTCAATGCTGACGGCGCGGGGAGTGGTCGGTGAGTAGCAACAGGCTGTTGACGATCTGTTACACGGTGGTCAAGGGGATGCCGCTGGGCGGGGGGATCGAGACCTACACCGAGGAGATGGGCAGCCGACTGGCGGCCCGCGGGCACCGCGTCATCGTCTACACGATGCGGCACTACGGCAGTCAGCCCGGCATGTACAGGGGCATGGAGGTCCGCACGCTGCCGACGGTGCAGCGCAAAAGCAGCGAGAAGCTCGTGGCGGCCATGCTCGGCACCTTCGCCCAGGTGGTCCGGCGGGAGTGCGATATCCTGCACCTGCACGCGTTCGGCCCGGCCATGTTCTGCGGGATTCCCCGGCTCTTGCACCAGAAGGTGGTGGTGCAGGGGCATGGCCTGGAATGGAAGCGGTCGCGGTGGAGTATTCTGGGCAAGACCTTTCTGCGGCTGGCGGAGGTGCCGTCGGCCATGTTCCCCAACGCGGTGACGGTTGTGTCCCGGACGCAGCAGGAGCATCTGCGGCGGGCGTACGGCGTTGCGAGCGAGTTCATTCCGACCGGCATCAAGCCGCCCCAGCCAGAGCAGCCCGGGCTCATTCGGGAGTACGGGCTGGAAAGCGGAAACTACATCCTGTTTGCCTCCCGGCTGGTGCGGGAGAAGGGCGCCCACTTCCTGATCGAGGCGTACCGCCGGCTGCGCCCGGACGTGAAACTGGTCATTGCCGGGGACGCGCAGCACGAGCAGGGATATCGGCGGGAATTGGCAGCCCTGGCCGCTGGCGATCCGAACATCGTGTTTACGGGGTTCGTTACGGGCCGGCTGTTGCGGGAGCTGTTCTCGCACGCGCGGCTGTTCGTATTGCCCTCCGAGATCGAAGGGATGTCGATCGCGCTGCTGGAGGCGATGTCGTACGGCAATGGCTGCCTCGTAAGCGATATTCCCGAGAATCTGGATACGGCCGAGGGGCGAGCCGCGACGTTCCGCTCCGGCGATGCACAGGACCTGGCGGACCAGATGGCGGTTCTCCTGCGGGATCCGTGTCGCGTGCGGCAACTGGGGACCGAATCGCGCGAGTACGTCCTGGCAAACCACACGTGGGATGCGATCGCCGATCGGATGCTGAGCTTCTACGGGCGAGTTCTGAATGGTCGGCAGTGACCCCGCTTCGCCGATACCTTGAACTGTGCGGTCTTCATGGACGGGCGCACGAGGCGCGGCCACGCTTCAGTGCGTGCATGTCCACGAGAGGGACGCAGCGGGCGCGTCGCTTTTCTGCTGCACCGATCTCTCCTACAATCCCGCGCTCAGCAGTAAGGAGTCGACCATGACGCGGATTCGGGTTCGGGACGCCCGCCAGGCCGAGGCCGGCCAGGCCCTGCAGGTTGCCCTGGCGGCGCCGGGCATGCAGGCCCACCACGCGCAAGGGCTCTGCCAGGCGACCCAACAGTTCCTTACGCGGTGCGGCGGACGGATCGGCGGCCTCCACGTCGCCGAGGCCGACGGACGGATCGCCGTCGCCTGCGCTGCGCTCGACCTGCCCGGGGGGGCGACCCTGCTGATGTGTTCGCCGGGGGCCGTGGGGCGCGATGAGTCGGTGCTGGGCGAACTGCTCGCCCGGGCCTGCCAGGGGGCCGCTCAGCGCGACCGCCGCTTCGCCCAGATCATGCTCGAGCCGACGGCCGCCGAGCCGGTCAGCCCCGCGTTGGCCCGGGCGGGCTTCGAGTACCTGGCCAGGCTGCAGTACCTGCGGCGAGGCGCCTTCGATCCGGCCCCGTCGTCGGCCGCGCAGCCGGTGCGGTGGGTCACCCTCGCCGACAGCGGTACCGATGCCTTCGCCGAGGTCATCCGCCGGACCTACATCGACAGCCGGGACTGTCCGGCGCTGACCGGCGTCCGCACGATGGACGAGGTGCTCGACAGCCACCGGGGCGCCGGGGACTATGACCCGACCGGGTGGTATCTGCTGTGCGAGGGCGAGGCGCGGCTCGGCGTGCTGATCACCGCGCGGACGCCGATGCGTCCGACCCTGGAGCTCGTCTATGTCGGGCTTGTCCCCGAGGCCCGCGGCCGCGGCCTGGGACGGTTCTGCGTTCACCATGCGATCCGCCGGGCCCGCGACCTTGCGCTGCCGCAGGTGACCCTGGCGGTCGACGCCGACAACGAGCCGGCCCGGCGGACCTATGCCGCGATGGGCTTCGCGCAGTACATGGACAAGGACGTCTGGATCCGCGTGCTGCGGCGCGCCGCGGACGAGGATCCATCGGCATTGCCCCTCCGCTGATTGTGGAAAGCCTGTGGACAGTTGTGCACAACTCGTGCAGCGAGAATTTTTTTCGCAGCGCAACTCCCGCTGGTTACAGGCCTGCCTCGTTGTGGGCAACTTTGGCTCTCTCTGCCGATTGACGCTCGGGGCCCGCGCGGTATCATCTGCAACACCAACGCGGTAAAGAACGCTGGCGCGAAACACATCTTTACCGTGCAAAACGCAGGCTTCACCGGACGTATTCGCCTGATTTCCGAATGGATTTGACTGCCGCCACGACGTGGCAAGGAGTGCGTGCGTGCACGTTGCCATCAGCGACCCTGTGTCTCGTATCGTCGACCGGATCGAGGAGAAGATCGGTCCCAGGAAATTCCGCGTATGGTTCAAGGATGCCACGCGGTTCGATGTCACCGAAAGTTGCGTGCGTATCGACGTGCCGAATTCGTTTGTCGGCAACTGGATCGAGAACCACTTCAACGACGAAATCCACAGTGCCGCCCGCGAGGTCCTCGGCTCGGAGGTCCAGCTGGGCTTTACCGTCGATCCCACGTTGGCCGGCACCCTTCGCCAGCCGCAGCTCAACCGCCAGGCCGAATCGGTCCGGCAGGCGACGGCCCGGCCGGGCCCCGCCTCGGCCAGCCGCCTTAAGCCCGACGTCGAGCATCGGCCCCTGCGGGGACGGCTGGAAGAGTTCGTCGTGGGCCCGTCGAGTCAGATGGCCTACCAGTCGGCCCTGCAGGTTGTGCGGTGCCCGGCGAGCATCTACAACCCGCTGTTCATCCACGGCGGCTGCGGCCTGGGCAAGACGCACCTGCTGCAGGGCGTCTGCAACGCCTTTGCCGAGCAGCGGCCGGACATCGCCTGGATGTACGTCAGCGGCGAGGAGTTCACCAACGACTACATCCACGCCATCCGCACCGCGCAGCTCGACAAGTTCCGGGCCCGTTATCGGAACCTGGAGGTGCTGGTGATCGATGACGTTCACTTCCTGGCCAACAAGAAGGCGACACAGGAGGAGTTCCTGCACACCTTCAACGCCATCGACGCCGGCAACAAGCAGATCGTGCTGGCCAGCGACGCCCACCCCAAGCTGATCGGCCAGTTCAGCGAGGCGCTGATCAGCCGCTTCATGGCGGGCATGGTGGTCTGCATCGAGCCGCCGACGTTCCAGACCCGCTGCGAGATTCTGGAGCGCCGGGCGGCCAAACTGAACCGGATCGTCCCGCGGGAGGTCGTCGAGTACATCGGCGAGAACGTCACCGGCAGCGTCCGTGAACTGGAGGGGGCCCTGCTGAAGTTGATCGCGTTCAACTCGGTCGCGCAGCTGCCCGTGACGGTTGCGACCGCACAGAAGGCCCTGGCGGACTATCTCTCGCGGACGCGCCCGCTGGTGACGATCAACGACATCGAAAACGCGGTGGCCACCTTCTTCGGCCTCTCGCCCGCGGACCTGCACAGCACCCGCAAGACGCAGCACGTGGCGCTGGCCCGCAACATCGCGATGTATCTGGCCCGCAAGTATACCACGCTGAGTTATCCGCAGATCGGCCGCTACATGGGCAACAAGAACCACGCGACGGTGATCCTCGCCTGCCGGCGGATCGGCAAGATCATCGAGCAGGACGACGTGGTCCGCTGGCCGACCCCGACCTGTCGCAAGAGCATGCCGCTGCGCGAGGTCCTCGAGCAGCTCGAGGCCCAGATCCGGGCCTGACGACCGAACCGAAGCGCCTGCGGGCAAGGAGGCCCGCGGTCGACTTCTTACCTTCTTCCGCCTTTCGTCCCCGTTGTCATCCTGAACGAAGTGGCTGTCATCCTGAGCAACGCGAAGGATCTCTACAGAGCGGAGCGTTCTCCGCTTGCGTTCTGTGCCCCGCCCAGTCGTCATCCTGAACGAAGTGCTTGCCTGCGGCGTGGCCGAAGGTATCCTTGTTTGTTTGGCACAATGGAGAATTCCATGGAGACACTCAAGAAGGCAACCGCACTGGCGGCGGTCGACCTGATCCCGGACGGCGCGGTCGTCGGGCTCGGTTCGGGCACGACGCTGGCCTTTGCCCTGGAAGAGATCGGCCGGCGCGTTCGGGCGGGGACGCTGCGCATCGTCGGGGTGCCGACCTCGTACCAGGCCCGCCTGCTGGCGGTCAGCGCCGGGATCCCGATCCGCGAGAGCATGGACGTCGACACGGTCGACGTGACGATCGACGGGGCGGACGAGGTTGATCCGGCCGGCCACCTGATCAAGGGCGGTGGTGCCGCGCACTGCACGGAGAAGGTCGTTGCGGCCGCCTCGCAGCGGCTGATCATCGTGGTTGACGGGTCCAAGCTCGTGGAGCGACTCGGCACACGGTTTGCCGTGCCGGTCGATGTGTTTCCCGCGGGGCTGGCGTTGGCGATTCGCCGGCTGCGGGGCCTGGGCGGCGAGCCGGTCGTCCGGCAGGGGGCCGGCAAGATCGGCCCGGTGATCTCGGATCTGGGCAATATCGTGGTGGACGTCCGCTTCGACGGCATCGCCGACCCGGCGCGGCTGGACGCGCAGATCAACGCGATCCCCGGTGTGGTCGGCCACGGCCTGTTCGTCGGCATGACCAGCCAGGTGGTGGCGGGGCGACCCCCGGCGGATGATCCGAAGATCGAGGTCATCGAGTTCTCGCGGTCTACGCAATAGGTGTCCTGGCGGGCAATAGCCCACCCTACAATATTACAAAAAGAGAGCGGGCAGACCGTGTCGGCCCGCCCGCTCTTGTTGTCTCAATCTGCTGTCAGGCCCGCTCATGCCGGGCAGGCCTGTCGGTAATTCTACTCTTCGGCCGGCTGGGGAGCGGCGGCGGGCTTTTCGGCGATGTCGACCAGCTCGACCTCGAAGATCAGCGTCGAATTCGCGGGAATCTTCGGGCCCATCTGGCGCTCGCCGTAGGCCAGGTCCGGCGGGATGAACAGCTTCCACTTGGCGCCCTTCTTCATCATCTGCAGGGCCTCGCTCCAGCCGCGGATCACGCCGTTGACGGGGAACTTGACCGTCTGGCCGCGGGAGCTGTCGAACTCCGTGCCGTCGACCAGCGTGCCGACGTAGCGGACCTCGACCGTGTCGGTCGCCTCGGGCGAATCGCCCTCGCCCTCTTCGAGGACCTTGTACTGCAGACCGCTGGCGGTCACCTTGACGCCTTCCTTCTCGGCATTTTCGGCCAGGAAGGCCTCGCTCTTGGCCTTGCTCTCGGCGGCCTGCTTCTGCTGCTGCTCCTGCTGGCGCTGCTGCATCTTCTGGCCGAAGGCCATCAGCGTCTGCATGACCTCCTGCTCGCTGAGGACGGCCTTGTCGGCCATGGCGTCGCGGAACCCCTTGATCAGCAGGTCCTGGTTGACGTCGGGGATCTGCTGCTTCATGCCGCGGGCGATGTTGGTGCCGATGGCGTAGCTGGCCTTGTCCATCTCGGTCTTGAACATCTCCGCGCTCGGCTGGGTCGCGGGGGCGGCCTGAACGGCCTCATCGGCCGCGGGTTGTGTGGCTGGGGTCTGTGCCATGGCGAGGGCCGGCACGAGCAGTGCTGCCAGACTGGCTGCTGCGAGTCGTTTCTTCATGATCTCTTCCTTCGTCTGTTTGGGTTCCTGTTCCGCAACGAGGCAACAGATTATCCGAAATCGGCTGCGAACACAAATGGCTTTCTCTTTGGGAGCCTTGGTCATACGTATGACATCCCGGTGCCGTGCCGTGACCATGATTGTGGACCGGCCGCATGCGAATCCGAAGCGCAATGCCCGGCTGCGGCCACGCTGTTGCGGCCGGCTCGTTCGCCTGTTCAAGTTTATGCACGGTATGCTCCAGCGTCAGCGGTCGCATGCGGGGTCTGACCCCTGGCAGCACGCCCGCGTTCAATTCCACGATCCGATTCCCTTGGCGGTAGCCGTGCCTGAAAGATCCGACGGGGTCTGACCCCACGGGCGGATGCTACGAGCCTGCGTAAACGAGCCGCGACCGTGAGGGAGCGGTAAACCCCGCCGTGCCGCTCGGACCCCACGGGGTCAGACCCCGGTGAAGCGCACAGGCAGCCGGGCCGCCAAGAAGTTTCGGCGTTGATCCCGCAGCAGGCGTATGCCATGGGGTCAGACCCCTGGTCAGTTGTTCTGGCCGCCGTTGCGCCGGCCGTAGCGGCGGATCACGTCCACGAGGCCGTCGGTCGAGCCGCTCTTGGAGAGGTAGGCGACGGCGCCGGCCTCGCGGAGGCGGTTGGCAACGTCGGCCTCGGCGTGCATGGACAGGCCGATCACCCGGGTGTTGGGCAGGTCGGCCAGGATCGAGCGGGTCGCCTCGATGCCGTCCAGCCGCGGCATGGAGACATCCATGAGGATCACGTCCGGCCGCAGCCTCTGGGCCAGGTCGACCGCCTCGACGCCGTCGGCGGCCTGGGCGACGATGTCCAAATCCGGCTGCATCTGCAGCAGGCGGGCCAGGCCGTCCCGGACGATCGCGTGGTCGTCGGCGACCAGCACGCGGATCTTTCGGGCCGTCGTCGTGCCGGCCTCGGCCCCGGGGGCGACCGCTTCGGTCGATGTGCCGATCAGTTCGGCCGCCGCTCTGGACAACACGGCTGTTTCGGCCACCGCGGGCATCGGCAGGCGCAGGACGACCCGGGTGCCTTTGCCAACGGCGCTGTCGATCTCCGTGTGGCCGCCGAGGAATCCGAGCCGCTCCTGGATGGTCAACAGTCCGAACCCGCCCTGGATCTGGGGCTGCATCGAGGTCCGTTGCGGGTCGAATCCCTTGCCCTGGTCCACAACGGCCAGGCGGAGATGTTCGTCGACCTGGCCGACCTCGACCCGGGCCGCATCGACGCCGGCGTGCTTGACGACGTTAAAGAGCAGCTCGCGGACGGCGTGGAACAGCAGCACGCGGAGCTCCTCGGGCAACGGCGGGGTCTGCGGGTCGGCGGCGACCTCCACCTCGAGCCCGTAGCGGTCCTGCATCCATTGGGCGAGCCATTCGAGGGCCTGGGGCAGGCCGGCGTAGTGCAGCACCGGCGGCGAGAGCTCGACCGCCAGCGAGCGAGAGGCCTCGATCGCCTGGTCGAGCACCCGATCCACCTCCCGCAGGGCCTCGCTGGCCTGGACGTTCGGCGTGTCCGGGCGAAGCAGGTCGAGGTTGTACTTGGCGCCCACGAGCAGCTGCTGGAAGTGTTCGTGCAGGATCGTGGCAATCCGGCGGCGCTCCTGCTGTTCGGCCTGGGCGAGCTGCAACGCGAGGCTGCGCAGCTGGGCGCTGCGCTCCTCGGCGACCGCCGTCCGCTCGGCGACACGGTTTTCCAGGGTCTCGTTGAGCTCCTTGAGGGCCTGCTCGGCCCGCCTGCGTTCGGTGATGTCCTCGATGATGGCGGGTGTGTACGTCGGTTTGCCGGCGGCGTCGCGCACGAGTGCGGCCGTCACGTGTACCCAGATCACGCTCTTGTCCTTGCGGACGTATCGTTTCTCGATGTCGTATCGGGGCTCTTGTCCGGTTACCCAGGCTTCCAGCCGCCGGCGGTCCACCTCCCGGTCATCGGGGTGGTCCAGATCCAGCGGGCTCATGTTCAGCAGTTCATCCGGGCCGTAGCCGGTGATCTGGCAATAACGGGCGTTGACCCGCCGGAACCGCAGGTCCGTTCCGATCTGGGCCATTCCCACGCCGGCATTCTCGAACAGCGCACGGAACTCCTGCTCGCTGGCGCGCACCGCCGCCTCCGCCCGCTTACGCCCGGTGACGTCGCGCAGATTGGCCAGGATCATGTCACGGCCGCGCATGCGGACGCTTCGCAGGAAGACTTCCACGTCGAACTCGGCGCCGTCATCGACCCGGCGGGCGGTCCATTCGAAGAACTGTGGCTGTCCCGCCATCGTGCGGGCCCACAGGTCCGGAAGCATGTCCAGGTTCGCCGACGGGTCGGAGATGTCGGCGACGGTCAGTTGCAGCGCCCGCTCATGATCCACGCCGTACATCTTCTCGAAGGTCTCATTGACGTCCGTGATGCGGCCGTCGATCGCGTGGACGAGGATGGCGTCGTAGGTGCTGTTGAAGATCGTTCGCATCGCCTGTTCGTTTTCGCGCAGCGCGTCAGCGCGTCGGATCAGGTCGCTCGCCATGGCTGTCACCGTTTCACGCAGGTGACGGACCTCGCTGGGGGCCCGCGGGTCGTCGCGGAAGGTCAACTCGCCGCGGCCCATGGCGATGGCGTCCTTCTCCAGCCGGCGCAGCGCCGGGCCGATCGTGTTGGCGATCACGTACGCCAGGGCGAAGGCCAGCACGAAGATCCCGGCCGCCAGCAGCGAATCCTCGATCAGATTCCTTTGAACAGTCGCCAGGGCGACCTCGGTTTGCGTGCCGGCCCCGGCGACCCAGCCGGTCCGTTCGATCGGCACTCGGGCCGAGATCCACTCCCCGCCCGGGACCGCCAGACGGACGATGCCCACGTGGGGCCGCCCCGTCTCCAGCGTTTCGGTCAGGAGCGGGTCAGTTTGTTTCCAGCGGAGGCGATCCTGCCACGTCAGGTCCATTTCCGGGCTGCGATAGACGACGGCACCGGTCGGGTCGAAGATGGCGTAGGCGTATCCGCCCTTGCGGCGATGCGTCAGGGGCAGCCTGTCCAGGTCGGTCGGTTCGATCCCTGCGACGATGATCCCGCGGAGTTCGCCGTCTGCGCCGCGGATGGCGGTCGCCAGCCCCACGGTCGGTGCGGGTGTGACCGTGCCACGCTGCATCAGGTCTGACAGCGCCCACGGCTGGCCACTTGCCACGGTGGCAACATAGGGGCGGGCCGACAGGTCCTGACCGACGAGTTTCGGTTCACTGGAGGCCAGTACGACCCCGTCCGGCCGGATCCAGCTGATGTTGCGGATGGTCGGATAGTAGCCGACCCCCGCCACGAGCAGTCGCGTTGCCTTGGCCTGCGTGTAGGTCTCGAAGCCGAGCATCGCCTGGCCTATGGCGTAGCAGGTGTGCTGAATACCCGTCAGGTAGGAGTCGAATGTCATCGCAACGCCTTGGGCCACTTCGAGTTCAGTTTGGATAGCGTCGTTTCGGTGGGTTTCGTATCGCTGGTAGTAGATCCAGCCGAGCAGCACAAGCACCGGAAGAAGGGCCAGGACGATCAGCAGGAAGAGCCGGGCCTGGATCCCGCCGGGCAGGATCTGGACTGTCCTGCCCGACCGTATTGTCCTTGCCCTGTCATCATGCATGGCCATACTCCAAAAACGTCATCCGGTGCCCCGCCGCGCGGGGGCCGGTACACGGCTCGACGAGTCGCCGCGGAGGGCGTTGTCGGCGAGCGGAATCCGGCTCCATTATCGGCTGCAGCGGGCTCCGCGGTTCAGGCCGGTGCGGTCACGCCACGAAAACGTCTGGCTGGACCATAATTCTAGGCGTCCCTTGCGGCCGATTCCATGTGCCCTGTCTGTTGCGGCCGATGGGTATGTAGTCATACAATGCAGCCGTTTGCAAGGGGCATTGCGAATGTCAGGACATAAAAACAGGCTGGCTGTGTACCCGGGGACATTCGATCCGATCACCTTGGGCCACTTGGATTTGATCGAGCGGGGCAAGCAGCTGTTCGCGGAATTGATTGTTGGGGTCGGCCACAATCCCGACAAGAAGGATGAGCTGTTCAGCCAGACCGAGCGGGCGGAGATGATCCGGCAGCTCGTCGGCCAGTGGTCGAACGTCCGCGTGCAGGCCTACAAGGGCCTGACGTACAAGTTCGTCCGCAGCGTCGGGGGGCTGGTCATCCTGCGGGGCATTCGCGACAGTGTGGATCTGCGAATGGAGATGCTGACGGCCAACACGAACCTGCTGCTGGGCGGGGTCGAGACGGTCTTTCTGCTTGGCAGCCACGACCATGCCCTGACCAGCAGCAGTCTGATCAAGCAGATCGTCGGTCTGGGGGGCGATCTGGACACCCTGACCCGGCTGGTGCCCCCGATGGTGGCCGAGCGCCTGATGGAAAAGGTGAGGGCGGGTGATCTGCACGTTCGCCCGGAGGAGCCGGAGTACTGAGGCGGGGGGGGGCTTGGGCGGGCCGGTTGACCGGCTGCGGCCCTGGCGGTATTTATACATTGACGTTACCGTGCCTTCAACTATAATGACTATCCGGATAAAGGTTTGCGTGGCCTTTCTGGATTCGAGGAACGGAAAACCGACCTGATGGCAAGAGTTCTCCTGCAGGACGTGGTAAAGGTATATCCCAACGGCGTTAAGGCCGTCGACGGGGTGAGTCTGGAAATCGCGGATCAAGAGTTTGTCGTGCTGGTCGGGCCCTCGGGTTGCGGCAAGAGTACGACGTTGCGGATGATCGCCGGCCTGGAAGAAATTTCAGACGGGCGGATCCGTATCGGCGATCGGGTGGTCAATGATGTGCCGCCCAAGGATCGCGATATCGCGATGGTCTTCCAGAACTACGCCCTGTATCCGCACATGACCGTCTATAAGAACATGGCCTTCGGTCTGAAGCTGCGGCGGATGCCCAGGGCCGAGATCGACACCAAGGTGCGCGATGCCGCGAGGATGCTGGACATCACCGACCTGCTGGAGCGCAAGCCCAAGCAGCTCTCGGGCGGCCAGCGTCAGCGGGTGGCGGTCGGCCGGGCGATCGTGCGGGAGCCCAAGGCCTTCCTGTTCGATGAGCCGCTGTCGAACCTCGATGCGAAGCTCCGCGTGGAGATGCGGGCGGAGCTGAAGCGGCTGCACCGCCGGCTGCGGACCACGACGATCTACGTGACGCACGACCAGGAAGAGGCGATGACCCTCGGCGACCGGATCGTGGTCATGAAAGACGGGATCATCCAGCAGGTGGCAGGCCCGCTTACGATCTACGAGAAGCCGGTCAACCGTTTTGTGGCCGGTTTTATCGGTACGCCGCCCATGAACTTCCTGACGGGCAAGCTGGCGATCGCGGACGGGCACGTGTACTTTGATGAGGGTGCGTGTAAAATTCTACTGCCGGACAGGCACCTAAGCCGGCTGACCCGCTACGATGGGCGAGAGGTCGTGTTGGGCATCAGGCCCGAGAATCTGTCGTTCAAGGCGGAGGAGACCTGGGCCGACAAGGATAACGCCTTGTCCGTCCGGGTTTCGGTCGTTGAGCCGCTGGGTGAGCGGATGGACGTGTATGTGGCCACCAAGGCCCACGAGAAGATCGTGTGCCGCGTGGATGCCCATACGAAACTGGGTGAAGGGCAGGAGATGCCCCTGTATGTGGACGTCGAGAACGTCCACGTGTTTGAGCCTGGGGATACCGGGATGAATGTGACGCTGTCGGGAGATCAGGCCGGTGCGCGCGTTGCTGTTTAGGCATTGGCGCCACGCCCGCTGGTCAATTGGCTGCGCCCGGCGCAGGAGGTCAGAAGTGGCCTAACCGCTCGGCAAAGCGATTGCGGGTTCGCCCGGTGACCGACCGCATCTGCGGTGGGCTCGGGCCGGAGAAAAGTGGGCGTCCTACGACCCACTTTTTTGTTTGTCGTTTTGCCCGGACCGGCCGGCTTTGTCGGCCGAGGGCCGCTGCAAGGCCTGACCAGTATATGAGCAAGAGGACGCGGCATGAATCAGGAATTGCTGAGGATCGTTGACGCGGTCAGCAGAGAAAAGCGGATCGAGAAGGAGGTGGTGTTCGCCGACCTCGAGGCCGCCATGATATCCGCCATGCGCAAGGCATACGGCGCGAATGATGAGGTGCAGGTTTACATCGACCGGATGACCGGCGACATCACTGCCAGTCGAAATGGCGTGCCCCTGGAGATGAAGGAACTGGGGCGGATCGCCGCCCAGACGGCCAAGCAGGTCATGATCCAGAAGATCCGCGAGGCCGAACGCAGCAGCATTCATGATGAATACGTGGACCGCAAGGGACAGGTCATCAGCGGCGTGGTCGGTCGGGTCGAGGGGGGCACCCTGGTGATCAACCTGGGGCGGGCCGAGTCGATTCTGCCCCGCAGCGAGCAGATCCCCGGCGAGGCCCACCAGGTCGGTGACCGCGTGCGAGCGATGATCGTGGACGTCCGCGAACAGGGCAGCCAGGTGCGCATCATCCTGAGCCGTTCGCACCCCGAGTTCATCCGGCGGCTGTTCGAGCTGGAGGTCCCCGAGGTCGCCGAGCGGGTCATCGAGATCCGGGCCTTGGCACGCGAGGCCGGTTATCGGACAAAGATCGCCGTCAGCAGCATTGACAGCCGGGTCGACGCCGTCGGCGCCTGCGTGGGCGTTCGCGGCAGCCGCATCAAGAATATCGTCGACGAGCTTGGCGGCGAGAAGATCGACATCGTGCGCTGGAACGAGTCGAGCCAGATTTTGATCGCCAACGCCCTGCGGCCCGCCGAGGTGCAGGAGATCGCCCTATGCTTTGAACTGAACAAGGCGACGGTTGTGGTCGCCGAGGATCAGCTCTCGCTGGCGATCGGCAAGCGGGGGCAGAATGTCCGCCTGGCCGCCCGGTTGACGGGCTGGGATGTGGATATTCTCACGCCGGCCGACTACAACAAGGGTCTTGACGAGATGGAGCAGGCCCTGCGAGGTATGGAAGGGATCGACGACAGCGTCCTCGATAAGCTGGTCGTGATGGGTCTGGTCAATCTGAACGACCTGGTGACCGTCGGCAAGGAGCCGCTGGTCCAGACGGTCGAGCTGGATGAGGCCCTCGCCGAGCAGATCGTCGCCAGGGCCACCAAGATGGCCCCGGAAAAGAGGGCGGGGCGCGAGTCGCACCCCGGGCCGACGGAAAAGGCGGCCGAGTCGGCCGCGGAGCCCGGCGAGCAGGCTGAAGGGGTCGAGTCGGCGCCGGTCGAACCGGGCGAGGAGTTGCTCGGTGGGGAGCCGCCCGCCGAAGGCGAACCGGCGGCTGAAGACGAAGAGCCGGCCTCGGAACAGGCCGCAGCCGAAGAGCCTGCCGCACCGGCGGTCGAGGCGGAGCAGACGGACGCTTCGCAGCAGGATGTTCAACAGGAATCCGAGGACGAGGATCGGGCCGCGCAAGGATCTGCTGCGCAGGCGGGCGAGTCCGATCCGGTCATGCCGCCGGAGGGGCAGGGCAATGCCCGGGCCGGCCAGGCGGCGGATGAGACGTAATAAGAGCCGACGAGAAACCGTTTGATGTTTCCGGGCATAGTTTGGACGAAGATGGAGGTAGACCTTGGCGAAACAGTTGCGGGTACACCAATTGGCCAAGGAACTCGGCGTGCCCAGCAAGGCCGTTGTCAGCAAGTGTGAGGCAGAGGGCGTAGACACCATCACCAATCACATGAGTGTTGTCTCCGCCGGGCTGGCTGCCAGCATCCGTGAGTGGTTCTCGGAGGGAGAGCACGGAACGACTGTCGAACGCGCTGATCCGGTTGATCTGAAGAAGGTCCGCCGTAAGCGCCGCAAAACGCAGGAGACAGCTGCGGTTGCCGTGGCTGAGGGAGAGGAAGAGGCGCAACTCGTGGACAATACTGAAGAAGCGGGCGTCGCGATGGCCGAGCAGGCCCCCGAGACGACCGTGGAGCAGGCCGAGCCGACGGCACCGGTAGCCGAGCAGGCCGTCGAGCAGACGGTCGCGCCGGCCGAGGAGCAAGCGCCTCCGGCCGAGTCGGCCGCCCCGCCGGCTGCGGAGCCTGCCGCTCCGGCCGTCGAGGCCGAGCAGGCCGAGGCCGCCGCAGAAGTGGAGCAAGCCGCCCCGGCCGAGCCGGTGCCGACAGAGCCCGCCGCGACGGAACCGGTCGGCGAGACCGCCGCGCCGGCCGAAGCGGAAGCCCCGACCGAGGCTGCGCCGCCGGAGGAACCTGCCGAAGTCAAGGCCGAGGAGCCGGCCGAGGAGCCGGCTGAGGAGCCGGCCGAGGTGGTCGCCGAGGCCCCGCCAGCTGCAGTGCCGACTCGTCCGCAGATGGTCGTGCCGGAGCCGGCGCAGATTCAGGGGCCGCGCGTCATTCGCGTGGAGCGTCCCGAGCCTCTCCGCCACCGTCCGGCGCCGCGCCGGGCGCCGCCGTCTCCGGGCGGCGGGCCTGTCGGTCCTGCAATGCCCGAAGCGGTGCCCGATGCGGGTCGCCGGGGCAAAGGCCGCCGCGGGGTCGTCGAGACTGAGGAAGAGCGCAAGGCCGCCGCCAACAAGGCCGCCGCCGCCAAGGGGCGCAAGCGCGGCACCGGGCGCGAGGGCAAGGAGTCGGTCGAACAGCTGCGAGAGTGGCGCAACCGCGACCTGCTCGAGCGCCAGGAGCGTCTGCAAAGCGCCAGCGGCCGCGGGGTGCACGCCCGCCGTGCCTCGACGCGGGTCGGGCCGGGCCGCAGGGGGGCGCAGGCCGCCCCCGCGCCCCGCAAGACCAAGGCCCAGATCCACGAGCCGTTCGTGCTGAAGGATTTGTGCGCGGCGATCGGCCAGCCGTTCAATGCGGTCTGGCAGAACCTGATGGGCAAGGGAATCACGGCCCGCATCAACGATGCGATCGACAGCGAGACGGCCCAGATGGTTTCGATGGAGCTCGGGGTCGAGCTGGAGGTCATCCCGCTCAAGACGGCCGCCCAACAAGTCGCGGAAGAGTTCCAGGCCATGGATCGCAGCAATCTGTCGAAGCGGAATCCGGTCGTTACCTTCCTGGGGCATGTCGATCACGGCAAGACGTCGCTGCTGGACCGCATCCGTAACGCGCGGGTGGCCGAAGGCGAACACGGCGGCATCACCCAGCACATCGGTGCCTACCGCCTGGAGCGAGGCGGCCGCGCGGTGACGTTCCTGGATACGCCCGGTCATGCGGCGTTTACCGCCCTGCGGGCCCGCGGGGCGAACATGACCGACATCGCGGTGCTGGTCGTGGCCGCCGACGACGGCGTGATGCCCCAGACGGCCGAGGCGATCAACCACGCCAAGGCGGCGGGCGTACCGATCGTGGTCGCGCTGAACAAGATCGATCTGCCCGGCGTGGACCTGAACAAGATCTACGGCCAGCTGTCCGATCGCGCGTTGATTCCCAGCGAGTGGGGCGGCGATACGGACATCATCAAGACCTCGGCGATCACCGGCATGGGCATCGACGACCTCGTCGATCACCTGCACACGCTGGGCGAGCTGCTGGACCTCAAGGCCGACCCGACCGTGCCGGCGACCGGCGCGGTGATCGAGACCTCGATGGAAGAGGGCACCGGTCCGGTGGCCTCGGTGCTGGTGCAGGACGGGACGCTGCGCGTGGGCGACGTGATCGTCTGCGGCACCGGCCAGGGCCGCGTGCGGTCCCTGATGGACGACCTCGGCCGCCGCGTCGAGGAGGCCGGCCCCGGCGTGCCGGTGGCGGTCTCGGGTATGGATGAACTGCCCCAGCCGGGCGAGAAGTTCTACGTGGTCGAGTCGGTGCAGCGAGCCAAGGATATCGCCGAAGTGCGGCGCAACGAGGCCCGCGACAGGGAACTGGCATCCTCGGCCAAGCCGACGTCGCTGGAGGCCCTGCTGCTGCAGCAGGAGGCGGGCGAACTGCCCGTGCTCAGCGTGATCGTCAAGGCGGACGTGCTGGGCAGCGTCGAGGTGCTGAAAAAGTCCCTGAGCGACCTGCCCAGCGACAAGGCCCGCTTGCGGGTCCTGCACGCCGCGGTCGGCGGCATCATGGAGAGCGACGTGCTGCTTGCCGATGCAAGCAAAGCGGTGATAGTGGGCTTCAACGTCGTGCCGGAACCGGCCGCGCAGCGTCTGGCCGACAACAAGGGCGTGACGATCCGCATGTACCGCGTGATTTATGACCTGACGGACGCGTTGCGGCGGAGTCTGGAAGGCCTGCTCCAGCCGGAGAAGCGCCTGGAGACGCGTGGTCGGGCGGAAGTCCGCGAGGTGTTCAAGGTCACCAAGGTCGGCACGGTGGCAGGCTGCTACGTGACGGACGGGACGATCCTGCGGAACAACAGGGTGCGGGTGATCCGCGACAACGTGGTCATTCGCGACGAATCACCGCTGGATTCGCTGCGGCGGTTCAAGGACGACGTGCGGGACGTGCGGCAGGGCATGGAATGCGGCATGAAACTGGCGAACTTCGATGACATCAAGGTCGGCGATGTGATCGAGTCGTACGAGATCATCGAGGTGGCACAGCTGCTGTAAGCCGCGGCCGATCGAACCGGCCGCAAGCCGGTTGGAGCGTCATGATGGTTGTCGGCGTGCTGGAAGCGAGTCTGGCGATCTACGGCGCCACGAGTCTGAAGGACAAGCGGCGCGTGGTCCGCAGCGTGAAAGACCGCATGTCGCACCGGTTCAACGTCTCGGTGGCGGAGGTGGACGAGCTGGACTTCTGCCAGAAGGCGGTTCTGGGCTTTGCGATGGTCGGCAACGATCAGCGGTATATCGAAGGCGCGCTCAGCAAGATCGTCGACCAGTTGCAGCTGGTCAAGGACGCCTCGCTGATCGATTATCACATCGAATGGGTGTGAACGCCGGCGGGCGGCCCCGACCCGGTCGATCGGGCTTTGTGACAAGTGGGTGACGGTGATGAGGTTCAGGCCGGAACGGGTAGCCAGTGTGGTGCAAAGGGTGGTGGGCGAGGCGATCAGCCTGCGCCTCTCGGACCCCCGCATCAGCCGTCTGGCCAGTGTGACCCGCGTGCAGGTGAGCAAGGACCTGTACTACGCCGACGTCTACATCAGCGTACTGGGCAGCGAGTCGGATGCGCGGACGACCTTGCGGGGGCTCGAGGCGGCCCACGGCAAGGTCCAGGCGATGGTCGCCGACGCCCTGCCGATCCGGCAGGTTCCCATCGTCCGCTTCAAGCCGGATGAATCCCTCAAAAAGGGCTTCGAGACGATCCAGCTGATCGAGAAGTCCATGGAAGAGATCCGCCAGCGGGAGGCCCGGCAGGCCGCCCGCGAGCAAGCCTCATCCGATGACTCGCCAGACGATACGGCCGGGGGCAGTGACGACGTGAAGCCTGAGGAGCCGCAAGACTCATGAACGGCAGCGAGTTCGAATCGCGGCTCGAGGACATCGTCCGGCAGCTGCAGAGCAGGTTCGGCGATTGCCGCGACTATCCGATCCGCGGCGGCGTGGTCGAGGAGATCGTCCTGGGCATCCTCGGCCGCGACACCGGCGAGCGCCAAAGCAGCGAGGCCTACGAGCGGCTTTGCGGCGCGGTGGTTGATTTCAACGAACTGCGGGTCGCCAGTCCCGACGAGATCGTCGAGACGCTCGGCAAGACCTTTCCCGATGCGGCCGGCAAGGGCCGGGACATGGTCGCGGCGCTGAACGATATCTACGAGAAGCTCGAGACACTTGACCTTTCCGAATTCAAGGACCGTCCCAAGCGCGAGGCCGAGAAATGGCTCTCGGCCGTGCCGGGCGTCGACCCGTACACCTGCGCCCGCGTCATGCTGCTGTGTTTCGGCGCGCATCATGTGCCGCTGAGTCTGGCGGCGCTGGCGTGGCTGCAGCACCACGGGCTGTTCGAACAGGGTGTCAGCCCGGCCGACGCGCAGGGCGTGCTCGAGCGGCACGTACGCGCCACCGAGGCCCTGGGGGTGTTCTGTCTGCTTCAGCGGCTGGCCGACGAGCCGGCGCCGCCGGCGCCGACGTCGCGGACCGCGTCGCGCAGCGGCGGCCAGTCCAGGAGCCGGTCCAAGGCCACGTCGCGCGGCAAGGCCTCCAAGGCGGCGAGCAAGTCGAGTTCCTCGGCCAAGACCGCCCGCAAGGCGTCCGCCGGAAAGAAGGCGTCCAAGGCCGGTACGAGTCGTTCCAGCAAAACGTCGCGAAAATCGAAAAAGGCGCCTGCGCGCCGGGAAGCGAAGTAGCCGGCGGACCTCACCCATGTCCCGCTGCGCGGCTGTCGTCTTCCAAACGGAGAATCGTCGGGTCGTTCGCCCGCGCATGCGAAGCGCGAGGCGGCCGGTGCCGCGGGAAGTAGCGTGTTGGAAGCCGGGGCGGCCGCAGGCGGCCACCGGCATCGGGAGGCATCAGATTGCATACGCTCAAGATTGGCATTCCAAAGGGTAGTCTGCAGGATTCGACGTTCGATCTGTTCAAGCGGGCGGGGTTCGACGTGAGCCTTTCCTCATCGCGGAGTTATTTCCCGAGCATCGACGATCCGGATCTGTCGTGCATCCTGTTCCGGGCCCAGGAGATGAGCCGGTACGTGGAAGACGGCGTCGTCGACGCGGGCATCACCGGCTACGACTGGATCCATGAGAACCGCTCGGACGTCGTCGAGGTGTGCGAACTGGTTTACTCCAAGGCGACCACCAGGCCTGCGCGGTGGGTCCTGGCCGTGCCCAACGACTCGAAGGTGCAAAAGCCCGAGGACCTGGAAGGCGGGCTGATCGCCACCGAGCTGGTCAACGTCACCCGCAAGTATTTCGCCGACCGCGGGGTGAATGTGCAGGTCGAGTTCAGCTGGGGTGCGACCGAAGTCAAGGCGAAGTTCCTCGACGGCATCGTCGAAATCACCGAGACCGGCAGCAGCCTCAAGGCGAACAACCTGCGGATCGTCAGCGAGATCATGACCTCCACGCCGCGGCTGATTGCCCGCAAAGAGGCCTGGGACGACGAGTGGAAGCGGGCCAAGATCGAAAGCATGGCGATGCTGTTGCTGGGGGCCATCGAAGGCCGCAACAAGCTCGGCATGAAGATGAACGTCGAACGCAAGAACCTCGATGCGGTGCTGCGGATCCTGCCGGCCGAGAAATCGCCGACCGTCAGCCCCCTGGCCGACGGGAACTTTGCGGCCGTCGAGGTGATCCTGGAAGAGCCGGCCGCACGGACGCTGATTCCGTGTCTGCGTCGGGCCGGGGCGTCGGGGATCTTTACGTATCCGCTGTACACGGTGATTCCGTAAACAAGCAGGTCTGCATGGGCCTGACCGAGGATTGACCATCATCAGGCATCGGATCCAAGCGGGTGTGTTGACCGGGGTGCTGCTGTGCGGGGGCGCGGCGGGGCCTTTTGGCTGCGCTGCGCCGGGAGCGCGAGAGGCGGCGCCGGTACGAAAGGCCAGTGCCGCGGCGAACCTGCCGGCCGAGGCGACCGTGCCGTTGGCGGGGCTCGAGCCGCTGGAGCCGTTGCCGCCGCAGACGCAGGTCGTCGAGCGGGACGTGCCGGCCGAGGCGCTCAAGCGCTACCTGGCCGGACTGGCGCTGGCGGATCGCTACCAGGACACCGAGGCGGTTGAGCAGTTCGAGGCGGCGGTGGCGGCGGACCCGCAAGGCTTCCCGCCGCGGCTGGACCTGGGGCGGGTGGCGCTGCGGGCGGGGCAGCTCGACCGGGCCGCCGAAGTCCTGTCCGAGGCGGCGGATTTGCGGCCGCGCGACCCGGAGGTCCGCTACCTGTTGGGCGTGGTTGCGGCGGGGCGCGGCGATACGGCCACGGCCCTTCGCGAGCTCCGCTACGGCTTGCAGCTGGCGGATGACGACGGGGTCCGGGTTCGTGTGTATTTCCACTTGGCGCAGGTGCTGCAGCGGCGGGGCTACTTGCTGGCCGCGGTCGAGGTCGCCGAGCGGTTCGAAGCGCTGGTGCGGCCGGGGCTGGATGCGTTGCCGCTGCGGCCGGAGTGGCGAGAGCTGATCCGCTCGCACGACTGGCGGATCCCGATGCTGCGGGGCCAGTGTCTGCGGCAGCTGGGGCGGGGCGCGGAGGCGATCGAGGCCTATGAGGCGGCCCTGGCGATGTCGCCGGAGCGGTCCGAGGTCCTGGCGCCGCTGGCCGAGGCGTTGATCGACGTCGGGCAGACGCGCCGGGCGGCGGAGGTGGCTGACCAGCTGCTGACCCGCGAGCCGACCGACACCAATGCCCTGGCCCTGCTGGCGGCGACGCTGGCGGTGGATCAGCGGTACGACGAACTGCGGGAGCGGCTGCTGGCGCTGGTGCGCGGGCGTCCGGGCGACCTGCTGCTGGCGCAGCGGGTGGCCTCGGTTTTCGTGAAATTCAATCGGAGCGACACGGCCCTGCAGGCCCTGTTGATTGCCCGCAACGGCGTCAGCGATCCGGCGCCGGTCTACGCCTCGCTGATGCAGATCATCCTGGCGCAAGGGGGCCTGGAAGACGCCGTCGGGCATCTCGGCGACCTGCTCGGCCGGATGGACGCGGCCGAATGGGACGAGTTGCTCGAACCGGTGGATTCGCTGGGGATCAGCGAAACGCTGGTCCAGGACGTCGCGGCGCGCGGGCGCGCGGTGCTGGCCGAGGTGGCTGGTGACGAGTCGCGGCTGGTGGCGCTGGGCGTGATCGCCGGTGCGGCCGACCGGCCCGTGCTGGCGGGCGAGGCGCTGCGAAAGGCGCTGTCGCTTGCGCCGGATCGGCTGCTGACGGCGGTACTGCTGGGCGAGCAATTGCTGGGGCGGTGCCAGTGGGACGAGGCGATCGCTTTCGCCACGCAGCAGCTCGAAAAGCACTCCGACGCCGCGGTGCTGTATCGCATTCGAGGCGAGGCGTACGACGGGCTGGATGACTATCGCACGGCCATGTCGAACCTCTACGAGACCCTGCGGCGGGACCGCAGGGACACCCGGGCGATGTGGCTGGTCGGGCGGATCAACGAACGGATCGGCCAGGCCGAGCCGGCCGCGGGCATCTACCAGGTGCTTGTGACGGTGAGGCCCGATGCGTGGCCGGCGCAGCTGGCGCTGATTCGCAACCTGCTGGCGTTGGGGCAGCGCGACGCGGCCGTCAAGCACGCGGCGAGTTTGCGCGAGGTATTTCCGCAGGCGGCGGCGACCGACCTGTGCGGCCTGATGGCCGAACAGAACGAGGTCGTCCCGCCGTCGGATCGGATCGAGGCGCTGCTGGATCGACACCCGGGCGCCCCGCTGCTGCTGGAGGCGCTGGCCGAGGCGCGGCTGAAAGAGGGCGAGCCGGCGGCGGCGGTCGGCCTGGTGACGGGGCTGCTGGCGGGAGATCCGGGCAGCGAGCAGCTGCGGCTGCTGCTGACGACGGGGCTGACGCGGCAACTGAAGATGGACCTGGCGCTGGAGGTGCTCGAGTCGCTGCTGGCTGAGCATCCCAACCGCACGATGTGGCGCTTCGCGCGGGCGGAGCTGCTCGGGCAGGCGGGCCGGCCGGCGGCGGCCGCCGAGGCGGTCGAGTCGCTGCTCGACACCCCGTGGGGCGCCCAGCAAAAGCAGATGCTGCTGGCCCGGCTGGTCTTCTACCTGCAGGCGGCGGGCGAGCACGACCGGGCGATCGATCGGCTCGAGGATCAGATCGAGGCGCAGCCGGGCGACCGGTCGAGCCAGATCCTGCTGCTGGGTGTGCTCGAGGACCATGGGCAAAGAGAGCGGGCGCTGGCGCTGCTGCGGTCGTGGCGACGGGCCGAGCCGGCCGATCCGCTGCTCAAACAGCTCGAGGTGCGGGTGCTTTCAGCGATGGGGCGGGAGGATGCTGCTGCGGCCGAAGCGCTGCGCGACTGGCCGGGCGAGGTGACGGCGGACGGCGCCATCGGCAACAAGGTGCTCGTGCCGGCGGCGGCGCTGCCTGCGGCCGAGGCCCGGCGGTGGCTTGCGGCGCAGGCGTGGACCGAGCCTGCTGCGACAGTGGCCGGCGCCCTGGCCGAACTGGCCGCCGGGGATGGGCACTACCTGCAGGCGATCGAGCTGGGGAACCTGGCTGGCGGTGGCGCCCAGTCGCTGGCGCGGCAGGTCCAGTGGGCGTACCTGGCCGGGCAGTGGCTGCGGGCGGAGCTGATCTTGCGTCCCCGGGTCAAGGCGAAGGACCAGGACCTCGAGGCGCAGCTGGTCCGGCTGGCATCGCTGTTTTATCGCCGGCTGGGTCTGGAGGACCTGTCGGTGGAGGCGACCGAGGCGCTGTACCGCCAACACGAGAACACCGCCAAGGCCGGCGACTATGCCAACGACCTGGCCTACGTCTGGGCGGAACGGGGGCAGAATCTCGCGGCGGCCGAGGACCTGGCGCTGAAGGCGGTGGCCGGCGATCCCAACAGTGCGGCCCACATGGATACCCTTGGATGGGTCTACTATAAGCAGGGCCGGTTCGACGAGGCCCTGCGGTGGCTGCTTCGGGCGGTGAGCGTGCCGTCCGAGGGGCGCGACCCGGTCCTGCTGGACCACCTGGGCGACGCGTACTGGCGGACGGGGCAACAGGAAGAGGCGATGCGGATGTGGCTCGATGCGCGGACGCTGTACCGGGAGCAGCTTCGGGATGACCCGATGCGGCCGGACCTGCGGACCGGCCTGGATGGCGTGCGGGCCAGGATCCGCGCGGTGCAAGAGGCAGAGGTCCCGCCGGTGGCCCCTCAGGCTGGTCAGCGGGACGAGAAGTAGGCATAATAGATCCGAATCCGCAAGCGGCTGGCCCGCTGCGCAACGGATGAAGTGATAGGAGTGTTATCATGGCAGGTCATTCTCATTGGTCACAGATTCGGCATAAAAAGGCAGCGGTCGACAAGAAGCGCGGCGCGCTGTGGAGCAAGCTTGTCCGGGGCGTGATCATGGCGGCCCGCGACGGCGGCTCGAACCCCGATATGAACTTCAGGCTTCGCCTGGCGATCGACAAGGCCAAGGCGGCCAACGTCCCCCGCGACACCATCGAGCGGGCGGTCGGCCGGGGCTCGGGCGAGGACGGCGCGCAGTACGAGGAACTTAGTTATGAAGGCTACGGCCCGGGCGGCACGGCGATGCTCCTGGCGATCGTGACCGACAACCGCAACCGGACCGCCCCGGAGATCCGCAAGATCTTCGAGCGTCACGGCGGCAACCTGAGCACGACCGGCTCGGTGTCCTGGCAGTTCAAGCGCCAGGGCGTGCTGACGTTCCCGGTCGAGTCGGCCGGCGAAGAGCAGCTCATGGAGGTCACGCTGGAGGCCGGCGCCCAGGACATCCAGAAAGAAGGCGACTTCTGGCACGTGACCTGCGAGCCGGACAGCTTCCAGGCGGTCAAGGAAGCGGTCACCGCGGCGGGACTGACGCCGGAGGTGGCGGAGATGGCGATGCTCCCGACCTCGACCGTGCCGGTCGATGCCGAGACGGGGCGCAAGGTGATGGCCCTGATGGAGGAGCTGGACGACCATGAGGACGTGCAGGAAGTCTACTCCAATTTCGACATCCCCGACGAGGTCATGGCCCAGATCAGCGCCGAAAAGTAGCGGGGTGAGCGAATGAAGGCCCGGTCGCCGGATCTGACAGGCAGCACCGCGCTGGTCACCGGCGCGGGCAAACGGATCGGCCGGTCGCTGGCGCTGGGGCTGGCGCGGGCGGGCGTCAACGTGGTCGCCCACTACAACCGCTCGCGGGCCGAGATCGATCAGGTTGCCGGCGAGATCGCCGGCTGCGGGGCCCGGGCCTGGACGGTCGAGGCGGATCTGGGCGAGCCCGACCAGGTGGCTGATGTATTCGTCCGGGTTCGCGAGATGGCGGGCCCCGTCCATATCCTCATCAACAACGCCTCGATTTTTCCCGCCGATACGGTCCGCGATGCGACGGTGGAATCGATCACCCTTAACGCGCAGGTCAATGCGGTGGCGCCGCTGGTGTTGTCGCGGGACTTTGCGGCGCAGGGCATCCCCGGCCACATCCTGAACCTGCTGGACACGCGGGTGGTCGATTATGACGCGCGGCACTTCGCCTACCATTTGAGCAAGCGGACACTGTTTACGCTGACGCGGATCCTGGCGGCGGAGCTGGCGCCGGCGGTGAAGGTCAACGGTATCGCGCCGGGGCTGATCCTGCCGCCCGAGGGGCAGGACGAGTCGTACCTGGAGAACCTCGCCCACACGAATCCGCTGCAGTGCTACGGCGACGCCGAAGATATCGTCGAGGCGGCGCTGTTCCTGCTGCGCAGCCGGTTCATCACCGGCCAGATCATCTACGTGGACGGGGGGCGCCACATGAAGGGGGCTTTCTATGGGGGCTGCTGACGGCCGGCTCGACCGGATCTTCATCCGCAACCTTCGGCTGCGGTGCATCGTGGGGATCAACCCCGAGGAGCGCGAGGTCCGCCAGGACGTGATCGTCAACGTGACGATGCACGCCGACCTGCGGCCGGCCGGGGCGAGCGACCGGATCGAGGACACCGTCAACTACAAGACGGTCAAGGACTGCATCGTCGAGACGGTGGAGGGCTCGCAGGACCTGCTGATCGAGCGGCTGGCCGAGCGGATTGCGGCGATCTGTTTGTCGGACCCGCGCGTCCAGCGGGCGGAGGTGACGCTGGACAAGCCCGGGGCGCTGCGCTACGCCGACAGCGTGGCGGTGGAGATCGTCCGCGGCCGAACGGATGTGGCCGGAGGCATATGAATTGGCAAAGACGGGTGTTACGGTCCTGCGGCTGCTTACAGGGCCGTGTAGCATGTTGGCGCAGGCAGGGCCGTGTTACCTGTTGACCCATGGCAGGAGCGGTCCGAGTGGCGACAGCGTTTGGAGTGCGGCGCCGCCAGACGCCGCTTTGCCTTTCCTTCGGGCCTCCGTGCTGCATGAGGCCGGCAAGTTGTAAGGTGGGCTATCTGCCCACCAGATTACTGCTCAAGCGGCGTTGCCATGGAATGCGGGGGTCACACACGTCCGAACGATAAGGATGCCCTCGCCTGCGCTTTGGGCTCGTCAGGGCGCGGGGTGGGATGTGGATGTGATGCGCATGCGGTGAATTCCATGGCCGCACACCCGGCTTTGCCAGACAGCGGCTACGCCGTGGCAAGCATCGTGGCCATAGCACCCGGTTCTTGCCAGGGTTTACCGCGACCTCACGGTCGCGGCTCCTTCCCGCAGATTGTTGGACGTACTACCGTCCGAACGAAGCACGGTCCTGCTCCCGTCTTCGTCGAACGCCGCCGCGGTGGGCAGGACGCGCGGCACCCGGCGCGCCTATGGTTCATATGAAAGAGGCGAGGCAACGCGATGCAGGGACCCGAGGCGACAACCCCGGCGGTCATAGGTTACATCGGCGTCGGTTCGAACATCGAACCGGAGGCCAACATCCTGCGCGCGCTGGAGCGGCTGCGGGCGGACGTTCGCGTGACCGGCACGTCGACGTTCTATTGGACGCCGGCGATCGATCGGCCGGAGCAGCCGGACTATCTCAACGGCGTCTGGCAGGTCGAGGCGTCGCTGCCGCCGCGCGAAATCAAGTACGACCTGCTGCGGCGGATCGAGGCGGAACTCGGGCGGGTTCGCGGTGGCGACAAATACGCCCCGCGCTGCATCGATCTGGACCTGCTGCTGTGCGGGGATCACGTGGTCAACGACCCGGACTGCCGCGTGCCGGCCCCGGAGCTGCGCAGTCGGCCGTTCATGGTGATCGCCCTTTTGGAGCTGAGCCCCGACCTGGTGCTGCCGGACACCGACGAGCCGCTGGCGGGCCTGGTCCGGCCGGGCGATGCGACCGCCTTCGAGCCGGCCGAGGGTTTCACGCAGCGGTTGCGCGAGCGGATCCGTTGAGTAGGGTGGGCTGCCACGGGTGCCATGGTCACGATGCTTGCCACGGCGTAGCCGCTGTCTGGCAAAGCCGGGTGTGTGGCCATGGAATTCTTCGAATGCGCAGCGTGTCCCGTCCGTAACCACCACCCAAAGCTGTCATTCTGATCGCAGCGAAGAATCTCTACTGGACAGCGTCCCCATGGTGTAGCACCTTGAGAAGCCGAGATCCTACACTTAGATCCTTCGCGTTGCTCAGGATGACAACTGGTGGGGGCGTTTCCTTCGGGTAGCCGGCTTCGAGTGTGGCGGGGTCGCGTCATGTTCTTGGGCACAGGGGCAATTTCCGGGCGATCGGCGGCAATCGGAGGCATAGACTTGCAGTGGCCTGCGAAGGTGTGGATGTTTTCTTGCCGCAGGCGGGAGCGTGGTCATGCAAGTGGACGTGCCGACGGGCCTGATCGAGACGCAGGGGCAACTGGACGACGCGCTGTCGGCGCCCAGCCGGCAACTGGTCGAGGCGATGGCGCAGCTGGACGGCGACGTGATGGTGCTGGGCGCCGGCGGGAAGATGGGGCCGACGCTGGCGAGGATGGCTCGCCGGGCGATGGACCTGGCGGGCATCGACCGGCAGGTCTACGGCGTGTCGCGCTTCTCCGGCGGCGGGCTGCGGGAGGAGCTGGAGGCGGCGGGGGTGCGGACGGTCCGGTGCGACCTGATGCAGCCGGCCGAGGTCGCCTCGCTGCCTGATGTGCCGTATGTGGTGTATCTGGCCGGGCGGAAGTTCGGCACGGCTGGCGACGAGCCAACGACCTGGGCGATGAACACGTACGTTCCCGCGGTGGTCGCCCAGCGGTTCTCTCATTCCAGACTTGTGGCACTGTCGACCGGGAATGTCTATCCCTTGACACCTGTCGATGTCGGCGGTCCGACCGAGTCCGACCCCGTCGGGCCGGTCGGCGAATATGCCCAGTCGTGCCTGGGGCGCGAGCGGATCTTCCAGTATTTCAGCAGCAGGTTCGATACGCCGGTAACGCTGGTGCGGTTGAACTACGCGGTCGAGCTGCGATATGGGGTGCTGCTGGACATCGCCCGCAAGGTGCGCGCCCGCGAGCCGATCGACCTGGCGGCCGGCTACGTCAACGTCATCTGGCAGCGCGACGCCAACGAGGCGTGCCTCCGGTGTCTGGAGATCTGCGACACCCCGCCGGCGATCCTGAACCTGGCCGGGCCGATGGTGCCGGTCCGCGACCTGGCCGAGCGGTTCGGCGAGGCCTTCGGCGTCGAGCCGGTCTTCGCCGGCCGCGAGAGCGAGACCGCCCTGCTCAGCGACGGGTCGAAGTGCGAGCGGCTGTTCGGTCCGCCGACGGTGACGGTCGAGCAGATGGTGCGGTGGGTCGCGCACTGGGCGGCGGCGGGCAAGCAGGTGCACGACCTTGCGACGCACTACGAGCAGCGGGAGGGGCGATATTGAGGGCGACTGCGTTTCAGGGGTCCGACCCCGTAGCACGCGTCTTTTAGCGGAATCAATGCTGAAACCTCTTGGCGGTTCGGAAGTCGTGTGCACACGTCACCATGGGTCCGACCCCGTGGCGCGGGGGGAGCGGTTCTCTTTTTCATGGCTGCGACATTCGGAACGGTTATCCAGCCCTTACAGGGCTGAGCCAAGAAAATGGGGTTCGCGACCCGGGGTAAGCAGGTCGCGGGCCTGCTTCGCCAGACGACGGCTTCGCAGGCCTGTGGCGCGACCCGCTTACCCCGGGCAGAATTGTGCTGCACTTTCAGTGCATTGTTGCCAACGGCACGGATTGGCGGGCGCAGCGACGCAGCCCGCGCTACGCGACGGGGCATTGCCACTAACGGGAGCGATCTGGTGGGCAGATTGCCCACCGTGCTTGACGGCCAACGGCTTTGGCGGGCGCAGCCCGCCCTGCAGGGCACGGCCTTACTCCCCGGCGTCGCCGCACGACGGCTATGTCGCCGCGACAGGGGCGGGACGGTGAAGGGTGCCGGGCCTGCGGGCGTTTGCACGAAGTTCCCTTACCACTTACATTCCTGGCGGTTGTTTCTGCCTGACGATGTGCGCCGCAGGCCTCCGGGCGGCCGGAGGAGCGGCTGCCAGGGAGTTGTGAGAAGTATGACAATCACCAGACGGATCGTTTGTGTGTTGGCGGCCATGGCCTTGTGCGGGGCGGGGACCGGTTGCGAGATGACGCCGATGGCCGCGTCGCCGGCGGGTCAGCCGGCCAGCGCCGACCTGCCGCCGGTGCCCGACCGGCTGCGGGCGTTCTACACCGAGCTGCGGGCGGAAGGGCCCTTCGAGGTGCTCGCCGACCTCGAGCATCCCGCGCAGGTACAGATCTTCCGGTTCGAAGGTCCCGGCCGGGCGCAGCTGACGGTTGGTCGCAGTCGGCTCGAGACGGGTGCCGGCGCGCTGGAGGCCCGGTTCGACGGTCCCGAGTCGTTGCTGCTCGTGGACGACCGCCAGGCCAGCGAGTGGGCGCTGCCGCGCAACTGGAGCCGGTTCGAGCTGTTCATGACCAGCATCTACAGCCCTGCTGCGGCCCTTGTAAGCCTGCAGATCCAGAGCGGCACCGACGCGCCGGCCGTGTGGGAGTCGACGCCGCTGCCGCTGCGCAGCGGCTGGAACCTCCTGCGGATCGATCTGGCCGATGTCGCCCGGCAGGTGGAACTCGCCGACGTCCGGCAGATCCGTCTGGCGGTCCAGGCGGATAGATGGCCGCAGACGCTGCACCTTGACGATCTCATGCTGGCGGACAACACCGCCGTCGTCTACGGTTCGCCGGCCGGTGAGCCCGGCAGCCTCTACGTCCGCAAGCAGGGGCGGCGATACCAGGTCGGCGCGGTGGGGCGGTTCGAACTGGTCTTTGGCCGCGGACTGCTGGCGGGCTGGTATGACCTTGCAAGCGATCCGGACCGCACGATCGATCTGCTGGGCGGGGGCGCCGGCGGACTGGCCCTGACGGCGCTGGGCGACGATGGCTCACCGCAGGGGGGGATCGGCCTGGATTCGTGGCGGGACCTGGGGCCCGATGTCCAGACCCGCCTGGAAATGGTCGAGGCCAATCGCCTGGCGGTCACGATAAGAGGGACGATCCGCTTCGGCGATCCGATCGGCGACGGCCCGGACGATGAGGCGGCCGGGCCAAGCCCCCACACGGCGGCGGCCGCCGCGCAGTCTCAGCCGGCCGCGTCCGGCGCCGAACATATCTATACCTACACGATCCGCCGCGACGGCCGGATGTTCGTGGATATCCGGGCGGATATCGGCGCCGGCGATGCGCGGCCCGGCGCGGTCGGATTGACGGTCGTCGGACTGACCACGGTCCTGGAAAAGAAGGCGGTCGACCCGGTGGATCGGGATCTGCTGAGCCCGAAAGCGGCGGCATCCGCCCCGGCCGAC
>JAWLBS010000006.1:0-47756 GCA_041687575.1 Phycisphaerae bacterium | reverse complement strand
ACCGGCTGCGGCTGGATACGACGAAGGACTTTTGCACGTTCGAGTACCGCGGCCACATCATGCCCGAGCAGGAGATGCGGACAGCCGGGCTGTTTCCCGAGAAGATCGGCGGAAAGTACTGGCTGATCTACCGCCCGCAGCCGAACATGTGGATGGCCTGTTCGGAGGACCTGCAGACCTGGCACGACGCGACGTGCGTCTGGCAGGTCCAGCCGGGCACGTGGTACGACCGCAAGCTCGGCATCGGCGCCACCCCCATCCGCCAGGACGACGCGTGGCTGCTGTTCTGGCACGCCAAGGACACCAGCGACGTCTACCGTCTCGGGGTGATGTGGCTGGACCTGGAGGACCCGCGCAAGATCCTGAGGGTGCAGCGCAAGCCGATCCTGGAGGTCGTGATGGACTACGAGCGGGAGGGCTTTTGCCCCAACGTCGTTTACACCAACGGCGCCGTCGAGATGGACGGCCGGTACATCGTCTACTACGGCTGCGGCGACCGCGTGTTGGCCGCAGCCAGCGTGCCGATGGAGGCGTGCCGGCTGCGGTAGGCATATATGCAGAAAAGGAGCCGCCCCCGCGGCCACGTGCCGCGGGGGCGGTCTCAACTGTTCTCCTCCCGTCACCGGGCCCGTGCCTTACCGGGCTCCCGGGATCGACGGCAGCGCTGGAGACGCATCGCTGCCGTCCGCATCGCCGTTGTTCTGGAAGGCCTGGATCAACTCGTTCGTGATATCCTTCGTTTCGATGTTGTGGGACATGTAGGCGACCTCGAGAGCGACGACGTCGACGCCGGCATCACGGGCCGCATCGGGAAGCGCGCGTGTGACATCCCGTTGGAACTTCGCGATCAGCTGGCTGCGTTTCCGCTCGAACTGCTGCTGAAGCTGCTGCACCTTCTGCTGGCTCCCCTCCTGCTGCGCGCTCTGCATGTCAGCCTGCACCGACTCGAGCGACGCGAGAAGTTCCTTGCGGGCCGGATGCTGCTCAAAGGCGATCTGGGGATCGTACGTACCGATCTGGATATCGGCTTTCGGCTGCGGGGGGACTGTCTGCCGTTGCTGATCGGCCGGCACGGGCCGCTGCTGCTGTTCGCCGATGGAAATCTGCGCGCGGGCGATCATGGGGACCGCAAGCATTACAGTGATCGCCCCGATGGTCGCGGAACGGGCGATCCGGAAAAGCACCTGTTTGTCGTTGTGATTTCGCATAGTCTCGGTTCTCCTTTTCTAATAATCTGTTTGACCTCGATTCACTCGCCGGCACCAACGCGGTTGTGGGCGAGTACAGTGTGTCTGCTTGTACGAACCGTCCTCAGTTCGCAGGCCAGGCGGGTTGATTCTGCCTCTGCGGTCCTGCGTCGCCCTCGAGCTGCGGTTGCGCCTGGGGACCCTGCCGGGCGGGCGGTTGCGCCTGCGGCGACCATTGGCCACGCTGCTGCTGGACCGGGGCGGGCTGGTGTCTCATGTAGTCCGGCTGGTCCTGTGCACATCCGGCCGTAAAGCCCGTCGTCGCAACAATTGCTACGACGCCTGCAACTGCGATCATCCACCGTACTGGCATGCGTGCCTCCATGTTGCGGCTCCTTTTCCAATTCCCAAGGAGGGTGCCGTCCCCGCCAGCCGCCGGCGAAGACAGCGAATTCACGTTTGCAATTCCGGTCAGGCGGGCCGATGCCTTTCACCTTGCAGGTCGCATCCGCCTCCGTCATGCGAAGCACTCTCCTGCAAGGTCGTCGCCCGCCCGGGGTGCGGATTCCTCTGCGGTATGCCCCGCACCCGCTCTGCGTGCCTGCATGGGCGCAGTAGCGATCATGAAGTCGTCACCGCTCGAACACTCGCGATGAGGTCCTCGATCGCGAACGGTTTGTCGAGGACGGCTACGGCACCCAGTTCCCGCGCTGTTCGGTGCGTCTGCTCATCTCCGAAGGCGGTGATGAAGACGGTTGGCGGGCAGGAGTCCGCGCAGCTGATGTCCTTGAGGATCCGCAGTACACCCAGACCGCTGATATTCGGCATCCTGATATCCGACACGACGATGTCATATTTGTTGCCGCCGTGTTCGGATGGCGGCGTCGTGGCCAGTCGCACGCAGGTAAGCAGCCACTGGAACACGTCGGCACACTCGGTCACGCGGTAGCCGTTGCGATGCAGGGCTTCCGCCAGCATTTCGCGCATTACGTCGTCGTCTTCCACCAGAAGCACATGGGCCGGCGTGTTCCCGGCGCTCTCGGGTGCCGCTTGTCGATTCTGTTCCTTGTTCACGTGCTCGCCCACCGTTTGTCGTCTGGCGTTTTGCCCGGTCCTTTGCATCGTCACGGTGCGGCAACAGCAAAGGGCGTGCCAGTCCCGTCGACAAGGACGGGTAGCTATCGGATAAGGCCTTGGGCCGCAAAGGGTTGTGGCTATAGTGCCCAAGGCGAAAGAAAGTCGCAATCGGCGGTTTGCCTGCCTGTGCGGTGGGGTTTGCCCGGTCTGGCGCGCGCCATATCGGCGCACGATGAGTCAATCTGACACAGGATCTGTAGCAGGCATCTAAAGGCCCCAGGAATCGAGCTTCCGGTACAGCGTCCGACGTCCCAGCCCGAGGACCCGGGCGGCAGCGGCCTTGTTGCCGTCCAGTTGTTCGAGTACGTGCTGGACGTAGCGCCGTTCGATCTCGTCGAGCGGCAGGAGACCTTCAGGGACTTCGACGCCTGCGGGCGTGATCTGCGGAGGCTGGTAATCCCGAATCCGGGCGGGCAGATCCTCGACGGCGAGTTCGTCGATTCGGGTCAGGGCCATGGCGTGTTCCACGGCGTTGCGCAGCTCCCGGACGTTGCCGGGCCAGCGATAGGCGAGCAGTTTCTCGGCCGCGCCGCGCGAAAGCCCCTTGATCGACTTGCCGCTGCGCTGCGAGACATCCTGAATGAAGGCCTGGGCCAGGCGCAACACGTCCGAACCGCGCGACCGCAGCGGGGGCACCTCGATCCGAAGGACATTGATCCGAAAAAACAGGTCTTCGCGGAAGTCGCCCTCTTCCACAGCTGCTTCCAGATCGCGGTTGGTCGCCGCGAGCACGCGCACGTCGCATTCGACCTCATCGCTGCGGCCGACGGGACGGATCCTGCGAGTCTCCAGCGCCCGCAGCAGCTTGGGCTGAAGCTCCAGCGGGATCTCGGCGATCTCGTCGAGAAAGAGGGTGCCCCCGTCCGCTGCCAGGAAAAGCCCTTGCCGATCCGAACGGGCGCCTGTGAACGCGCCACGGGTGTGGCCGAACAACTCGCTCTCCAGAAGCGTTGCGGTAATCGCCGCGCAGTTGACGGGGATGAACGGCCGATCACACCGCCCGCTGTGACGATGCAGCGCGCGGGCAACCAACTCCTTGCCCGTGCCGGATTCGCCGGTGATCACCACGGGCATCGGCTCGTCCGCCATGCGGGAGATCTGTTCGAACAGGTGTTCCATGCACCGGCTGCGCCCGATGAACTCGCCGAATTCGCCGGTCACCTTGCGGGCCTGCTTCAGGAACCGCACCTGTTCCTGCAAGGCCCGGTGCTGCAGGGCCCGCTCGGTGGCGATCGCGAGCATGTCCCGGTCGATCGGCTTGACGACGAAGTCGTACGCCCCCGCCCGCAAGGCTTCCACAGCGGTATCGAGGCTGCCGAAGGCGGTGATGACGATCACGGGGATGTCAGGCCGGTTCTGCGCGAGGCGGCGACAGAACTCGATCCCGTTGAGGCCCGGCATCCGCAGGTCCGTGATCACGGTATCGAACGGTTCGGCCATGAACAGCGCAAATGCCTCGTCGGCGTCGGTCCGCCACTGGCTCGCGTGGCCCCGCCGGGCCAGGTCGTCGTGCAGCATCTGACACATGTCGGTGTCGTCGTCGACGATCAAGAGGCGTCCGGTCATTGATGGTTCTCCTGGGGAATATGCACCGAAAACGTGCTGCCTTCGCCGAGTTTCGTGGCCACATCGATCCACCCGCCGTGTTCCCGGACGATGCCGTGGGCGATTGACAGCCCCAGCCCGGTCCCCTGGCCGACATCCTTGGTGGTGAAAAACGGATCGAATACATGAGGCAAGTCCCGCTCGGCGATGCCGCTGCCGTGGTCCTGAACCGCAATCCGCAGAAACCGGCCCGACGCGCCCTTGACCCCTTCGGGCGGTTCGGCCGTCACGGACTCGACGGTCACCTTCACGTGTCCCTGCTCTGGCGTAACCTCGAGGGCGTTCTGAATCAGGTTGGTCATCACCTGCTGCATCTGCACCGGATCCATCTCGGCGGCCAGCTGCGACCGTTCGCCTCGCGCTTCGACACGCACCGTCGCCTTGTAACCCAGGCAGTCCACCAGGTCGGCGACCTGTCGGGCGGCATCCACTCCGCCGATCAGGACTCGCCGGGGCGGGTGCGGCCGCGCGAAATCCAGCAGGCTTCGTATGATCTTCGTCATCCGGTCCGCCTGGGCCTTGATCGTTGCCGCGTTGGCCCGGATCTCCTCGGATTCGGCGGGGATGGTGCCGTCATGGATCATGCCAGCCCGACCGGCGATCACGCTCAGGGGCGTGCCCAGCTCATGAGCGATCCCCGACGCGAGCCGCCCGATCGTGGTCAACCGGTCCATGTGACGCATCTGTTCCATGGCCGCCACCCGCTTCCCGGTCTCCTGTCGCTCCCGTTCCCGCGAGGCCGACAGCTTCTTGCACATCTCGTTCAGGCCGGTCGCCAGAGTCGAGAATTCGTCCCGGCTGCGGAGCACCACGTGGTCCGACAAATTGCCCTCTCCAATACGCCCGACCTGCTCGCGCAGGCGGTTCAGGGGGCGACCGATCACCACGACCCCCAGCAGGATGAAGGCCGAACCGGTCAGCACGATCACCACGAGCCCCGCGATGCTCTCGCGAATCAGCGCGTGACGAACGTAGCGGCTGCGATCCTCGAGCGTTTCGGAAAGCCGGACGACACCGCCGGCTTCGGACACGCCGATGGGCACATAGAAGTATTGGATATCGCCTCGGCCGCCATCCTGCACGCGTATCGAAACCGGGTTGTCGTCCATCAACTCCGCCACCGAACGGGCGTCCAGGCGGCTCCGCAGGCCGTGCCGGCCGTCGAACCCGATCCAGGAGATGCGCGTCGGGTGGTCCTGGACGTTCATCGCGTCGATCAGGGCCAGGGCATGCTTCCGGCCGCCGGTCAACCACGCGTCACGAAGCGAGGTCCGCAACACCCGCCCCAACAGAAGGGCGTCCCGCTCCATCGTCGCATTCAGTCGGGTGGTGTCCCGCTGTACCGCAAGAATGCCTTCGAACGAACGGATCAGGACGAGCACCAGGAGCATGGCGAAAACGAACTTGATGGCCACTCGCATCGGATCACCTCACAAACCGGCGGCCACGTGCATCCCCCGCTGTTCTACGAAAACGGGCTTTTACCCGACACGGGCTCGACCACATGCCATAACAGGAACCGGACAAAACGGATCGAACCCGCCGGCGGAATCCCGCCTCTGCATCCGGAGGGCCGGGACGGCTTTGTCGATCTTCACCGCAAGACGCAGACGGGTACCTACCCCCGAGTTGTTCCCGCCGCGTGGCCGTCACGCCCCCACCTTGCGGCGCCATGGTATATGCATACCGTATGACGGGCAAACAACCCGGCCAACGTGGCGCCCGGCCCGCCTGTTTGCATACGGATGCCGCAACGGGATGGTTTCCCCGCCGCCGCGAAACAGCCGTATCCGCCCATCGATCGGTGCGGCTGAGCAGCTGGGCGGCGGGGCGTGCCGGTTTTAGGTCACGGCACGAGCTTCGGCGGCGCCTCGAGTATGGCAAGGACCTGCTTGGCGCAGTAGACGCGGTTGCGCCTGGCCTGGCCGACCTGCTGCAGAATGTCGGCTGCCTGCAGCTTGTCGATGGCTCGCTGCGCGGAGGTGTACGCTACGTCCAGACGCTCGGCCGCCTTGCGGGTGGTCCAGAACGGGTTTTCCGCCAGCAGGGTCACCAGGTCGTCCGGCGTTCGCGAGGCGCTGCCGGCCAGGCTCCGGTGCCACCCGACCAGCAGATCGCTGATACGGGCGGTACGGTCGGCGACGTCCTCGGCCATTCGGGCGATGCCGTTGAGGAAGTACTCCAGCCATTCGACCCACGCGCTGCGGCGGGTGACCGCGGCAAGGCGGTCATAGTATTCGCCTCTTGTCGCTTCGAAGAAGGCACTCAGGTTCAGCAGGGGCGTCGGCAGGATGTTGCGCTCGATCAGGAAGAGTGTAATCAGCAGGCGCCCGACCCGGCCGTTGCCGTCGAGGAAGGGGTGGATCGCCTCGAACTGGTAATGCGCCAGCCCGATCTGGATCAGCGGCGGCAGGGAGCGGTCGTGGAGGAACCGCTCCCAGGCGTCGAGGCATCCAGCCAGCAGGTCCGGAGGGGGCGGGATGTAGGTGGCGTTCAGAATCGTCGAGCCGGACGGGCCGATCCAGTTCTGGATGCGGCGCAGCTGCCCCGGATCGGCCTGGCCTCCCCGAACACCTTCCATGAGTTTCGCGTGCAGTTCGCGGACCAGGCGCGTCGAGAGCGGCAGCGTTGCCAGCCTCTGGTGGCCGTACTCGGCGGCGGTCACGTAGTTTCCGACCTCCCGGAGGTCGTCGGGGCTTCGCTCGACGGCTGCGCCGGCATCGACCGCGAGCAGCTCCCCCAGCGTGGCCTGCGTGCCCTCGATGCGGCTGGATAGTGCTGCCTCGCGCTTGACGAATGGCCGGCTGAGCAGGTGCGGGTTCGGAAGATTGGCGCCCTCGCCGGCGAGCCGCCCGATCAGCCGGTCGGCGTCGGACAGGGACCGCAGCAGGGCCGGCGTGAGTTCAAGCGAAGGCGGCAGCGGCTGCGGGACGAATGCCCGGTAGCCGCCAGGCTGCTGGATAAACCTTCCCGGGCTGGATGTGCGGGGCGTCATGGAAGACCAGTTTACGTCTGTCGGCGATAATAAGCAATATGCTTATTAGCGGTTTAGACTCTTATCGATAATAGTGGAGGGCATTGCCGCAGCGGGCCAAGGGGGGCGTAACATATTGCATATAAATACCTTAGGATGTAGCGGAGCGTCGGTGATCTCGGTGCCATCTTGTGCGTATGCAGCCCAGGGCCCCCGTTGCTGAAGTCGGCGCCACCCGGTCCCACGGGTAGACAGCAGTGGGGGGGCTGCCGTCGTTCGGGTCGGGACATGTGAGCAGGCCCCTTAAGGTCGGTTTCCAGCGATGTTTGATGGCATGTGTCATAAGCTTCCGTCAGTGGTCTCCGGCTCCTGGGTTCGCTGCCGATCTTTGCGAGCCTTTGCCCGGCGATTGCGTCGTTGGCTGCACACCCGGCGTCGCTCGAAGAACCTGTTCGCGCGCAGCCCTGCAACCATCGCCACCACTATGACGGGCCACATTACAAGCAATGGCCACCAGGCAACGGGTTTGCCGTCTGCACGGGCAAGGAGAGCGAGATCGCCAAGCAACGGAAAGAAGATTGCGGCGTAGATCAGGTTGATGAGCCCGATCAGATACAACATTATCTGCCGTTCACTTCGCACAGTAGCGGGCCGGAGATGTTCGTTAATGGCCCTGAGGGCGGTTGCGGTACGCCAGGTGACGTCCATCAACTTCAGGCGACGACGATGGCCGAAGATCAGGTATGCAGTTCGGTTGTGCTGGACGCGAATATCCTGGCAACCGTCCCAGGCTTCGAAAACAACGCGGCCACCCCGCAGGCGGGCCTGGATCCCTTTGCTGTCGATGCGGACGGATCGTATCTTGACCGGCCATGCGGAACCGAGCTCCCGCCAGCCGACGAGGATGATTCCAGTCGCCAGGAGCAGGTAGCCTGCGGCTACGAGGTACGCAATCGCCGCATCAGCGTCGCTCGCAAGCCTGGGCGGCATGACGTACGCCATGTAGAAACCCCTGGCTACGGCAAAAAGCAGCACGGCGCTCAGCAGCGGCAGCATGAACAGCAGCAGGCCCAGCCACCGGGCTACGGGCGGGCGGAGCCGCTCATCGATGCAGAGGGTACCGTCTCGCCACGCCCGGCGCAGCCATCGCTTCTGCGCCCGATGTGCGATCCTGTCCGCCCATTCGCTGGCTGTGCGCAGTCGCACGCGGCGGCCGTCTTTCATCAGCGGGGAGCCGTCGGCGGTGCTGACGATCCACCGCGTCGGTGAAGCGGGTGACATCGGCGACACCTGATCCCACCGGTAAATCACGGGGGCGCTGACGTCGTCGTCCGGTGCCGGGCAGACGCGCATGCCGCGCAGCGTGGGTTCGGCGCGATAGTCAGTTGTGCGCGTCATGTCCTGCATTCTCCGGTGTAGGACCCGCGGGCGGGCGCTGAGCGCGCTGCAAGCGCCGCTGACGTCGTGACAGGCGGCGTCCGATAGCCAACCGCAGCCGCAACCACAAGAAACGGGCCCCGATCAGCACAAAGGGCATCACGCCGAACGCAACAATCCCCCACCAGTTCACCGGCTCGCCTCGGTACGTGTTGCGCAGATACAAGACACCGACGAGCATCGCCATCATGATCGCCCAGATGAGGCTGGCCCGCAGGAGGCAGCCTGCAAAGACCCGGGGCACTGTCTGGACGCGCTCGGGCCAGAGTTCTGCGCGGATGATTGGGATGGCCAGCGAGATGCGCGGCGGTGTTGCGTCGGGGGGCAGTTCAACGCGGGCGCCGCTGCGGAAATCCAGCAGGATACATGGTCCGGACATGCGGATGTCCCGGCAATCATCCCATGCCCCGAAGACGCTGCGGCCGTCGCGCATGCAGGCCCGGATCCCCTCGGCGTCGATCCGGATGGATTTGATCTTGGACGGACGAATAGCCAGGAAGAAGATCCTGACGCCATAGATCAGCGCCAGCCCGAACAGCAGCATTCCAACAGCCATGAGCCGGGAGACGATCAGGTCTGTGGTTGGCATGGGCACGTCCGGCGCTCCACGCCAAAACCCCTGGAAGACAGGCAGAATCTTGTCCACGAAGACCAACGCCAGACCGGGCAGAAACAACAGGAGCATCGCGATACTGCATCCCCACGGCAGACTCTTGACGTCGTCCTCGATCTCCAGCCGACCCTCGCGCCAGGCCCGTCGGTACCAGCGGCGCTGGGCCGCGCCGGCGATGCGGCTGGCCCGGCTGTCGCGCAGGCGGAGCGACGGCATGCCGCGCGACCAGCCGTCCGGCCCGCAGATCCGCCAGGTTGCGTCACTCCCGGCGCCGACTCGGACAACGCGATCCCAAGGGTGAATGACGGGGTCGGTCGCCTCGCCGTCGGCTGCGGGCCGGGCGCGCATGCCGCGCAGCGTCGGCTCGGCCTTATAGACGATCTTGCTCCTGGCGGTCATCGCGGGTTCCTGTTGTGTCGCTTTCTTGCCGGCCCGGCTGCCGTGTCGGCGGTTATCATATCCATCGGCACTGGATGAGGGATGTCTTTCAGGCTTTCAGGGGCGAGGGGGAGCCTTGGAGGGCGTCGTGGCGGTTCGTATGGGCGGTGGTGGTTCCCTGCGGTCTGCGGACGGGGAGCCGACGGCCGCATAATCGAAAGCCGCGCCTTCGGCATCGCAGTCCGAAGGGCTCTTGCCGGTTCGTTGAAGTGACGCGACTTCGGGGCCCGTTGGAAATGCAAAGCGGCGTCTTCGGCGCCGCACTCCATAGCTGCGCGGCGGCGTTCGCGAGGAATTCGATGAGTGCACAGGACGGCGTCACTCAAGGCGAACCTCCGGTGGCGGGGGCTTGCGCAGCGTCGCCGACCTGCCGCCGGTACTGCAGCGGGGCGAGCTTGCGGTAGCGCTTGAAGACCTTCGTGAAGTAGCTCTGGTCGGCGAAACCCGTCTCCAGGGCGATCAGCGACAGCGGCCGGTCGGTCCGGCTGAGCAGCTCGGCGGCGCGGTCGACCCGCATGCGGTTGAGCAGCTCGGTGAAGGTCGCGCCGCTCTCATGGCGGATCAGCCACGAAAAGTGCGAGGGGGAGAGCCCGGCGGCGCGGGCGACGTCGTCGCGGCTGATCCGCTCGCAGCAGTGGCGCTCCATGTGCGCGATCGCGTCGAACAGCTGCGTCGCCGCGTCGCGCCGGCGGGTCGACTGGATCACCCCCATCAAATGCTCCAGCGTCGCGACCAGCCAGCCGGCCAGATGCTCCTCGTTGTCGATCCGCGACAGCTCCGCCATGCCCGCGAAGTTCGCCCCGAGCAGCTGCTCCGGGTCGCCGCCGGACTCGACGGCCGTCTGGCACATGCTGACGACCAGCTCCAGGAAGAACCCCTTGACCACGTCGAGCCGGTTGCCGGCGTGGTGGTGGATCGCGACCAACACGCGGTTGAGGATCTCGCGGGCCTGCCCGCGGTCGCCCGCGCGGATCGCCGCAAACAGCGCGGGCTCCTCGCGGAGGTACAGCTCGCGGATGCTTTTGTGGCCGAAGTCCTTGAAGCTGTGAATCGCGTAGGCCCGCTGCTGCTCGTCGTGGTACTGCCGGCGGCGCAGCGCCAGGGCCGAGGCGTTGGTCAGGTTCTCGCGCTCGGCGAGCTCCCGCAGTTCCACGCACGCGCGACGCATGTCGAAGGGGCTGGCGGCGTCGGGGGCGAAGACCTGCCTTTCGGCGATGCTGGCGACCAGCCCGCCGACGATCCGCTCGTTGTGCATCAGCGGCACCGCCCAGAGCAGCCGCTGGCGCTGACAGAAGCCGACCGTCGGGTCGCCCCAGCGGTGGGCCTCGGCGATGGCGAAGGCGCGGGTGCGGTCGCAGTCTCGGCAGTACCGCGCCTGGCAGGCGAACCGGCCGCGGACGATCCGGCCGTCCGGGTCGGTGGCGCACAGGCTGACCGGCCACCGCCGGCGGTACGCGCGGGCGAGGCGGGCGAAGGCTGCCTCGGTCAGGTCGAATTCCTGCTGGGTCGGGGTCATGCTGTCCTCGTCGTACGATTTTACCAAAAGAGGGCAGGCGCGCACAAGATGGGCGGGGCGGCCGGGGGTATTGTTTCGGTAGAAGGGGCGTGAGCAGACTTGAAGTGCGGGTGGTGTTCTCAGGAAGGAGCACACCACTCACCCGTGGAATGCCATGGCCGCAACCCGGCTTCGCCAAACAACGGCTACGCCGTGGCGAGCAGCGCGGCCACGGCACCCGTCGCGGGTTTACCGCTCCCTTACGGTCGCGGCTCGTTGAGGCGGGACCGTGGCACCCGGCACGAGTCGGGCTTGTGAATGTGTGGAGAGAAAACATGGCGACGACGGAGCAGTGCGAAATCACGGGCAAGACACTTACCGGGCGGGAACTGCTGTTGCGGGCGATCCGCAACGAGGTCACGCCCCGGCCGGCGTGGGTGCCGTTCGTGGGGGTGCACGGCGCCAAGATCATCGGCAAGCCGGCTGACGAATATCTCAAAAGCGCCGACCTGCTGGTGGCGGGGCTGAAAAAGGCCAACGAGCTGTACAAGCCGGACGGGCTGCCGATCACGTTCGATCTACAGATGGAGGCCGAGGTGCTCGGCTGCGACCTGCACTGGTCGGCCGAGGGCCCGCCGTCGGTGACCAGCCACCCGCTCGAGCAGGGCAAGACCCTGGCGGACCTGCCCAGCTTCGACGTGGGGGGCGGGCGCTTTCCGGTGGCGCTGGAGGCCCTGCGGACGCTCAAGGCCGATATCGGCGAGCAGGTGGCACTGTACGGGCTGATCTGCGGGCCGTTCACCCTGGCGCTGCACCTGATGGGCAATAACATTTTCCTGGACATGTTCGACAAGCCCGAGTACGTCAAGGCGGTGGTCAGCTACTGCGCCAGCGTCGGCATCAAGGCGGCCGAGGCGTACATCGACAGCGGCGCCGACGTGGTGGCGGTGGTCGATCCGATGACCAGCCAGATCTCGCCGGAGCACTTCCGCGAGTATTGTGCCGCGCCGATGAACCAGGTCTTCGACGCGATCCGCCAGCGCGGGGCCTACTCGTCCCTGTTCGTCTGCGGCGACGCGACCCGCAACCTCGAGGTGATGGGTCGGACCACCTGCGACAACATGTCGATCGACGAGAACATCCCGCTGGAGAAGGTCCGCGACGTGACGCGGGCGCACGAGAAGAGCTTCGGCGGCAACCTGAGGCTGACGGTGGTGCTGCTGATGGGCGACGAGGACGACTCGAAGCTCGACGCCGTCCGCTGCATCGACATCGGCGGCGGCTGCGGGTTCGTCCTGGCCCCCGGCTGCGACCTGCCGTACGCGACCCCCGAAAAGAATCTCCAGGCCGTCAGCCTGATGGTCCACGACAGCTACCAGCGCGAGATCGCCAAGCGGACCATCACCGCCAAGGCAGTCGGGGCGGGCCTCCAGATCGATCTGCCCGATTACGAAACCGACGAGCACGTCTACATCGACGTGATCACGCTGGACTCGTCGAGCTGCGCCCCGTGCCAGTACATGATGGATGCCGTCAACCGCGCCGTCCGCACCGTCGGCGAGGGCATCCGCGCCAAGGAGCACCGCATCACCACCCGCGAGGGCCTGGCGATGATGTCGCGCCTCGGCGTGGCCAACATCCCGACCATCTGCATCGACGGGCAGGCGAAGTTCGTCTCGATCATCCCGGACCAGAACACCTTGGTCGCCGCGATCAAGGAGCAGATGGTGGGGAAGAAGTAGCCAGTTGTCAGTTGCCAGTAGCCAGTAACGGCAGGGGTCAGGGATCAGGGATCAGGGGTCAGGGGTCAGGGGTCCCGGCTTCGCCAAACGGCGGCTACGCCGTGGCAAGCAGGGGGTTCAGGGGTCAGTGAATCGGGTGCCGCGGTCCTGCGCAAACGAGCCGCGACCGTGAGGGAGCGGTAGATCACGTAGGGCGGGCTGTGCGGCTGTGCCCGCCAAGTTCGGAGTCCCGGCTTCAGCCGGCGCTTGGAGTCCCCGCTTTAGCGGGCGTTCGGAGTCCCGCCTTCAGGCGGTCGCGCCCGAGCGAGCGCAGCGATGCGAGTGGCCGGGCCTCGAAGTGGCCAAAGAAGCTACGCAACCGAAAGGACACACGAAGGGATCTGACATGCCCCGCATCCCCCTTTGCCTCGTCACCGGCTTTCTCGGCAGCGGCAAGACCACCTTCCTTCAGCACACCGCCCGCCGCCTCGCCGAGCAGCGCATCGTCTACCTCGTCAACGAGTTCTCCGACCTGGACATCGACACGCAGGTCCTCCGCCGGATCGGCCCCAACACCGTCTCGATTCCCGGCGGGAGCATCTTCTGCAAGTGCCTGGTCGTCAGCTTCCTGCACCACCTGACCGAGGTGCCGAAGCGCTGGCACAGCGAGCAGCAGCCGGTCGCCGGGGTGATTGTCGAGGCCAGCGGCATCGCCGACCCCCGCGTCGTCGCCGACATGCTGGCCGAGACGAAACTCGACCAGGTGTACGACCTGACGAGCATCGTAACGATCATCGACCCCGGCAGCGTGCACAAGCTGCTGGCGACACTGCCGAACATCTACGCCCAGATCGCCTCGGCCGACACCGTGCTGATCAACAAGACCGACCTGTTCGACGAGCAGAAGGTTACTGTGACCGAGGCCGCCGTGCGGGAGATCAACCCGCATGCCCGGCAGATCCGCACGGTGCGGGCGGCAGCGGACCTGGACCTGTTCGGAGCCGGGCCCGCCCGTCCGGACCTGCACGGCGAGTACGCCGCCTGCGCCGACCCGAACTACCACCGCATGCAGGTGACGATCCGGCGCGTCGTCGACCCGGCCAAGCTCCACATCGCGCTGGCGGCTCTCGGCGACGCCGTGTACCGCGCCAAGGGCTTCGTCCGCACGCCAGCCGGGATGGTCTACGTCGACGCCTCGACCGCCGGCCTGCGCGTCGAGCCCGCCCCGCACGACGGCGCGTCCCCGGGCCTGGCGATGATCGTCCGCCCCGGCAGCGAGCCAGCCGTCGAGGCCCTGGTCGCAAACCTGGCCGCCGGAACGTGCGACGCATGATCGCGGCGGGCGACGCCTTGCAGGGGCGTGGCGAAAAGCCACGCCGAGTGCCGTGGTCCTGCGCAAACGAGCCGCGACCGTGAGGGAGCGGTAAACGCCGCCCAAAGCAGGGCCGCGCGCAACGGCGAAGCCTTTGGAGTGCGGCGCCGAAGACGCCGCTTTGCCTTTCGCACGGGCCCCAAAGCCGCGCGACGCCAATAACCGATGCCGGGTGCCATCGCAGGGGCTGCCTGCCACGGCGCAGACGTCGTTTGGCGAAGCCGGGTTCCCGGCCATGGAATCCCTTACATGTGCAGCATCCTCCCGCTGCTGCTTCGCGCCCAGACGAGCCCGAAACGTAAGTGAGGTCATCCTTTCTGCCGTTGTGATTGCCTCGCGTGGCGATCGACCCCAATGATCGCAGCGACTTTCTCGAACGCCTCTGTCGTCCCTGATGGGACTTGAACGACAACGGCAAACGGAGCATTATGAGGGCCTGTAATCCCAGGACTTGCGTGGGCCTACTTCTTGCGGCGGGGCCAGGGTTTGAGTTCGTCCCAGCCGAATGCCGAGTAGCCCGGGCACCAGTTTTTCGGGCTGGCGAGCTTCAGCAGCAGCATCGCGGCGTAGGCGTTGGTCCGCATGCAGACGTAGTCGTCCTGGGCGCCGCCCCAGTACCACTTGCTCGGCTCGTCCTCGCCGCGGATCGCGCCGCGGTCGGGGTCCTTTGCATCGGTGATCCGGTACTGCAGCAGCCCGGCATCCAGGTTGTCCAGAACCCACTGCAGATACTGCTTGCGGCCGGTCTGGCGGTACATGTCCAGCAGGAAGTTACCCATGCTCACGTAGGCGGTGAACGTCGGGAAGGGGGCCTGCTGAGCCAGGATGTAGTCGGCGTACTTCTCCAGCTGCGCCATGATCTTCGCCTTGCCGGTCGCCCGGTATGCCGACAGCAGCGTCACGCCGGCCCCGTCGTCGTTGAGGGTCAGGTGCGCGGTCGCGCCCCGGCCGCCGTGGTGGGCGGGCTCTTCGGTGGCGGCTTTGGCGGTGCGGACCTCGGGGTTGGAATAGATCCCGCCCTCGGGGCTGAAGAACTCCGCCAGCGTCCGTTTGACGATCGGTTTGAGGCCCTTGTTGATAGGCTTGTTCTGCCCCATCGCCTGCCAGAGGCGGTAGAGGAACTTGCCGTTGCCGATCTGGTAGGAGCCGGGGTTGTCCATGCCCTTGCCGGTGGGCATCAGCACGTCGCGCAGGGGCCAGTTGTCCTTGTTCACACCGTGGCGCAGGTACCAGTCGAAGTAGACGTCCGCCCGCCAGATCCACTCGTCGTCGTCGAGGGCCTTGTACAAATAGCAGAACGTCTCGGCCACCTCCGAGGTGTCGCGGACGTAAGCGTGGCTGGAAAACGGGATCTCCTCCCAGATCACCCCGTCGTAGAGCGAGACGTTCGAGGCGGTCTGCTGCATGCCGCGGAGGTAGTCGGCCGCGAGCTCGGCGGCGTCGCGGTAGGCCTGGTTCTTTGTGACCTGGTACGCCGTCAGCAGCACCATGATGCCGCGGGCCTGCGTCCAGCCGATGCCGAGGACCTTCTGGTCGGTGGATCGTTTGCGGGTGTAGATGAACCGCCCGCGGTTGGCGTCCCACTGGGGCGGCTCGAGGCGGACCTGCGTGCGGACCATCCAGTCGGCAATGCCCAGGGCGTGCTTGAGGAGGTCGTCCTTCGTTTTGGCTGGCAGCTTCGGCAGTTTGTCCATTTGCTCGTCTCTCCGCGGGTTCGCCGCGTGATTGTGCAGGATATTTGTCTTCTGTGACGAATCGCCGACCGGCCCGTGCCGACGGCGTTTCGTCAAGATACCGTAAGCCGGCTTCAGTCGCCAACGCCTCCGGCGGTGACCTTTTCAACTCCGCGGTGTCATCGTGCGCGGGGTGAAGGATCTCTACCTTTCGGTTTCACCCGGCATCGGTTATTGGCGTCGCGCGGCTTCGGGGCCCGTGCGAAAGGCAAAGCGGCGTCTTCGGCGCCGCACTCCAAAGGCTTCGCCGTTGCGCGCGGCCCTGCTTTGGGCGGCGTTTACCGCTCCCTCACGGTCGCGGCTCGTTGTCGCAGGGCCGTGGCGCCCGCGAGCGATTCAGACGCCGCCTCAGATCCAGTCGCGGTCGCGCAGGGCGGTGAGCAGTTCCTCGCAGGCAACGACCTGTGCCGCCAAGCGCAGGTCGCCGGCGACGTCGCGCTGGACGGCCATTACCTGCTCGAAGGCCAGGGTCAGCCGGTTTTCCAGGGTCTCGAACGTCTCGGCGACCGCGGTGATCACGCCGCTTTTGCCCTGGCGCCACTCGACGTACGAGGCGATCACCCCGCCGGCGTTGGCGAGGATGTCGGGTACGATGCGGATGCCCTTGCTGCGGAGCACCGCGTCGGCGTCCCGGTCGATCGGGGCGTTGGCGCCCTCGACGATCAGCCGGGCCCGCACGGTGTCGGCGTTGGCGCGGGTGATCGCGTCGCCGGCGGCGGCCGGAATCAGCACGTCGACAGGCATCGCGAGCAGCTGCTCGTTGGTGATCGGCTCGGCGTCGAAGCCGGCGATCCCGCGGCCGGTATTGCCGGCGACGTGGGCGCACAGCGCGGGGATGTCCAATCCGCTGGGGTTGCAGGCGCCGCCGGTCAGGTCGGCGACGGCGACGATCCGGGCGCCCATCTCGGCCAGGAACGCGGCGGCATAGCTGCCGACATTGCCGAAGCCCTGGACGGCGACGGTGGCCTTGTCGATCGGCTTGTCGAGCAATTGCTCGACGGCCAGGCGGGTGGTGTGGGCGACGCCGCGGCCGGTCGCCTCCCGGCGGCCGGGCAGTCCGCCGACGCCGACCGGCTTGCCGGTGACGGTTTCGGGGCGGTGGGTCTCGCCGAAGATCACGGCCATCTCGGTCAGGCCCGTGCCCATGTCGGGGGCGGGGACGTAGGCGGATACGTCGAGTTCCTCTCGCATGATGTGGACATATTCCTTGATGATGGCGGTCTTGATGAAGCGGTTGAGGCGGTGCGGGTCGAGGCGGATGCCACTCTTGCCCCCGCCGAAGGGGATGCCGACCAGGGCGCACTTGTAGGTCATCAGCTCAGCCAGCACGCCGGTCTCCTCGAGGGTCACGTCGGGCCACATGCGGATGCCGCCCTTGGCCGGCCCGCGGACGCTGCAGTGGTAGACCACGTAGGTGTCGGCGGTGATAACCTCGTTCGGCGAGACCTTCAGCCGCAGGTTCATGACGATCTGCTTTTCCTTGGTTTCAAGGATTTCCCGTGCCTGCGGCGGCATGGCCAGCAGCGACGAGACACGTTCCAGATCCACGACCGGCATGACTCGACCTCCTTGTGCAGCCTGGTTCGTTGGAAACGGCAAACGGCACAGACGGGCGATTATTGCGAGGCAGGCAGCCATAAGCAATATCGCGAGCCTATATAAGCGAAGACTTATGGGAAGTCGGGTTGGGGCTGCGTGCGTCAAAGCGCATAACGGCAGCGGGCCGATCGTGCCATCTTATCGATCGACCCGCCGCACCTGGCAGAACGCTGCTGCCAGCACTGCCCCACAGGTTTTGCAGACAGGGGGGCCAGGGCGGACCCGACTCCCCTCCTGGGGCCGGGTCCTGTATCTGAATCCCAGTCCGGGCAGTTCTGCCTTTGGCTGGGTTTTTCTTTACCCGCTACGACGAATCAGGACCGTCCTGATTCGCCGCAGCGGAGTCGCGCCTCTCCGGCTGACTTGTTAAGCAAGCCGCGTGCCAAAGCCGGAGGAGATCTGCGGGCTTGCATATCCTCAGGTTGTATAATGAGTTATGAGTGATGCCTTGCGGCGGCCTTTGGGAGGGGGAGGCGGATCGGGCACTTTTGCCCGAACCGGCAACTGGCGAACTGGGCACATCTACCCATTGGCCCCAAGCCCGGGCGGATGCTCAATGGCATGGTCGTCTGGACCTTGCGCCGATATTATCGTGAAAAAACACTTCAAAAGCCCGGGTGAAGTTGCTACACTGAATGTGGGTCGATCCTTGACCATCGCATGGGTCAGTCGTATCGCGACGGTGGAGGATCAATATCATGTTTCGGCGTTAGTCGGGTTTCTTATCAACTGTCGCCCGAGGAGGGAGCTGCATGACCAAACCGAGATGCGGTAGCGCGCTGATTGCGCTCGCGGCCGTCGCGTTGGTGGCGGGGCCGGGGTGGGCAACCAGCGTCAATGTGTCTGTTCAACTCAGTCAGGCGTATGACGGGGCAACGCCCGTCAGCGTCGATCCTTCGAACATCCCCATCGACAAACCGTTGAACTTGCTGTTCACGGTCTATGGGAAGCTGGCCGATTCGCCTTACGACAACGGCCTGATGCTCTTCCTGTTGGACGTCAATGGGGTCGACTCGTCGCTGGTCAGTATAGACGGCACGGCGAGGAATCCCGAGTGCGGGCCCTATCCGGCGCTCGAACCCGTCTGGGACGTGTTCATCGATGAGATTCATCCGGCCAAGGGGGACTCTGCCCTTGAGATGGTCATCGGCATGGTTGGACCAGGGCAGCCGGGCAAGTCGTTCCAGCAGCAGCTGGGCATCGGCGGGGCCGCGGACGATCCGGTCCTGGGTGCGCCGCTGTTCCAGTTCATCCTGCAGAGCAACCAGGTGCCCGGGACGATGACGCTGCAGATGGCCGGGACGGGCGGTGAGGACGGCTTCGGCTACTTTAACAGCGAGTGGCTGGGTGTGTGGGATCTGGACAACGACACGGCGACGTACGGGTCGCTGGACCTGGTCTTTGTGCCCGAGCCGATGAGCTTGGCGCTGCTGGCCCTCGGGGGAGTGGCCTTGCTGCGTCGACGGCGCTAGAATGTAGAGATGTAGATGAGCGGTTCAGGAGAACGAGGAGCCCGCGTCTCGCCACGCGGGCTTCTTTTTGCGCTGTGAGCGCTCCCCCTGCTGTCGTCCTGAGCAACGTGAAGGATCTCTGCCAAGCGGATCGCCCTTCGCTTGCGTTCTGTGCGTTCCCTGCTGTCATCCTGAACGAAGTGAAGGATCTCTACTGCGTGGGGTGCCAAACCATGGGAACGCTGTCCAATAGAGATTCTTCGCTGCGCTCAGAATGTCGATTTCGGGTGTTCCTCACGAGCGGTCGGAATCAGGCTCCGACGTTGCCGCTCGCCAGGTAGTCCAGGCACAGCTGCGACCAGGTCTCCATGGCTTCGCGCTGGGTCTGCAGGGCGTCAAGGTCGAGGAACTCCAGCTGGGTGATCATCTGCTCGCGCCTCTCGACCCGGGGGGCGGAAAGACTCCACAGGTGGACGACCCCGAGGTGGACGCTGCCGACTTCCGTCGCGTCGTCGTTGATCATCGCGACGACCCGGTCCTCGTGCTCAGCGCCGACGCAGACCTCCTCCTCGACCTCGCGCTTAACGGCGTTGAGGTAGGCCTCGCGAAAGTCTCCGAACAGCGGCATCTCGTCGACCGGGTTGATGTGCCCGCCGATGCCCAGCGACCGCTTGGCGACCAGCCGGCTCTCGCCGGACCGCTTGCCGCGGACGTAGCTGAGCACCTTTCCCGCATGGGTCATCAGCACGTAGGGGATCAGTTGCTTGAGGCTGGGGTCGTCCTCGGCGTCCGCCCGGCGGACGAACCGCAGCCGGCCCGGCTCGAAGATCGCCTGGAGGTAGCGCTCCACGTCGAAGGTCAGCCCCTGGAACATGCCGACGTCCTCGAGGACCTTGCGTTCGATGATCAGTACCTGTTCGTCTTCTTTCGCCATGAAAAACCTCGTCGGGCATTACACAAAGAATGTACACATACGTCGGGTGCGCGAGTCTCACGCATCAGAACGACAAGGACACCCTCGCTTACGCTTCGGGCTCGTTTGCGCGCAGCTCAGGATGCGGACGCCATGCTCGTGCCGGGGTTTGCCGCGACCTCACGGTCGCGGCCCTTTCCCATATCCGAGAGTGCCACGCATCCGTAGCGGTAACGACTCCCTCGCTTACGCTTCGGGCTTCTTCCCGCAGTGTGCGGATATCCCTCGCATCCGGACGACTCCCTCGCTTACGCTTCGGGCTCTTTCCCATGCGCCTCCGGGCGCGCCTAGCGCTTGCGGGGCTTTGTCGTCTTGGCGCCCTTGACGGCCTTTTTGCCGGTGCCGCGGACCATCGAGGCGACTTTCACCGGCAGGGCGAACAGCCGGATGAAGCCGTTGCTGTCCTCCGGCTGGAACTCGGCGCCCATCTCGAAGCTGGCGAGTTTCTCGCTGAACAGCGAATGCGGGCTCTTGACGCCCACGGCGCGGCAGTTGCCCTTGTAGAGCTTGATCCGTGCGGTGCCGGTGACGTACTCCTGGGTCTTGTCGAAGAACGCCGCCATCGCGTCGCGCAGCGGGCTGAACCACAGGCCGTTGTAGATCATCTCGGCGTACTTCAGCGCCATCTGGTCCTTGTAGTGGGCGGTGTCGCGGTCGAGGGTAATCATCTCCAGGGCCCGGTGCGCCTCGTAGAGAATCGCGCCGCCCGGCGTCTCGTACACGCCGCGGCTCTTCATGCCGATCAGGCGGTTCTCCACCAGGTCGACCTGCCCGACGCCGTGTTTGCCGCCCAGGTCGTTGAGCTTTTCGATAATCTTGACGCCGTCCATCTCCCGGCCGTTCAGACCGACCGGCACGCCCTTCTTGAAATCGACCGTGACGTAGGCCGGCCTGGCGGGGGCCTTTTCGATGGGCACGCTCATGACCAGCATCTGGTTTTTCGGCTCGGCCCAGGTCGTCTCCAGTTCGCCGCCCTCGTGGCTGATGTGCCAGAAGTTGCGGTCGCGGGAGTAGATGCTCTTTTTCGTCGAGGTCACCGGGATGTTGCGCTTCCTGGCGAAGGCGATGGCGGCCTCGCGGCTGTGGATGGTCTCGCGGAAGCGGGCCTCCTTCCACGGGGCGATGATCGCCAGGCTCGGGTCCAGGGCCATGACCGTCACCTCGAAGCGGACCTGGTCGTTGCCCTTGCCGGTGGCGCCGTGGCCGATGGCGTCGGCGCCGGTCTCGTGGGCGACTCGCACCATCTCGTGGGCGATCAGCGGCCGGGCGATCGAGGTGCCCAGCATGTAGCGGCCCTCGTAGATCGCGCCGCTTTTGAGCATGGGCCAGAGGTAGTCCTCGACGAAGGTCTGCCGCAGGTCGCGGACGATGCACTCGCTGGCGCCGCTGGCCCGGGCCTTCTTCTCGATGCCTTTGAGTTCGCCGGTGCCCTGGCCGATGTCGGCGACGAACGCGACGACTTCGCAGTCGTAGGTCTCCTTGATCCACGGCAGGATGACGCTGGTGTCGAGCCCGCCGGAGTACGCCAGCACGCACTTTTTGATCTGATCAGCCATTGTCGTTGCTCCCGGGATTGCCCCGCTAAGCGCCAGTCGGTTCGGTTGCAAGGGGGATAGATTACCGGCAAGGGGACCGGTTGTCACTTGTTCAAGATCATCCGGACAGTCCGTTGCGCTGCGCCACGAAGCAGGCCCAGTTGTACCGACGGCTCTTCAACAGGTCACTCGCCGCCTCCCAGTCTGCCTGCGCCTCCTGCAGCCAGCGCAAGGCCTCTTGTTCAGCGTCCGGAGTCATACAGAACGTCTCCTGTTTCGACGGCCGTCTGTACGAAATCGCTCCACCCGAGCATCTCTTTGAATTCCCGAGGCGTATAGACCAGCAGATCCGTCGCCACGCCTGGGTCTATCTTTTGGTAGACGGTCCACGAGCGGTCCATGAATCGCTCTTGCGTGTCCATCACCACCAGCAGATCGATGTCGCTGGCCTCGTGGATGTCGCCGGTTATGCTGCTGCCGAAGGCGATGACCTTCTTGACGGCCGGCATGCCGCGCAGGATCGCCACCATCCGCTCGCGCTCGCGGCGGAGCATCTCGCGGCGTGCTTCGAGATCTTCCGGCCAGACGACGTTGACCATCTCCGGTATTCCTTTGCAGACGCTTAAGCGGCACCGGCACGGACGCCTGGCCACTCGCATCGCTGCGCTCGCTCGGGCGGACCGCCTGAAGGCGGGACTCCGAACGCCGGCTGAAGCCGGGACTCCTAACACCGACTGAAGCCGGTACTCCTAACGCCCGCTAAAAAGCGGGGACTCCTAACTACCGCGACCTTGCGTTCGCGGTTCATTCCCGCAGGATGCAGCAGTCTCAACCATCCGAACGACACCCTCGCTTACGCTTCGGGCTCCTTCCCAAAGGACGCCGGACTCCTGCATATCCGACTTGCCTCTACTGCCCGCCCGGTGGGCGCCTCAGGCAGTCGAGGATCATCTGCCTCATTGTATCCAGTCCGCCGCTGCGGCCGAACCAGCGCTCCATCTGCAGCGCCCCCTGGTGCACGAACATCGCCACGCCGTCGACGACCGTGCAGCCGGCCCGCGCCGCGTGCAGCAGCAGCCGCGTCTGCGGCGGGTTGTAGACGGTGTCGAAGACGATCATCCCCGGCGCAAGCGCCTCTTTCGGCAGGGGCGTTTCGTGCACGTTCGGCCACATGCCCAGGCTCGTGCCGTTGACGACGATGCCCGCGCGCAGGTTGCGCCGCGCGTCCCATTCGGCCGCATTGCACCCGAACTCGCCTGCCAGGGCCTCGGCCTTGGGCAGCGTCCGGTTGTAGACCGTCACCTCGCAGCCGGCGTCAACCAGCCCCGCCACCAGGGCTCGCGAGACGCCGCCGGCGCCGAGCACCGCCGCCCGCCTGCCCGCCAGGTCGGCAACCTGAAGCCCCGCCTGCTCGCACAAGGCGCGGATCGCCCCGGCGTAGTCGGTGTTGTATGCGGCGATTGCCCCGCCGGGCTGCAGCGCCAGCGTATTGGCGGCGCCGATCTTGGCCGCCAGCGACTCGACGCTGTCCGCGAGGCGCAGCGCGTCGAGCTTGTGCGGGATCGTCACGCTCAGGCCACGCAGGTTCAGCCACGACGCCTGCCGGGCCGCGGTCAGAAACCGTTCGAACGACTCGCCGCCCTCGCCCACCTCCAGCGGCAGGTACACCGCGTCCAGCCCCATCCGGCCGTACGCCGCATTGTGCAGCGCCGGGCTCATCGAATGACCCACCGGACAGCCCGCCACCCCCAGCACGGCCGTGCCCTCGCCGATTGCGCGGAAGCGGTACATCCCCAGCATGTCCGCCACCGGCACCTGCCCCGGCGCCGCCTCGGCGCCGGCTTCCAGGCTGGCGAAGGTCAGATGCGCCCCGACCCGCCCGGCCAGCACCCGCGTCATGACGCCGGCGGCGCCCATGCAGATGCCGATGGCGGGCTTACCCGCCCGGCGGACCGCCTCGAGCATGCGGAACGAATCGGTGATATGCCGCGCGCTGGTGGCGACCTTGACCACGTCGGCGTCGCTCGCCGACAGTTCGGCGAAAATCGCATCAAGGTCGTCGGGGGTCTGCTTGTAGTCGTGCTTCGAGAGGATCAGCCGGCACGGCCGAAGGCCGCTGCCCCGCCGGCACGCCTCGACGACCTGCCGGCTGTAGCCGCTTTCCCGCCAGGCGGCGTATTCCAGATCGATGTAGTCGGCGCCGGCCCGGGCGGCGTCGATGAGCAGCCGCAACCGCTCGGCCTCGCTGCCGCCGAACCGCCCTCCCTCCCACACCGCGCGGACCGTCACGATCACCGGGCACGGCCGATCGGCAAGCAACTCCTCGATCGTGTGCCCGCCGACGTCCCGAAGGTAGTCCAGGCGGAGTTCGACGAGGTCGGCCCCGGCTGCGGCGGCGGCTGTCATCCGCTCGCGCATCTGTCGGGCGGTGTCGGCCGTGACGGTGACGGCGATCAGTGTCTTATTGTCTGGATCGTTCATGCAGTCATCTCACAATCGTACAGGCATGTAGGGCGGGCTGTGCCCGCCAGCCGTTGTTGCTGGCGTTGGGTGCCGCGGGCCTGCGACCTTGCCAGGGCGAAGTCGTCGTTTGACAAAGCCGAGAGCAGAGCCGTGTTACGCCGCCCAACATGTCAATCCTGCGTCGAGACATGCTCCCATGCCGACGCAACTCCAGTCCGAAGAGCACAGCCCTGGCGCAGGGCTGTGGCACCCGTCCACCAAGGCGTTCGCCAGTCCGAAGGATTCCATGTTCGCAAACAGCGCGACCATGGCACCCGGGAGCGCTCGCCCGCAGGTTCACCGCTCCCTCACGGTCGCGGCTCGTTCCCGCAGGGTGCGGAGGTCTTGTGTATCCGCAAGGACAGCAACACCCTCGCTTACGCTTCGGGCTCCTTCCCGCGAGACGCCGGAGCACCGCACCCTACGGCGTGGTCACCGCCTGCTCCTGCTGATCCTGCTGGCGCTGCTCGATGCCGAGGATCCGGTTGATCGCGTCGACCATCGCCATCGCCGAGGCCTCGATGATGTCGGTGCTCAGGCCGCGGCCGCGGATGCGCCGGCCGGCCTGCTCGACCTCGATGGTCACCTCGCCCTGGGCGTCCTTGCCACCGGTGATGGCGTTGAGTCGATAGTCCCGCAGCAGGACCGTCACCCCGCAGATCCGCTGGATGGCCGAATAGGCCGCATCGACCGGCCCGTCGCCGGTAGCGGCGTCCTGCAGCAGCGTGCCGTCCTGGAGGTTGCGCATCCGCACGGTGGCGGTGGGGATCACGCCGCTGCCGGCGGCGGTCTGAACGCTGTCGATCTCCCAGACCCGGGTCACCGCGCGGCTCATGTCGTCGACGATCGAGATGATGTCCTCGTCGAAGATTTCCTTCTTCTTGTCAGCCAGCACCTTGAACCGCTCGAACGCCTCGCTGAGCTGTGCATCGTCCAGCGGGAACCCCAGCTGCTCCAGCCGCTGGCGCAGGGCGTGCCGGCCGCTGTGCTTGCCCAGCACCAGCTTGTTGGTCGGGATGCCGACGTCTTGCGGGTCGATGATCTCGTAGGTCTGCGCGTGCTGCATCACGCCGTGCTGGTGGATGCCCGACTCGTGGGCGAAGGCGTTGGCGCCGACGATGGCCTTGTTGGGCTGCGGGCGGATGCCCGTCAGCATCGCCACCATGTGGCTGATCGGGTAGAGCTTCTTCGTGTCAATGTTCGTGGAAAACGGCAGCCGGTCGCTGCGGGTCCGCAGGGCCATGACCACCTCTTCCAGCGCGGCGTTGCCAGCCCGCTCGCCCAGGCCGTTGATCGTGCACTCGACCTGCCTGGCGCCCGCCTCGACCGCCGCCAGCGAGTTGGCCACCGCCAGGCCCAGGTCGTTGTGGCAGTGGACGCTGATGACCGCGTCGTTGATGTTCGGCACGTGCTCGAACAGGTACCGGATGATCGAGGCAAACTCGCTGGGGATCGAATAGCCGACCGTGTCCGGGATGTTGACTGTCGTGGCGCCGGCCTCGATCACGGCCGAGACGACCTCGGCCAGGAACGGCAGTTCGGTCCGGCTGGCGTCTTCGGGACTGAACTCGACGTCCTGGACGAATGTCCGCGCCAGGGCGACACCGTCGGTGCTCATCTTGATGATCTCTTCCTGTGCCCGCTTGAGCTTGTACTGGCGGTGGATGGCGCTGGTCGCGCAGAACACGTGAATCCGCGGCTTTTCGGCCGGCTTGACTGCCTCGCCCGCGCGGACGATGTCCTTTTCCAGGCTTCGCGCCAGGCCGGCGACGCCGCAGCGGCGGATTACCGAAGCGACCTCCTGGACCGCCTCGAAATCGTCCGGGCTGGCGATCGGGAACCCGGCTTCGATGACGTCCACGCCGAGGGCCTCGAGCGCCCGGGCGATCTCGATCTTCTCCTTGCGGTTCAGCGACGCGCCGGGGCTCTGCTCGCCGTCGCGCAGCGTCGTGTCGAAGATCCGAATCGGCTGGACCTGTTGCTCGCTCGTGCCGGTCTGTTCCCGCTGCATGGTCGTTCCTCTTGCCTTGTGCCGCCCGCTTGCTTTCGTTCACTGCCTCGGGCCGCCGTCGGGGGCATCCCGGCGACCCGCATGTCCTGCAAATAAAAAAACCCCACGCCTTTGTTCGCGTAGGGTTGTCCGAGTTCCCTGATTCTTGTCGTGCGGCGGAATGGCTTCAGGTACTACATCGGAGTCCTACGCGCCTTTAAGGCGCAGTCGAAGGCCCAGCAGGAGGGTTTCCTGCAAGCGGCGGACCTGACTGTACCTGTTCTGCGCGACCATTCGGCAATGACTCCGATTCGATAATCCATATCGTAACCGGCAAAGTTTTGGCCGTCAACTGGAAAATCACGGCCGGGCCGCGGGATTCAATCGCAGCGCGGGCGCGTGTCGGGGGTCCGACCCCCTGTAGTACGTCCGCATTCTGGACCCCGATCCAATTCCCTTGGGGGCACCGATACCTGAAAGATCCGACGGGGTCTGACCCCCTGGGAGAACGCTCCGGCGCCCGCCTCACGGGGTCAGAGTCAGACCCCGGTGGCATGCACAACCAGTCGGGCCGCCAAGACGTTTCGGCGTTGATTCCGTCCGAGGCGTTCACTTCGGGGTCAGACCCCTGGGAAGTGCCCCGGCATCCGCGACTCGGGGTCAGACCCCTCGGAATGCCCCGGCCCTGACCTCACGGCCGCGCCCGCTGCATCTTCAGCAGCAGGTGCATCTCGCCCTGGTGGTTGGCCTCGTCCTGCAGGCCGTGGATGATCCAGTAGCGAAGCGGCTCGGCGTCCGGCAGGTTCAGCGTCCGCGGCGGACCCGTCAGGTCCTCGTGGCTCAGCCCCGCGATCACCGAGACGATCCGCTCGATCTGGCGCTCCAGCTGCTCGGTGACCTCGTTGCGCCCGGGCCACCGCCCGGTCCGCGACGCCGGGTCGCACCCCATCCGGAAGGCCTCGTGCCAGCCGGCCGGCAGCTCGCTTTGCCCCGTCGCCGCCTCGATGCACAAGATGTCCTGCACCCAGAGGCTGTGCCCCGCATGCCACAGCAGGTGGTTGGAGAGTCCCGGCGGGGACCAGAGCAGTTCGTCATCGGTCGCATTGTTCAGCAGCTTGATCGTCCGCGTGCGAATGGCCTCGGCCATGGCCCCCAGTGCATCCACCTGCTTCTCCACTTCGATCGGCATCCAGACAATCCTCAATAGAGCCCGGCGAATCCCCCCGCCGCGGCTGACCCCCGTTGCGGCACGGTCCCACAGCCGTGCAAGTAATGTAGATTCTAGGCGGGGGTCTGGAGCGGTCCAGTTGGATTCGGGGGCGGAGTCCGCTGACGCCTCAGCGGGTGCCCCCGCTGCGATGCGCGCTGGCCGCCTCGGCCGGCGGCGGGAGCCCGGGTGTCGAGGGGCGCAGAACAGCCGCAGCAACAACAAAGACCATATCAGCCACGGATGAACGCGGATGAAACGCGGATGAACAACAACTGCGGAGGACAGGGGACAATGCTGTAGGGTGGGCTATTGCCCACCAAGGACTTACGCAAGGACGACCGTCGCCGGAAACGACAACGAAAGAGGCACCCTCGCTTACGCTTCGGGCTCCTTCCCGTCCGTCTTCGAGGCGTCCGCTCATCCGGAGGATTCCATGGCTGCCAACAGCGCGGCCATGGCACCCGACTTCCCGGGGGTCCGCCCCTCGCGCCTGCTTATTTGCCCAGCACGATGTTCACCAGCCGGCCGGGCACGGCGATCACTTTGCGGACCTGCATGTCGCCGATGAAGCCTTTGACCTTCTCATCCGCCAAGGCGGCCGCCTCCAGGCCCTTGGCGTCGACGTCGCTGGGGACGCGGACCCGGGTGCGGACCTTGCCGTTGATCTGAACGGCCACCTCGACCTCATCCTCCTTGGCGAGCGACTCGTCGTAGACCGGCCACGGCTCGTAGCTCAGCGAGCCGTGCCAGCTGCCGCCCTTGATCCGCTGCCACAGCTCCTCGGCGATGTGCGGGGCGTACGGTGCGAGCATCTGCACGAACGGCTCGAGCACCGCCCGGGGCCGCACGTCGCGCGGGGTCATCTCGTTGACGAACATGATCATCGCGGCGATGGCCGTGTTGAACCCGAACCGCTCGGTGTCGCGGCTGACCGCCTCGATGGTGTTGTGCAGCACCCGCAGCGACTCGGCGTCCGGCTCGCCGTCGGTCACGGCGCTGCTGAGCTCGCCCGTCTCCGGATCGACGATCAGCCGCCACGCCCGGTGCAGAAAGCGGTGCACGCCCATCACGTCGCGGGTGTTCCACGGCTTGGATGCCTCCAGCGGGCCCATGTACATCTCGTACAGCCGCAGCGTGTCGGCCCCGTACTGGCTGACCACGTCGTCGGGGTTGACCACGTTTTTCAGGCTCTTGGACATCTTCTCGATCGACTCGGTGAGCTTCTCGCCGGTCTCCTTGTGGTAGGCCCCGTCCTCGCGGAAGTCGATCTGGTCATAGCCGACGTAGATGCCCCGGCTGTCGCGGTAGGCGAAGCCGCGAATCATACCCTGGTTGAACAGCTTGGCGAACGGCTCGTGCGTCGAGATATAGCCCAGGTCGAACAGCACCTTGTGCCAGAACCGCGCGTACAGCAGGTGCAGCACCGCGTGCTCGGCGCCGCCGATGTACAGGTCGACCCCGCCGGCCTGCTGCGCCTCGGTCTTGGCCCACGCGGGCAGCCGGCTGGCGCCCATCCAGTACCGTTCGACCGCCGGATCGACGAAGGCCTTGTCGTTCTTCGGGTCCAGGTAGCGCAGGTAGTACCAGCACGAACCGGCCCATTGCGGCATCGCGTTGACTTCGCGCTGGGCGGCGCCGCCGCATGACGGGCAGGTGGTGTTGACCCACTCGGTGATCCGCGCCAGCGGCGGCTGCGGCGGGGCCTCCGGGTCGTCTGAGGCCTTCGGCTTGAAGTCCTCCATATGCGGCAGCAGCAGCGGCAGCTGGTCTTCCGGCAGCGGCACCGTCCCGCACTTCTCGCAGTGGATGATCGGGAACGGCTCGCCCCAGTACCACTGCCGACTGAACAGCCAGTCCCGCAGCTTGAAGTTCACCGCAAACCGCCCCAGGCCTGCCGCCTCGAGACTTGCCGTGACATTCTTCTTGAACTCCGAGGTCGGCTGGCCGGTGAACTCGCCGCTGTTTACTGCAACGCCCAGGCCCGCGAAGCACCGCTCGCCTGCCAGCACCTGCTGCACCATCTGATCCGGCGGCGTGGAGTCTTCCGGGTACTCCTCCTTGACCGCCTGCGCTGTCGGCTGGACCACCGCCTCGATCGGCAGACCGAAGGCCTTGGCAAAGGCGAAGTCCCGCTCGTCGTGCGCGGGCACGGCCATGATCGCACCGGTGCCGTAGCTCATCAGGACGTAGTCGGCCACCCAGATCGGGATCTCCCGGCCATTGACCGGGTTGATCGCATACGCCCCGGTGAACACGCCGGTCTTCTGTTTCGTGTCGGCGATCCGCTCGAGCTCGCTGCGGTTGCGGGCCTGCTGGACGTAGGCGGCCACCTCGGCCCGGTGCTCGGGGGTGCTGATCTTCTCGACCAGCGGGTGCTCCGGCGCGAGCACCATGTAGGTCGCCCCGTACAGCGTGTCCGGGCGGGTCGTGTAGATCCGCAGGACGTAATCGGCCGGGGTGACCGGATAGCCTTGTGTCGCCCGCACGGCCTTGAGGGCCTCGAACGTCTCGTAATCGTCGGTGACGGCCCGGCCCGCTTCGCCCGTCAACAGGAAGTCGACCTCGGCGCCTTCGCTGCGGCCGATCCAGTTGCGCTGCATCAGCTTGATCGACTCGGGCCAGTCGACCATCACCAGGTCGTCCAGCAGCCGATCGCCGTAGCGGGTGATCCGCAGCATCCACTGGCGCATCGGGCGGCGGTAGACCGGGTGGTTGCCACGCTCGGAGCGCCCCTCGTTGGTGACCTCCTCGTTGGCCAGGACGGTCCCCAGGGCCGGGCACCAATTGACCGGCACCTCGGCCATGGCCGCCAGCCGGTGATTGTCGATCACGCGGCGCCGCTCGATCTCATCCAGATCGCCCCAGGCCCGCAGGCCGCTGGTCGGGGTGATGCCGCCCTTGGGGGCGGGCACGGCGTTAAAGGCCGCGTCGACGACTCGTCGGCCCTGCTCCATCTCCTGCACCAGGTCGGCGACGCGCCGGGCGCGCCCCTGGATCTTCCGGCCGGTCGGGTCGGTCCAGACCATCTCGGCGTCGTACCAGGCGTCGTACATCTGCAGGAAGATCCACTGGGTCCAGCGGTAGTAGTCCGGGTCGGTGGTCGCCACGCGGCGGGACCAGTCGTAGCTGAAGCCGAGCATCTTGATCTGCCGCTCGATGTTGGCGATGTTCCGCTCGGTGGTGATCCGCGGGTGGATGCCGTGCTCGACGGCGTACTGCTGGGCGGGCAGGCCGAACGAGTCATACCCCATGGGGTGCAGCACGTTATAGCCGTTCATCCGCGCGTACCGGCTGACGATGTCGGTGGCGGTGTACCCTTCCGGGTGCCCCACGTGCAGCCCCGCGCCGCTTGGATAGGGAAACATGTCGAGGACGTAGAGCTTGGGCTTGTCGGGGTCGAAGCCGGCCTCTCCGGGGTTCAGGGCCCGGAAGGTCTCGTGTTTGGCCCAGTACTCCTGCCACTTCTTCTCGATCGCCAGGAAGTCGTACGTCGCCGCGGTCGCCGTGGTACTCATCAGACCGATCCTCTTGCCAGTCAATCCCAATACAAGCAATCCCACCATCCGGGGGCACCGGGTGCCGCCGTCCTGCGCCAACGAGCCGCGACCGTGAGGGAGCGGTTCTTCCCCCGGACGGGCATCACGTTCCTCGGCGAACGGGAAGGAGCCGCGACCGTGAGGTCGCGGTAACCCGTCGGACGAGTTGGTGCCCACATGCAGGACGGCATGCCGCACGCAAAACCTTGGTGGGCAACGGCCCACCCTGCCTATCGGGCGGTCCTGCTACTCGCCGGACCACGGCCACGAGGTGTGTGGCCATGGAATTCCTCGGACAAGCGTGACTCCCGCATCCTGCACCGCGCCCAAACGCGCCCGAAGCGCAAGCGAGGGTTTCCTGTCGCCCGGCCGGACCGGCCATGATATGTCTACGAACCAGACCCGTCAACGGACATGACATGTCGCGATCGCGCGGCGCCGCTACCCACCCCCTCGATCTCCAACTCAGCCCAGCGTATACGACGCCTACACTCTATTAGATGTCCAGCCACAGGGGGTTCGGCTGTCGGGACGGGTTCGCCTTGGTCGATTTTGCACAAGAGAGTCGTCGCAATGCGCATATATGCCGTTGTCTGCGCCGTCGTCATCTTTGCCGCCGTGCTGACCGGTTCACCGGACGCGTCTGCCGCGTCCACCTCGACCCGGTCGTTCAGCAGTCAGGACCGCGGCTCGCACCCCGGCACGGTCGCCTTTGACGGATCGTCGATCACGGTCGATCTGTCGGCCGTGCCGGCCGGGGCGCAGGTCTACCGGGCGATCCTCGTGCCGCACCGCCCGGGCAACACCGGCAGCGGCCCGGGTGCCGCCTACGCGCATCAGCCCCTGCGGGTCGAGCCGGCTGATGCGCCCGGCAAGGGGTTGCAGACCCAGCCGCCGCGCCACCTCAACCTCGATTGCACCGCCGCCGTGCAACGCGCCGTCGCCCGTCCGGACCGGCGGCTGGTGCTGAACGTCATCTCGTTCGCCGGCCTGGGCGCCGACGGCGCGGAGATCCGCCTGGATGTCTGGTGCGACCAGCCGGCCGCCGGTCGCGTCGAACAGGTCACGGGCACCCGCGCCGTCCACCGCGACGGCGACACGATGATCACCTTTGCCGAGGTCGATCCGCCGCTGACCGATCCCGAGCCGACCGGGGCGGTCTTCCGCGACGCGGTCGCCCGCCTCGACGATGCCGCCGAGGTCCGCTATCGCATCTACCGCTCGAGCCAGCCGATCGGCGCCACGACCATCCGCTCGGCCGAGCTGGTCGACGAGATCCCGCCGCTGTCCGGCTGGAACGCGACGTACTACGGCCCGCAGCGGGACGCACAGTGGAGCCACCTGATCGTGCCGCGCCTGCCCGTGGCGGACATGACCGTCGCGGGCGTCGGCACCGGCATTTACGTCCGGCGGGCGTCTGTGAGCGGCAGCGCATATTACGCCGTCAGTCGCGCGGTCGACGGCCAGGAGGACCTTTCGACCTGGACAGCCGGCGGCAACTGCACGGCCGGCGTCGTCGCCGAAGGCCCGGGGGCGGGCATGGCGCTGCAGTGGAAGGTCGACACGCCGCCCTACCTGATGTTCGTCGACCACACGACGGCATACTCCTTCGTCCGGTGGGAGTGCCCGCCGCAGACCTCGAACGTGCCATCCGTCCCGCACAACTACCTCGTGGCGGTGCCGCCGATCGCGGCGGATCCGCGTCCGGTAGATCTGAAGCTGCACTGCTGGGGCGGCTGGATGGGCGACGCCTGCACCGACTGGTACGAGGCGGAGCACGGCGCGCTGCTGGTGATGACGAACCAGTTTCCATTCGACTGGTGGACCGGCTACCACGAGAACTACGGGACGATCCGCCCGTTTCCGCCGGTCGACGGCAACGGCGGCGGCGTGGTCCGCGGCTATACGCCCCGCCGGCTTTTCGCGTTTCTTGACGAGGTGGTCAGGACCCGCTGGAACGTGGACGACGACCGGGTCCTGCTTTCGGGCTTTTCGATGGGCGGCAGCGGATCGAGCATGCTGGGCCTGCGCAGCGGCGACCGCTTCTCGCACATCGTCAGCGCCGTCGGCGTGCACAGCCCCGCCCACTCGCCGGGATACCTCGATTCCTTCGAAACGGTCTACGGCATGGCCTCGTGGGCCTGCGCGTACGAAGACAGCGGCCTGGATGCGTTCGACTGGTGGGACACTGCACGCTGGCTTGACGGCAACGTCGCGACCGACACCCCCTACATCAGCCTGGCCAACGGCAAGAACGACGACCGGATCGGCTGGTCGCAGGCCATCCGGCAGGTGCAGGCCCTGATGCAGACCCGTCGGCCGTTCAGTTTCACCTGGGGACAGCAGGGCCATTCGCAGCCCGTCATCCTGCCCGGGCCCGATCGGAGCAAACGTTATATGGGCATCCGGATCGACAGAAATTCAACGCTGCCGGCGTTTGCCAACTGCTCGCTCGACGATGACCCGGGCGACGGAAAGCCGGATGTCGGCGACCCGGCCGGCCAGATCAACGGCTGGCTGATCTGGGAGCCGGCTGGCGCGGTCGATCTGCCGGGCCGCTGGGAGATGACCTGCGGACTGCTGCAGGATGCCCCGGCCGAGACCTGCACGGTCGACGTTATCCCCCGCCGCAGCCGCCTGCGTCCGGCGCCGGGCGTGACCTGCCGGTGGGTCAATACGGATCCGGCCACCGGCGAGGTCGTCGCCAGCGGCCTTGTTCAGGCGGATTCTTATCGTCTTGTTACGGTGGCGGGCGTCGTGATCGGCAAGGCGGGCAGCCGCTTGACGGTCTGTATCGTTGGCGACGTCGACGCCGACGGCGAGGTCAACCTGATCGACCTGTTGCGGCTGGCGAACAGCTTCTACAGCCACGCGGGCGAGCCAACCTATGACCCGGCCTGCGACTTCAACGGCGACGGCGTCATCGACAGAGCCGACCTGCTGCTGCTGGCCGATAACTTCGGCACCTGATCAGCCGTCGCAACCTGCCGTTGGTTCTTGCATAGCGCCACCAGCATCCCGGCTGAACGAGACGCCAAACATCGCGCCGGACCGGCGACGATCAGTCCTGCCTGGGCTCGCCCAGCCAGTCCTCTCGCTGGCGCTGCCCGACGAACCACCGGTGGCGGTTCTGGCGCATGGTCGGGGGCAGGTTGTCGTCGTAGGCCAGCGACTCGATGAGCGCAGCCACGACGGCGAGTCGGCCGCGTATGAGGTTGACAGCCAGTGACCGCCGGGCCTGGCCGCTGCCGAGGTCGCGATGGAATTCATGGATGAGCGTGTCGATAGCGAGCATCTTCTCTGCAGGCGTCGTGGCGCGCGGCAGCGCCTCCATGAACACGTGCAGCGGCGCCAGGGCATTGCGGCAGTTGAGCTGCTTACGATTGTAGGCGCTGACGTAGTCGCCCCACGTGATTCGCCACCCGCACCCCACGCACACGAGCAGTTCCTCCAGGCTCCGCGCGCCCTGCATGCGGCGCCGGATCACGCTGGAACACCTCGGGCAGATCACCCGCCCCTGCTTGGCCGACTGCACCGTCAGCAGGGCCCGGCACCGATCACCAAGCGCGTAAAACACGTCGTCCAGAAGGGCATCATCGAGATGGCCGGCGACGAAGTGCTGGTAGAGACGCCGGATCTTGCCCGGCCCCACGCGGGCAGGCCATTGCAGGGCCTGAACCCCATCGTCTGTCTGCAGCGGCCCCACACGCAGTCGCTGATCGATGTGGTCGAGCAGATCGGCCCAGCCGGCAAACCCGTAGTCCAGTGCCAGCGCGTGCTGAACGTCCTGCAGGCCGATGTCAGCCGCAACGATCGTCTCGGTGGGGGCGCCAGCGAACCGCGGGAATCGCCGCAGCAATCGGGCGGCCTGCCGATCACCCTGCCGGAGGGCGCGCAGCAGATCCTTGGCTTCTTGTTTGAGGAATCGAACCGAGGGACGCGCCGGGAGGGAACGGGCCATATTGCCTTCCTTTCCTGTCACTGGCTCCAAGGGCCTGCACGCCCGGGCCGAGAAAAGAAGGTCGCCGCATCAAGCGAACCAACACGGAAGGTGGCATTCAAGCCTGCCCGCAGGCCAGGAGGCGCCCTTCCAGCACCACGGCAGTATCCTATGGAACCGTCCCGCGGGGGTCAATGAAAGGTGGCACGGATCACGGGCACCAAGAGTGCATCCGTTATCTGGTGGCAGTGAAGCCCCGGGCGGCCTTTTTCAGGGGTCTGACCCCGTGGCGGGAGGGGGTGAGGCGTCTTCGTTTGCGGGGGAAACACTGCGACCTCACGGTCGCGGCTCGTTCCCGTGCGCTTGCGGAAGATTGTTTCCCCGCCAAGGGGCACGGCCCTGCTGCGCAGGACCGTGAAGCACCCATCGCAGCGTTTGCCCCAGGGGGTCAGACCCCCGGCAGGCGCCCCACCCTGCCACTGATGGCAGTACAGCTTGCGTCTTACGACGCATCCGGCGACCAGGTCTGCAGGGGGTGGCGGAAGCGGATCTCGATCGTTTCGCCGGCGCCGTAGAGCAGGGCGATGTTGTTCAGCTCGATCTGCCAGCGGAGGTCGACGCGCTGCAGCACGCGGGTGATCGCGGGCAGGTTCTCAGGCAGGGCGACGTGGTCGATCAGCGTGATGTGGGGCAGCCAGTTGTCGGGGTGGTAGTTCACGCTGGGGTTGTAGCTGGACCGGCCGAGCTGCCGCCACAGCACGTGGTGCATCGCGCTGAGGATGGGGCTGCGGACCACGGGCAGGTAGACGACGATGTGCTCGCCGGTAAAGACCCCGACCCCGCTGGTGCGGACGTGGATGGCGGCATTGGAGCCGGCGAAGCTCAGCAGCGTCGCGGCCAGCAGGTCGGGCTCGTAGGCGTCGGCGACGTGGTAGGACAGGTGCGGGATGGGGGTCTGGCACAGGCCGCAGACACCCGCCTCGCGTTCGAGCAGATCCTGCAGCTGAGCGATCCTGTCCTGGTGCGTCTCATCCAGCAGTGACACCACGCCCTGCATGAGCGCCGCCTTTCCAAATCCGATTGACTGCGACTATCAGGCAAGGTGCCTGTCCAGTCTTGAAAGCGTAGGCCGCAATGCGAAGGAAATCCTGCCACGGTCACGCCTTGCGGACCCACCGTGCGCTGCGGTCACTGGTCTGCGTCCGCCGCCAGCCTGTCCAGGGCCTCGCCGGTCACGCGGTAAACCGTCCATTCATCCATCGGCACCGCACCAACCTGCTTGTAGAACCGGATCGCCGGTTCGTTCCAGTCGAGCACCCACCACTCCAGCCGGCCGCAGCGGCGCTGTCGGGCCACCCGCGCCACCGCCGCCAGCAGCGCGCGGCCGATGCCCTTGCCGCGGTGCCGCTCGTCGACGTACAAGTCCTCGATGTACAGGCCGGGCCGTCCCAGAAAGGTGGAGAAATTCTGGAAGTACAGCGCGAAGCCCGCCGGTTCGTCGCCCAGGTACGCCAACAGCACCTCGGCAGCCGGGCGAGGCCCGAACAGCGTCTCGCGCAGACCCTCTTCGGTCGCGACGACCTCATGCTCGAGTTTCTCGTAGCGGGCGAGGCGCCGGATGAACGACAGGATCAACTCCGCATCCTCGACGGTTGCGGGGCGAATCGTGCAAGCGGTGGTCCTTGTATCACGGGTCACGATCTGCCCTCACATCGGTATTCCGGGACAACGTCGGCAAGCCATGACAGCCGAAGCACAAAACGCACGCACAGCGAGAACGCATCGGCCGGCCGCATCCGGACAGGATTACCGGCGAACGGATCGGCAAGCGGGTTGCGGATCGTGGCCGCCGACATCACATGCTGTTGACCGGAGAGGGAGGGATTCGAACCCCCGGACCCCCGAAGGGGTCAGCGGATTTCAAATCCGCCGCTTTCAACCGCTCAGCCACCTCTCCACGGGGCCGCTAGCGCCGGCGGGCACCGACGGCCGGGGCGGGACCAACCGGGCCCGCCCCATCAGATTGCCCTGCTTCGGTCTCGGCAGCGGCGGGTTCGCCCCTGCCAGTCCTCGCTCATCCTTGAATCGGCAAGTCACATTGCCACGGCACCAGCCCTGCGAAGGCTGCCGACCGCGTGTGCCCCATAGCATAGATGGTCCGTGACGAGGCATCAAGTCGTGCGCCAGCCGGCCCGTACGTACTCCGCAACCCTTTGTACGCCAAATAGTTACAGGCTACACCACCATCTGCCTGCAAGTTCGTCCGGGCCAACCCCTTGCATCCGCTACCGGCAGGGGGTAATATAAACCATTATGACGTAAAGGGTTAGGCTGGACATCCGCGGGCAGGGTCGTACAATGCCCTGCCTGAGGCCATTTCCCAGGTTGTAGTCAGCGCGGGTGGTCCGGGTCGAACGGCAGGTGCAACGAAAGAGATCTGAAAAAAAGCGCTTGCCGACGGGAAGGCCTTGTATTACTATAACTTGCAGTCGCGGAGGTAACAGGGATTCACTCGCGGCACACGTCATACAAGTGTCTGTGACGGTCGTATGTCGGCATGTCTAACCGTTAGGGTTTGCCTGCATTCTTGGCGGGCGGAGATGTGAAACAGGGGCTGGCGATGGCAACGATTACGAAAAAAGAGTTGATCGATCGCATTGCCGAACGGACAGGGAACAAGCGCGTAGTCGTCAAGCGCGTCATCCAGAACTTCCTCGACGAGGTGATCGACGAGCTGTCCAACGGCAATCGGCTGGAGTTCCGCGATTTCGGCGTCTTTGAGGTGAAAGAACGGGCGCCCCGTATCGCGCAGAACCCCAAGACCATGGAGAAGGTCAAGGTTCCGGCCAAGGCGACCGTCAAATTCAAGGTCGGCCGGATGATGAAGATCAAGCTCCATGATCAGGAAGAGGTTGGTGCCGGCGACGGGCAGGTCCAGGATGTCAGTATCGCCCGCAACCTGGTCTACCCGCGGGCCGCCCAGCCGCCGGCGCAGGCGTAGGATCGCCGGGCGCCGGGATCTGCCGGCGCCCCGTCCACCGTCAGGACAGGGTCAGATCCAGGAACCTCCCGGATCGAGCGCGTCTGCGATGCGTATCACAAGCGTCTATGTATCAAAAGATTGCGCCAGAATCAGCAGGTCCGCCCCGTTTATAGCGCCGTCGCCGTTGAAATCGGCCCGACGGTCGTAACCGGGCATCGCCTCGCTGCTGGCGAAGGCCATGGCCAGGATGAGCAGATCGACCACGTCGACCAAGCCGTCGCCATTGGCATCGCCGGGCCTGCAGTACTCATCCGCCCCGAAGTCCGGCAGGCTCCCTCGCCCCTGGCGGTCGAAATCTTCCGGCACGTCCGCCAGCACGGCCGCCGCGTCGACCGCCGGAACGGCCGCCGTCGTCAGATGGAAATCGGCACAGGCGACGTTGGCGAACCAGTCGGCGGTCACGGTGTGGCCGGTCGTATCCACGAGGTTGCCCATCGCGGCGACGGCTGCGTCGCTCCAGTCGCCGGACGAGTTGTCCAGGGTCCGGCCGCGGATGATGTTGTTGCGCAGGTCGATGTTTGTATTTCGGCCGCCGTAATCCAGAACGTGCAGTGTCCGAAAGTAGTCGGCATTGTCGCTGTAGATCGTGTTGTTGTAGACCTTCACGTCCTTGACGTTGCACAGTTCCAGGGCGATGCCTGTCCCTCGCCGCAGGAAGCAGTTGCGGATCAGCACGCCCTCGGCATGCCAGGGCGGGGTGCTCGAATTGGTCGGCCCCGAGGGATTGCCGATGGCGATCCCGGTCCCGCAGTCGAAGATCCGAACCCGCTCGATCGTCGTGTTGTGCACGCCGTTCCACAGGAAGATCGCCCCCCGGCTGCCCCCGCTGGCGCCCCTGATGCCTTCGGCGACGACATCGCGGATGAGCCAGCTGTCGACCACCATGCAGTCGATGCCACCGATGTAGTCGTTGGGATCGACGGAGTGGCCCGGTCGACTCAGCCGAGGCTCGGTCTGGAGCATGTAGAGGTCTTCGATGACCACGTCGTCGACGGTGTATGTCCCGCCGCGTGAGCCCTTGATGTGGCGTTCGCCGCAGTTGAGGGTTTTGACGTTGCGGATGCGGGTGCGGTCGGCGTCGTTCTCGCCGCGGATGTGGATGCCGTTCCACCAGAAGCCGGCGACGGTCAGGTCGCTGATTGTGATGTCATCAGTGTTGATCGCGATGCCTTCCATGGGGTGGGCCTCGACGTTCATGCCCGGGCCCTGCAGCACGACATCGTCGCGATTGCCGGTCGCCCCCCGCAGGGTGATGCCCGGCGTGTTCAGGTGGATGCAGGTGTCCAGCTTGTAGGTCCCCGGCGCCAGGACGATCTGGTCGCCGGGCACGGCGGCTCGAAGCCCCCGGAAGATCCCCCCGACCGTGTCGGCATGGTGAATCGTGGCCGAAGCGGTCTCGAACCCGGCCGCGTCGCCAGCCATCGCCTGCCGCGGCGTCGGGGCGACCAGCAGTCCGCCCGCCAGCAGACCGACCGACAAGAACGTCTTCATGCTTCTCTCCCTTTGTCCGTCCGCCGGCTGCCCGGTCGGCGTGCGAACGCGATACTCACGAACTGCGGCCCCCAGTGCCAGTAAACGGTTTGGCCATCGGGGTGTCAATAGATTCTGGGTGCGGGACGGGTCGGGGAGATGCATCCGGCGATCGGTGGCGGGCGCTTGACGGGGTCTGACCCCCAGGATGACAGCCGCTTCGGGCTCATCATGTGTAAGGAAAAGGGCGGCCGGGTTTTGTCTCCGGCCGCCCCTTTGTTTCGTCTGCGACATGCCGACTCGCCGGTCGGCATGATCGATTACCGCGCCTTGAACAGGGCCTTGTCGGCCTGCTTGGACAGGTCCTTGACCAAGCCCGGCTGGTCGGTGAAGTTGAGCACCTCGACGGTGGCCGGGCCCTTGTAGTTGATCTTCTTGAGGGCCTTTTTGACTTCCTTGTAGTTCACGTCGCCCTCGCCGAGCGGCACGTCGAAGCCGTCGGGGAACTTGGTGACGTAGGCGGAGCCGTCCTCGTTGCGGCCGAGCTTGTAGTCCTTGAGGTGGACCCGCTTGATCCGCTTGCCGAGGATGCGGACCCAGTCGTGCGGGATGCCGTAGGCGACGGGGTTGCCGACGTCGAAGTAGACGCCGACCCAGCGGCTCTTGATCTCGTCGACGAAGCGGGCCATCTCCAGCGGCGAGAGCAGGAAGTTGTTCCAGACGTTCTCGACGCCGATGGCGATCTTGTTCTTCTCAGCGACTTTGGCAAGCTTCTTGAGCTGCTGCTGGCTGGTCTTGTAGACGAAATCGTACGGCATCTGCGGCGAGTTGGGCAAAAAGTCGGCCCGGACCAGGCCCGGCACGACCAGCACCGCGCCGGCCTTGAGCCAGCCTGCCCGCTCGATCATCGAGACGGTGAAGTCGTAGGCCTTCTTGCGGACGCCGGCCTTGTCGGACGTCAGCGAGGTCGCCCAGTACTGTCCGGTGGCGACGCTGGCGATCTGGATGCCGATCTTTTTGGCCTCCTTGCGCCATGCGTCGCAGGTCTCCTGTTTGGTCTTGGGGCTGAAGGCCCCTTTTTCGCCGATGCACAGCTCGATGCCGTCGAAGCCGGCCTCTTTCGCCTGACGCATCGCGTCGACCGGGTCGATCTCGTTGGCCAGTCCGCCGGGCATCGCCCAGATATTGATGGACTTGATCATCGCCTCTCTCCTGAAAAGTCCTGCATATCCTGTCTATCCCAAGCCTTGCCCGGCGGCGGCGGGCCGTGGCGCTGACCGCCGGCGGCCGGGCATGCTACACAATTCCGGTAACGTCGATACAAGAGTCTAGCCGCGTGGGGCGGCGGCTGCAACATGCAGGGGGCGGGCGGGTGCGGATGGTCCTGTTGTCATCCTGAGCAACGCGAAGGATCTCGGCCAAGCGGGCCATCCTCCGCTTGCGTTTTGTGCGCCCCCGCCGTCATCCTGAACGCCGTGGTTGTCATCCTGAGCCATGCGAAGGATCTCTACCTCTTGGTGCGTCCATCGCTTGCGTTTTGTGTCCTCCTCGCCACTGCGACCTCGCAAGGCGCTACACCATGAACACGCTGTCCAATAGAGATTCTTCGCTGCGCTCAGAATGACAGCTTCGGGGGGTGTTTGCGGCAAGAAGCGGTCCGCTCATCCGCAGAATTCCATGGCCGCAAACAGCGCGGCCATGGCACCCCTCAACAAGCGAAAAGGGCGGCCAGGTTTCCCTGGCCGCCCTTTTGCTCGTGTCGGGTGTGTCGCATGCCTTGCATGCGCTCCCTGGCGGGCGCGGCCCGCGTCAGTCCAACAGCGTGCTGACTACGCGCTGGCGGAGCTCGTCGTACCGGGCGACGTCGAGGTCCTCGAAGGTCGAGTAGCCCGGGTCGTCCGGCCCGCGCGAGATCGTCACCATCCTGATCGGATACTGCTGCTGCAGGATGTCCCGCACGTGCCAGCGGTTGAACCCCTTCTTGCCGGCCAGCAGGTTGAGCAGCTCCATGTCCTGCTGCGCCCGGCGGTAGGCCTTGACCCGCATGCTCGCCACCGGCATGTCCGTGGTCGGATCGAACCGCACCACCCGCAACGGATCGGTCACCGTCCACTGGTTCGGGCCGGCGAAGGTCGTGTAGACGGGCATACCACCGTCGCAGCCGCCGCTCCACTTGCTCAGAAACAGCGGGATGTACATTGCCAGGTCGGTCTCGGCGCCCCGGCCGCCGCCGTACCACCACAGCGACGCGTGCTCGACCGCGCCCAGGATATTCTCCAGCAGCACCGGGTGCCGATCGACGGCCGCCGAGACAACCAGCAGGTCCAGGGCCTCGTCATACCGGCTGCCCATCAGCTCGGGCCGGCTGATGTCGCCGCGCATGGCCTGTTTCATGCCGCCGGCGGGAAGGGCGCGGTTGAAGAAGTCGTACTGCCAGTTGAGCGCCCGGAAGTCCCGGCCGTACTGCGGCTCGTCCATGGTCCACAGGCTCACGCTGCCGGCCGCGAAGTAGTACTTGTGGTTGTTGAAGATCTGCATCTGCGTCTTCGTCCAGCCCTTCCGGCGGAAGTGCTCCTCGAACTGCTTTGCGATCGATTCACCGGTGTCGCGCCACTCCTGGCAGAAGTGTTCGGGGATCAGCGGATCGAGCATCGCCATCTTGTCCACCCATTCGGCGTACTGCTCGGGCGATTCGCTGGGGGCCGCGCGCCCCTCGTACAGCTCAGGCACGCATTCACGCAGATCGTAAGGCCATGAGCAATGGAACGGCAGATACCAGTGGGTGGCCGGCTGGCCCGCCCGGGGCAGGTCCTTGGCGATCTCGCCGCTGAACAGCGGGCCGTAGAATTCGTCATAGGTCGACCAGTCGACGATCTTCACTTCACCGTTTTCGCGCGCGAGCCGCGGCGTGGTAAATGTGTCCGATCGTGTGTGCCCGTAGCCCAGCACGTTGTAGCTCAGCCGGTGGGCGTGGCACAGCCGGTAGGTTTCGTGGAAGACGTCCACGTCGCTGGTGTGGCCGTAGGCGTTCATCTCGACCACGAAGCTCAGCTCGTCCGGCAGGGTCACGTCGCGGACTACCACCGCCAGCGGACAGGTCGCGGTGCCGGCGTCGCTGTCGACGGTGATCTGCCCGGTGTAGGTGCCCGGGCGGGTCGACTTGGGCACCAGCAGGTCGACGTAGATGCCCAGCAGCCGCTGGCCGGCGATTTCGACCTGGCTGGGGATCTCCAGCGGCCTGTCGGCGTCGACCGGCGGCAGGATGTCAGCGATCCACACGCCATCCATGTTGACGTAGTGCTCACGGAAGAACGAGACATTCTTCGCCTCGATCCGCCCGGCGTCGCCGGTCAGGTCGCTCGCGGCGATGCGGATGCCCTTGAGGCTGTCGCGGCCCTCGTCCAGTTCGATCAGGCACTGCAGGCCGAGGATCTCGCCGCGGACGGCCGGCAGCACGTTGCGGGCGGTCCGCTGGCCGTCGGCGTAGTCGCGGGTCTGCTGCGGCGACAAGCTGCCGGTCTTCGGGTCGAACAGGGTCAGCCCGTCGACCAGCGTGGCGGTGAAGGCGTTATTGGTCTTCGCCGGCGGCAGGTCGACCGGCGGCAGCGGCCGGGCCGCGGCGAGCGTGCCGGCAAACGGCTTGCGGGCGGTGGCCTTGATCGACTGGCTGGCGGTGTTGCCGGCCTCGTCGAAGGCGACGACCTCGATTTCGACCCGCTTTCCGGGCTCGAGGTCGCGGACCAGCATGCTTCGCAGGCTCCGCTGGGGGCGCGGGATCAGCGACTGGGCCAGCGACTGGCCGTCGACGCTCACATGGTAGCCCAGGGCAGTGCCTTCCTTGCCGTCGTCTCCGGCGGCGGGCAGCTCCAGCGCGATCGTCCCGGCGAACGGGCCGGGCCGGGCCTTGACGCGCCCGTCGAACTGCGGCGCCACGTCATCGCGCCCCGACTTCCAGGAGACCTTCAGGACCGGCCCCTTGCCCTCGACCTCGCGGCTGTGGAAGAAGGCGTTGCTCAGATCGCCGGTGAAGATGCCGGTCTCGTCGCAGAGGATCAGGGTCTGGCCGTTCTCTATCGCCGCGTGCACCACGTACGGGTCGACGGGAATCCGCCACCGCCGGTCACCCAGCGGCTCGGCCCGGACCACGCAGGTCGCGTTGCCGCCGCTGCCGCCGGAGGCCTTGTTGAAATCACCGGTGGGGTATGGCATCCAGGTGCTGTCGATGCCCGCGGGGCCGATGAAGCAGGCGCCGTTGTGCGTCAGGTCGAGGTTGCTGCCGTCATCGAAGTTGCCCTGGCCCTCGTTCCACGGCACGTGCAGCGAGTAGACGCCGACGTGGTTGAGCGGCTCGTCGTCGGTCATCTGGATCTCGACCGCCGCGTCGGTGATCGTCGCCCCGGCCGGCACGGCGGAGAAATCGAACCGCAGGAGCGGTCGGTTCTCGAACTTCTTGATCTTCAATCGCTCCGTGGTGCCGGCATTGCCGCCCTGTTCGCTGTCGGGGGCGTCGAGCGAGGTCAGACCGATCGGGTAGGCGGCGATGTAGGTGTCGGCCACGCAGGGCAGGGTCGCCGATCCGGCCTGCACGTCCGGGCCGGCCTGCACGCGGCGATCGGAAGATACCATCCCCATCCGCTCGGACATCTCGGCACAGCCGATCAGTCCCACGGCGACGACGGCGACAGGGAACATCCATCGCAAGACAGACAAGTGACGAAGCATGAGGGCCTCCATGATTTGACAGTGGCCTTGAAGGAAATCGCGCCAGGTTTCCGCTTATTGCCTGTCATAGCCCAACATCCGATCTGCGGCAAGCTCGGCGGCTTGACTGGAGCCGAATCGTATTGGATATCCCAAACGGCGGCCGCTGTCCCGCGACCGCGACATAACCGAATCACCGACTTGCCTTCGGAGGGAGGTTCCGGAATGCAGGCATACCAGCGGCGCGAAAAAGTCACCGCCCCGCCCAGCCACTGCGCATCACTGCTGCCGACGATCGCGGCGGCCGGCTATGGCGGCACGTTTCCCCAGCTGGCGCGTCGGGAAGGCCATCGCTGGGCGTTCAAGGCCCCGGCGACGATCTGCTACCAGGACGCCAACGGCCGGCTGATCAGCCTGGAGGCGACGGTGCTGGACCTGTCGGCGGCCGGGGTCGGCCTGCTGACGGCCGAGCCGATCCCCCAGTGCGCCGCGGCAGCGGTGTTCGTACCGATCCGCCGGTTCGAGTATTCCGCCAACGTCAAGGTGGTACACTGCACGGCGGGCGAGGACGGGTACCAGATCGGGTGCGAGTTCGTGGTGTGCGAGGAGTAGAGGGGCGGGCCCTGCCGGACCGAAGCACACATCCGGTCTCGAACGTCGTCATCCTGAGCAACGCGAAGGATCTCTGCTTCTTGGTGCGTCCATCGCTTGCGTTTTGTATACTCCGTCCAGCGGCGGATCTGGTATATCTTGAGAAGCATCGAGGCATGCGTGGCCATGAGTGACGACGGACATGACGTGGCCGCGGTCATCGATCTCTTGAGGATCGACCGCTGCCCGCAGTGCGGCTACCTGCTGACGGGGCTGCCCGAGGCAGGACAGTGCCCCGAGTGCGGGTTTGGCTACAGTCCGGACCTGATCGTGCTGTACGGCTGGCGGTATCACCAGTCGCCCAACTGGTCAGACTCGTGGTGGGGCATGACACTGCTGCTGACGGTGCTGGGGGCCGCTATCGGGGCCGTCGTGCTTGGCGCGTCCATGAGCTTCGGCTGGATCGCCGGCAGCGTTGTCGGGCTTGTGCTTGTTGGCGGGCTGGCTGCGTTGGTCGTCACGCGCCGGCGTTCTATGAAACGGGACGTTCCGCCCATGCAGGCGCGACTGTGCGCGGCTGGCTTTGGTCAGCGCCGCGGGTTCGGCCGGGTCCGCCTGGTCCGCTGGGACCGGTCGCACAGCGTCACCCTGCAGGGCCTGCCCGGCGGGCGCTACCGCCTGACGATCATGGTCACCGGCCCGCGGGCGATGGTCCGTCTGCAGGCCCAGGTCGTGTTTCTGGAATTCCGCGCCAGCGAGGCGGCCGCGCTGGAGATCCACCGCCGGATCGGGCAGTGGTGGCTCGGCGGGGCATCGGCCGCCAGCGGGGATCATTGAGTCCGGCGCAGACAATGAAGTCGGCGATTGGCGTGTTCATTTAGCCGGCCCGCTTGCGGGCCGCGTTCCTGCGACTGGTTACCACCGTTGCCTTCTTTGGCAGCGCAACACGTAATAGCAATTGTCCGTTTGACAGGCGATGAGGCGAGCTCTCGCTTCGTTCCGGCAGGATGCGGAGTGCTGCACATCCGGGACGACAAGGAAACCCTCGCTCACGCTTCGGGCTCGTTTGAGCGCAAGTCAGGGGGCCACGACAGGTCCCTTGCCAGGATTCCATGGGCGCCTTTGGCGGGCGCAGCCCGCCCTACATGGACTCGTTTGAGCGCAACTCGGGATGCGGGGGCCGTGCTCTTGCCAAGAATTCCATGGCCGCAACCCGGCTTCGCCAAACGACGGCTACGCCGTGGCGAGCAGCGCGGCCATGGCACCCGGAAACGGCAACGGCGGAAAGGATACCCTCGCCTGCGCCTCGGGCTCGTTTGAGCGCAACGCAGGATACGAGCATTCTGCGCTTGTCGAACGACAAAAGACACCCTCGCTCACGCTTCGGGCTCCTTCCCGCGCGGTCGGGGGAGCGATGCGTCGCTTCGGGGGCACGGCCTACAATTCCGTAAGATGGCCGAAGCTGACGACCAGTCGTATCGCCCCGCCGACCCGTTGCGGGTCGACCGCTGCCCGGACTGCGGGTACCTGCTGTTCGGCCTGCCCGAACGGGGGGTGTGCCCCGAGTGCGGCTGCGGGTACGACCCGGCGATGATCGTGCTGTACGGCTGGGAGAAGGGCAAGGCGCCCAGCCGGCGGCGGCGACTGCGCCACTGGGCGATCGGACTGGCGCTGGGCGCGGGGGCGCTGCTGCTGGGGTGGTGGGCGTGGCGGCAGCCGGCCGGGGCGGCGGCGTGGCTGAGCAGTCCGTGGGGCGCGACCTTCATGCTGGGCGCGGGGGCGGGCGCGGCGGTGGTTCTTCGCAGCATTGTTCGCAAAGCGATCGCCCCGGCCGTACCGCCGGCGCCGATGCAGCTGCGGATGACGCCGGCGGGCTTCGCGCTGCGTGAGGGGTTCGGCCCGGCGGACCTGCGGCCGTGGAACGCGAGCATGGGCGTGGGGCTCGAGCGGCTCTCGCCCCGGCGGCATGTGCTGTTCAGCGAGTACAACGGCCGGCGGGTGGCGTGGTGGGAGGGGCTGGAGGTCTGTTGCGACGAGTCGACGGCCCTGCGGATCCGCCAGCGGGTGGCGCGGTGGTGCCGGGAGGCGGCGGGGGATGAGAACGTGACAACGTGACAATATGACAACATGACAACGTGAAGGCGTGACAAGGTGACCGGGTGGCAAGGTGACAAGGTGACAAGGTGACACGTCTACGCTGTCATTCTGAGCACAGCGAAGAATCTCTATTGGACGGAGTGCCCAGAATTGAGCGGTCCACTTGGCAGAGATCCTTCACTTCGTTCAGGATGACAACCACGGCGCTTCCGGATGACAACGGAGAGACGCCTTGCAGGGCAAGGGACCTTCACCATGTTCAGGATGACGGCTCTCCTGCGCAGCAGGGCGGTCGGGCCGAAGCCCGACCGCCTGCGGTGCATGCTCCTGGCAGGCTGCCGCCGCGCTACTGCGGCCAGTAATCGCGAGCGAACGTCAGCAGGTCGATCGCGTTGACGCTCCCGTCGCCGTTAAGATCGCAGCGGGCGTCGAAGCCGGGCATGCCGGCCGACAGGGTGAAGGTGTTGGCCAGCATCAGCAGGTCGATCGCGTTGACGCTCCCGTCGCCGTTGAAGTCGCCCGGCGAGAAGCCCAAGGCGATGTCCACGATGTTGGCCGCCCGGACCGTCTCCTGCATCATCCGCAGCGCCTGCCAACGCGCGATGCCCGAGGTGACGTTCCAGTAGTAGTAGCCCCCGCCCGGCCCGGCCCGGCCGTTGCCGAACCCGACGACGATCGCCTGGTCGAACCCCAGCAGCGCTGCCGTCGCCAGCCCTTGTTCGAGGGGCGGCTCGGCGTTGTACACCGGCAGGTAGATGTCCCCGATCCGCGTGCACTGGATCAGCGTGCTGACACCGTAGTAGTAGGTCCACGCCGAGGCCACCCCCATCTCGGTGACGGTCTTGAACTGTGCTGTGGGCAGCGCCGCCATGATCAGGTCCACCATGTGCACCGGCTCGAAGAAGCCTCCCACGGACGCCCAAGCCGCGTTCACGGTCCCCGCGTTGCCATTCATGTAGGCGCAGATGCCGCCCCAGCGGCTTTCCATCTCGCGGCACATCCGGTTGTCCGCATAGATCGTGCCGTGGCCGGTGAAGCGGATCCACGAGCCGATCGGGTTGCCCGACAGGTCGCGGAACAGCACGCAGAACAGGTTGTCATCGATCGGCCCGTCGGTAAAGCCACCGGAAGAGCCCCGGCGGGTGTAGTTGTAGCCCGGGCCCGTCTGCTGGTGCAGCACGGCCATCTCGGCGGGCACAGCCGAGGCCTTGGCCTGGGTCAGCGCGGCGATCGACTCGGCCGAACCCAACTCGCCGTTGTCGGTGTAGTGCACGTGGCACCAGTTGATCAGGATGTGCTCCTTGGGAATGCCCAGGGCGTCCTGAATGGCCTGCTTTTCGGTCTCGACCACCTCCACCGTGTTGCGGATGCTGTTCTTGGAGATGATGGCGAACTCCATCTCGCCG